>NZ_JAVRIB010000001.1:0-370595 GCF_031846275.1 Spectribacter hydrogenoxidans
TTTACATCTATCGAGAGCAACGACTGATCCACGAGGCTGACTGGCTTGGCATGTTTCAGAAAGAGCCACACAGTACGCTCCTGCGGGTGGAATTCTCATTTGATCACAACTTAGATGACGCATTCCACCTCGACATCAAAAAATCTCAGATAATACTGAACGATGAGCTATGGATGTGGTTAAGGGATCAATTTCTGACGGCGCCGCGCCGGGAGGCTAATCGGAGGTATCGACAAGGCCAAAACAAAGATATTTCCAACAAGGCCAAGAACGCACACGATGCGTCTAATAACTCGATCCGTAATAAGGAAGCGGAATTAGGCGGAGCCGAAGTCAACGTCAGTGATCCAGATACTGGAGAAGTAACTGTAAAAAACGAACACGGCACTTTTAAGATGAAGCTCAAAGTAGGCTCTGCCGTGAAGCCTGGAGAGGTATTTGTTCAGCCGACCAACGACGTCGAGGACGGGCTCCTTTTCGAACCCGCGCTTATTGAGCAGCACAAGGCCGTGCGCATTAATACGCAGCACCCTTATTACCACAAAGTTTACGCACCAAATCTCAGTCGCAGTGTCACGGTTCAAGGTATGGATTCTCTGCTCTGGGCACTATGCTATGAAGTGACGCGCATCCTTCGCAAGCTTGTCGAGAGCTTGCCGGAACCGGATACGGGTGAGGACCCCGATGTGGCTTGAACCGCAAAAATTGCAGACGTTCATCACTAGAGAAACCGGTCTCGCCTTCAAGGCCACAACGGGCATTGATGGAGATGGTCAACGCTGGTACGCGCTCCATCCGGTGGGGCCGCATTTAGACCAGTCCTTTGCGATCCGCACTACGGTGGGCTGGCGGCGGTTCCACATTTCCTTTGAACCAGGCAAGTTCGCGGGTGATCTACTTTCCGCGATGGGGCGCGCAGACGAAACCGGACGCGCAGCCTTCCAGGCTGTTTTATCCGACTGCCGCGAGAGAGGTGCGCAGATCGAGACTAGCGTCAACGGGTACACCAAAACCTTTGACGGATCGAGTTTATGGAACGAGCGGTGGACCCGCTTCCATCTCAAAATCAACAAAGGACAAATTGAGCTGGGTGCAGAAGATGGGGAACCAGATGACGCAATCATCCGGAATTGGACGGGGCGCTTCGCAGCAGCGATCGTGGCAATTCTTCCGCTCGAAGAGGAGGTCAATGCCTTGATTCCAAGCGCCGAGAGTTATCCGGAAGGCGCGCTCACGTACGTCCAAGCCAATCGTTACGAGCGTGACCGCCGCAATCGAGCTGCGGCAATCTCTATCCATGGCACCTCATGTGCCGCGTGCGGCATGGATTTTGGGCAAACCTATGGGCCAATAGCCGTTGGTCACATTGAAGTACATCACACAACCCCCGTATCTGAACTCGGGCCCGGCTACGTTATAAATCCGGCGCGCGATCTAATACCCCTTTGCGCGAACTGTCATACTGTGGCGCACAAACGCAATCCGCCTTTTACGGCCGATGAAATTGCGGATTTCATGGAAATATACAAGCCCCAAACATAACTGGCCTGCACCCGCATCGTAGGGGTATTTGGTCGCACCATGACGCACGCTTAAATGGCAATTAACGCTGGGGGCGTATTGGGTGTACAAAAGGAAAAAACCTTCGCCGACATCTTTCACCTCGTGCTGCAGCCTATCGCCGCTTACATCTTGGCTACGGGCTCACTTGATGACCTCTGGGGGAGGTACAGTTCTGACCATTAGCGGCATGAGCGACGACCATATCGCGTCCAGCCCATCTCCGGCCTCAAGCGGACTTATGGATTGTTCTGCGGCTTCGCTGCAGTGTTAGTGTGTCAGACAAATACCTGCCCCATGATCAACCATGTTGGCCTGCGAGCGGATAAATCCCGCATTCACCTCATGGGCAAAATCATTTGCCCAGCGCGCTCGCTAACGAAATAATTCATAACTCGGGCGACTTCACTGACTACCGGCACAGCAACCGAATTTCCGAACTGCTTGTACGCCTGAGTATCCGACACCGGAATCCTAAACGAATCGGGAAAACCCATGAGGCGAGCACATTCTCGCGGGGTCAACCGCCTCGGATTACAGCCCTGGCCCTGGTCCACGAGAATTTCCGACCCGTCCTTGTAGTAACGAGCGGACAATGTGCGCGCAGTATCATCGGGACTGACCAGACCGAATCCGAATCCGTTACCTCTGGCGCGGTGCCCCTCGGCGTAGGATTGGAGGTAGGCCCACAGCTTGTCCGACAGCGTGTACTTCGGATTGACGCGCCCGTCGATAACGTAACCGGCCTCCACATCGTGCTCGCCCGCGTCGGAACAGTCCGGACGATGCAGTACGGTTGCGAGAGTTGTGGTTCCCTTTTCCGGATAGGACAGGAGATCCCATGACCACGGCACTGGGTCCCGGAATCCCACGATAATGACCCGCTCCCGGTGTTGCGGGAGATAGTGTTTCGCGTCAATGACCTTCCAGTAGATCTCGTAACCGAGCTCCTCCCGGAGGATCGTCGTGATCACCTTGAATGTGTTGCCCTTGTCATGTGACAGAAGGTTCTTGACGTTCTCCAGGAGAATGGCTTTCGGCCTCTTGGCCTTGATGATGCGTGCGACGTCGAAGAACAGCGTACCCTGGGCTTCGCAGAGAAAACCGTGCTTGCGCCCGAGCGAGTTTTTCTTGGAAACACCGGCAATCGAGAAGGGCTGACAGGGAAATCCGGCCAGCAGTACATCATGATCCGGGACCTCGCTCTCGTCGACATCCTTGATGTTGCCGTTGATCATGTGCCCATCAGCATGATTCTCGACGTAGGTCCGCTGGCAGAACCGATCCCATTCGCTTGTGAATACGCACCTGCCGCCCTGCGACTCGAATCCGAGCCGGATGCCGCCGATACCGGCAAACAGATCGACAAACGAGAATTTCGCCGCCTCCGGCACTGGTGACGACTCGGTCAGGAAGAGTGGCAGCTGCTTGAGGCGATCCAGCGCGTATTCCGGCGGCCTCGATTCGCCGATTTCCCACCGCCTCACCTGGCGGGGGCTGCACCGCATGTGCTCGGCGATCTCGTTCTGGGTCAGCTGGCGCCTTGCACGCGTTAGATAATCGGAAAAGGGCTCGGGACTCTCCATGATGACACCAGACGCGGGGACTAAATGCGGACATTATGGCCTTCGCTACGCCCAGCTGCAATAGTCGATGTTGTCGTATGCGCAATCACCGGTAGAGTGCTGTTGAAGACACACGCGCAGAAAGCATCCCATGCACAAGCTCGACCAGTCCTTCCTCGGTGTGATGGCCAAGCAACTGAGCGCCGTTGAGGCCAACCGGGCCTCCTCCAACCAGCATGAGTTCAATGGCACAACCCTGATGAAGCGGCACCTCGGGCTCGCTCGCCGCGAACTAGATGCCAGATTCATCTACATCGGCCGAAAGGAAGACGAGCAGTTGACCGTGGACGCGCAGGTAACGTGGTACGACGCGCGGGAAAACGACCCGAATAGAACGGAACATCGGCTCTACTTCCACGACAACCCGATCATGGATCAGGCAGGCGAGGGCGACGTGCTGATCATGGCGCTGCGACACGACGCATCTCTCGTTCTGCTGATCGTCGATCGCCAGAGCGAGCAGATGTCCGACGTGCTCTGGCTGTTCGGCATACCCGGGCACGACCTGCAGGGCAGTCTCGGTGATATATACCCTGAAGATGTGGATCAGGCATCCGAAGCCCTGTTCAATCACATCGCGGAGGAACTGGGCCTCGGCTTCGCACCGGCCGCCGGCGATCAGTGGCTTGATCTCCTTCTGGACCGGTTCGGACCTCACTTTCCCACGACACGCGAGCTTTCAGCCCTTGCGCTGGAAACTCTGCAAGGCGATATCGACGCGGTAACCGATCCGGACAGCGCCATCATCGCTCTGATCGATCGAGAAGAAGCCCTGTTCAGACAGCTGGAAAGACATATCGTCATCAGACATCTGGCCGAGCATGCAGCTGAATGGCAGGAGGATGTCGACGCCTTCGTGAGCTATTCACTCGGCATCCACAACCGACGGAAGTCGCGGGCAGGCCATGCACTTGAAAACCATATCGAATGGCTACTTCTTGAAAACACGATCCGGTTTGACCGCGGCGCAACCACGGAAGGACGCTCGAAGCCCGATTTCCTGTTTCCCGGCGAGAGCGAGTATCACGACCCCCATTTCGAGCCCGCCCGACTGTCGATGCTGGGCGTAAAGACCACCTGCAAGGATCGATGGCGGCAGGTACTGAATGAAGCAGCCCGCATTCCGGACAAGCATCTCCTGACTCTACAGCCCGGCATCTCCTCGCATCAGACAGACGAGATGCGGGACGCTCGCCTTTCGCTCGTGGTGCCGCAATCACTACATGCGAACTATGAAACCAGCCGGAGCGACTGGCTTCTCAGTGTCGATCAGTTCATCCATGTCGTGCGGGACCGGGAACCTTGACTGACGTTGTAGACCGCGCAACCCGATCCCGGATGATGTCGGGCATACGGGGCAGCAACACCAGACCTGAAATCCGGGTAAGACGATATCTGCATCGCTCAGGGCTCCGATTCCGGTTACACCGAGCCGGTCTTCCCGGCCGTCCCGACATCGTACTGCCACGATTCAGGGCAGCCCTGTTCGTTCACGGCTGCTTCTGGCACCGACACGATGGGTGCCGATATACCACCTCGCCGAAGACACGCCCGGCATTCTGGGAATCCAAGTTCAGACAGAACGTCGAACGGGACCGGAAAAACGTCAACGACCTTCTGGAGCTTGGATGGCGTGTGCTCGTCATATGGGAATGCGGGATACGGAACCATCCTGATCGGATGATGGAAATAGCTGACTGGATCAGAGGGCCAGAATCCTTCTCCGAATGGCCCGAAAAAAACCCACCATGAAAGCTGGCCTGACCCGGCCCCACCGGGAAGTAACCAGCGACAGTCAGCTAAAGAGCTAAGGGGGTCCGGGCCATTGAGCTCCTGAGCCCTTTAGCTCGATGCGTTCCCCGCGCATCGGGCCCCAGTTCCTGTCTTTCGCCTCGCTGAATCCTCGCACTCGGCCCGACATGCTAAGCGATATATTCAGCTTCATTGGGCTACTGCCAGTAGCGGTATTCACCACTGTCTGGTTGATACCCCCGTGACGACCTGAAAATGCCGATTCCGGGTCCAGAGTACGGCACTGTATTCCCGCGCATGGGCGGCAATCCAGGCGTCATTGCTTGGAATCTCATTGCCGCCGGCGCGCAGTTCGCTACTGATCAGGCCGTAATGGATTGATGTGTCGCGACTAATGGTCAGAAAGTCGACGTAACTCTCTGCAAGAAACTCGTCGAGTTGATGGCGATTCTGCTGGCAGCGAGTGCCGTGGCGAAAGCCGTACTCCAGCTCGCCGACCACGATCGAGGACATGAGTATATGGCTGGCCCTGCCAAGATTTTCGAGCAGAGGCTCGTCACCCCGGGCTGCGGCCGTGTAGGCATTCGTATCCGGAAGCGCGATCAATCGGGTCGCTCCATGTCCTCGAGGCGAGCCCGGTCGATGGCCTGATCGATACGCTCGGCTTCCGCGGCCGGCATGCGTCCGGCAAAGCGCTTGAGCCGGTCACCGATTGGTTGACCCGCTTCGGATGCGGCCTCAAGCCCCGCGCCGCGCCGCATCAGCTTCAGCGCGGCCTTGTTGAGCGAGAGGTGATCACGCGCCGCGAGTTCGCGCAGGCGCTTTTCCAGTTCCGGGTCGAAACCGCGTAGCGTGAGTTGCGTCATGACTGCCTGAAATCCGTGCCCGGAATGGTGTGACTCACCATGACTCATATAGGCATGTCATACAACGCTCGGGGCGTGTTCAGACAACGGAAACCGTACTTCAGCCGCTGATGTAGGTCTCAAGCTGCTTGATGACGTATTCCTGATCCGCAATCACCGACTTGACCAGGTCGCCAATGGACACCAGGCCGATCAACCTGTCGCCGTCCATCACCGGGAAGTGCCGGACGCGCTTGTCAGTGGCCAGGGCCATGCAGTCTTCGACGGTCTGGTCCGGTCCGACAATCAGCACGCGGGTGGTCATGACTTCGCGTACCGGGGTATCCCGGGAGGATCGGCCCTGCAGGATCAGCTTGCGGGCGTAGTCGCGCTCGCTAAGCAGGCCGACGATCCGCTCGTCGTCGATCACCACGAGCGCGCCGATGCCCTTGTCCGCCATGAGTTGCAGGGCGTCGTAGACCGAGGCGTCCGGCGCAATGGTCCAGACCTGGTCGCCCTTTTCCTTCAGCAGTTGCCGCACTTTCGTTTTCATGAGGTGCGCCCCGCTTCAGTCGTGTTGTGGGACCAGTCAATCTAGCAAAGCCGGAACGCCGGTGCTTGTTGGCGATCGCAGCCGCTGTTCTGACGTTCGTCGCCGACCGGGCATCGCTTTCCCGCGAGTCCCTGCCCGTGCTTGAATGCGGTGGTTCATTTCATACCGGCAAGCGTGCCCCCGTAGCCATGCCCGACAGGATGAATACCGCACCGGCTCACCGCGGGTTGCCGACGCGCTGGCTAGTCGGGCTGATGCTCGCCGGGCTTGCGCTGCCGGCATTTGCGGAAGGCGCCGATTACCCCGACGGGCATGGCGGCGAGGTGCACTTCCCGATGGGGGCGGTGTCGTTCGCCGATCAGGTCGAGTCGTTTGCCGCCGGGGACCCGGCCGCGGACGACGATCAGTATGCCGAGGCCGACCGGGTGCTGGGCATCCCGGGCTATGCCGAGGACGAGCATGATTTCGTCACCCTGGGTTGTGGCGGCGAGCTGGTGCTGCGCTTTACCGATAATGAGCTGATCGATGTGCCCGGCCCGGACCTGTATGTGTTCGAGATCGGGCCGGACACCGAGCCCACCGCGCTGGCGGTGTCCGAAGACGGGCAGGACTGGACGCGTGTGGGCACGATTGCCGGGGGCAAGGCGGAGATCGATCTGGCGCCCTACGTGGCGGCCGACGACACATTCCGCCTAGTGAAACTGGTGGACCTGAAACGCGCCTGCCGCAGCGGCACGCCGGGGGCCGATGTGGATGCGGTGGGGGCCATTGGTTCGGCCTCGACCATCGCGCTGGACAGTTCGGTGCTGTTCGATTCCGGGGCACACCAGCTCAAGCCGGGTGCCTACGCGGCCCTGGACGAGGTGCTGGCCCGCATCAACGACCCGGCGGCCAGCCAGGTGAACGTGGCGGGGCATACGGACAGCGTCGGTGATGAGCAGGACAACCTGCAGCTTTCCCGCCAGCGGGCCGAAGCGGTGGCGGGTTATCTGCGCGACAACGGCGGCTTTGCCGGGGAGGCCGTGACCACCACCGCCCACGGCGAAACCCAACCGGTGGCCGGCAACGATTCGGCCGAGGGCCGGGCCCGGAACCGTCGCGTCGAGTTGACCGTGCGCACCACGCCGGCCGCCGACGACGAAACGTCAGACATCGACATCCTCGGCGTCTGGGGCGGCGTTGGCGGGCGCAGTGCCGATCGTATCGTGGAGCTGCGGCGCGAGGCCGGCGAGGTCCGGGGCGACTACGACTTCGACGGCAGCCGGATCCGCGGCGAGTTCGTCGACGAGACCACCTTCGAGGGCTTCTGGATCAAGACAAAGTCCGGCCAGCGCTGCGACAGCAAAAAAGACGGCAGCCCCTTCTGGGGGCATCTGCGGCTGACGTTCGATTCCCCCGCCCGCGACCGTTTCGATGGCGAGTGGCGTTACTGCGGTAGCAGCGACGAGGACTGGAGCCCCAAGGGCTGGCAAGGCATCGAGCGGATGCTCTAGCCACCCTGCCGATTAGGGTGGTAATCACGCCTCGGTCGGGCCATGCCGGGCCGCACGAAAAAACCTACTATTCGCGCCAATAGCTGCTAAGCTCCGCCATCCTGTCTTTGCTTTGCCTGCACGGCCGTCCGGCGGCGGGCCATCCCACAAGCAATCACTGAGTGTTCGCCCCCAGGGCGAGGCGTGCCTGTGTGTCGTGTTCCCGCGTTGTGTCGCGGGCACCCGGCGGGCGAGGTCGCCGCCTGGGGTCGGTCATCGTCGCGGCGTCCGACGGCGGCCGGCGTTACCGATCACCGACGCGAATTTATCAGCCGATCCCACCGGGGACGGCGTTTCACATTGGAATGACTATGTCTCAGAACAAACTGTATGTTGGCAACTTCCCGTACGACGTGACCGAATCGCAGCTTCGCGATCTGTTCGAGCCGTACGGCGAAATCGAAGAGCTGGCGCTGATCATGGATCGCGACACCGGCCGTGCCAAGGGTTTCGGTTTCATTACCTTCGCCCAGCAGCAGGCTGCCGAAAAGGCCCTGGAGCTGGACGGCAACGACCTCGGCGGCCGTCCGCTGAAGGTGAACATCGCCACCGAAAAGGGTCGCGATGATCGCCGTGGTGGCCGCAGCCGCTGGTAAGCGACTGACCGGTTCGCCGGACTTCGCTTCGCTCGGGTGGATGGGGCCGGTTTCGGCCCCGTCCATCCCGGGCTTGATTGCGGTTCTCCGACTTCGATGGCCGGATTGAACCGAGATTGCCGCGGCCGCTTTGCGGCCTCGCAATGAGCTGCTAGTCAGGCGCGGCGAAGGCGTCGCGGTGGAATGCCTCGATCTCCTCGACCGCGTCCATCCCCGGTTCACGCGGGTTTGCCGGCTCCCCGCCGGCCATGACTTCCAGCACCCGGCGCGTGCAGCGGGCCAGGGTTTCCGGGTTGTAGCCCCCTTCCAGCATCATGGCCAGACGGCCCTGGCAGTGTTCGTCCGCCAGCCGCTGGACGATGCCGGCCAGCGCGCTGTAACCGTCAAATGAAAGATTCAGGCACAGCTCCGTGCGGTGGGCGTCCATGCCGGCGGATACCAGGATAAGTTCCGGCTGAAACCAGGCCGCGGCGGGCACGAGGATGTGCTCGAACGCATGGATCATGGCCAGGTCGCCGGCTTCCTCCGGCAGCGGGACATTGATGGTGGTGCCTTCGCCCAGGCCCTCGCCGACCTCTTCCATGGCGCCGGTGCCGGGATAGAACGGCGCCGCCCGATGGGTATCGAAGAACAGCACGCTGGGGTCGGCGGCGAAGATGTCCTGGGTGCCGTTGCCGTGATGGGCATCCCAGTCGATGATCAGGACGCGCTCCACGCCCCATTTGGCCTGGGCATGGGCGGCGGCCACCGCCACATTGTTGAACAGGCAGAAGCCGCGGGCCCGCACCGCGTTGGCGTGATGGCCGGGCGGGCGGCACAGGGCGAAGGCCGAATGGGCCTTGCCGTTGAACACGGCATCCACGGCGGCGACGGCCGAGCCGGCCGCCACCTCGGCCGCCTCCACACTGCCGGCGGATACCGCGGTGGTATCCACATCCAGCCAGGCCTGCTTGCCGCGCAGCTCGTACAACCCTTCGATGTACGACAGCGTGTGCACCCGGGCAAGCTGGTCCAGCTTGGCGACCCGGCCTTTCGTCAGCCGCACGCCCGGTACCGGCTCGGCCCGCAGCAGATCCGCAATCGCCGTGATGCGGCCGGGGTGTTCCGGGTAGCTCCACTTGGCTTCCAGGCCCAGGCCCTCCAGCACCCCGCGCACGCGGCTGTCGAGGCGGCCGGGGAGGAATGGCTCCCGCGCTTCCGGGCGATGCGCCAGCACCCGTTCGTCGTAAATTACCCGTACGTTGCGATCACCCAGCACGCGGTCGATCCCGTCAGATTACTGCCCCGCGATGATGCGTCATCGTCGGGCAACATGCGATAGCTGCGCGCTGCCCTTGAGCCCGACGTTGCACGTCGGGAAGATTGCCGGATGCTCTTGGCCGATTCACGCCAGACTCGGATGACGGCAGCCGTATGGCGCTTAGCAATCCCTCCGCGGCGAATAACCGCGAAACCATTCCCGCACAAGGCGAGGATTCGGAATTACCGGCATTAATCGGTATCCTTGCTCGCCTTTCGCGCGGCTCGCAATGGTCGGGCTATGCGAGGCGAGCCCTTGCCGCCCGGTCGATGCCACGCGACACACTTGAACCACGAGGCGCCATGACTACCACGACCGAAACCGCCGCCACCCGCATCGACGGCAAGGTGATTGGCGGTGAAATCCGCGAACGCATCGCCCGCGAAGTCGCCGCCCTGCAGGCCGACCACGGCGTGACCCCGGGACTGGCCGTGGTGCTGGTCGGTGGCGACGAGGCCAGCCAGGTCTACGTCAGCCACAAGCGCAAGGCCTCGCTGGCCGCGGGCATGGAATCCTTCGAGCATTATCTGGACGAGGACACCTCGGCGGACGAGTTGCTCGCCCTGATCGACAAGCTCAACCGGGACCCGGCCGTCAACGGCATTCTGGTGCAGCTGCCCCTGCCGGCTCAGATTTCCGAGGACGCCGTGCTGGCCGCCATCGACCCGGACAAGGACGTGGACGGCTTTCACGAGGTCAATACCGGTCGGCTGTGGAACGGCGGCAGCCCGCCCGTGCCCTGCACCGCGCTGGGCTGCGTGCTGTTGCTGCAGCACACGCTCGGCAATGATCTGGCCGGGCGGCACGCGGTGATCGTGGGCCGCTCCAACATCGTCGGCAAGCCGCTGGCCAACCTGCTGCTGCGGGAAAACTGCACCGTGACCGTGGCCCATTCGAAGACCCGCGACCTGCCCGGTCTGTGCCGCCAGGCCGACATTCTGGTGGCGGCCGTGGGCCGGCCGAAATTCGTGCAGGGCGACTGGATCAAGCCGGGGGCCACCGTCATCGACGTGGGCATCAACCGGCTCGAGGCCAACGCGGACGGCAAGCGCCGCCTGGTGGGGGACGTGGATTTCACCGCGGCGGCCGAGGTCGCGGGGGCCATCACCCCGGTGCCGGGTGGCGTCGGCCCCATGACCATCGCCTGCCTGCTGCACAACACGGTGCGGGCCACCTGTCAGCAGAAGGGCCTGCCACTACCGGCCGGCGACTGAACCAAAGTTGCCGACCCGGGAGCGGGGATTTCCAATCGAACGGGGTCACGCCAACGCGTGACGCGGGATGCGCCGGGCCCGCCCGGCGCCTTGACCGGACGAGGAGACACCGACGGTGAGCAAGAGCAAGGACGAGACATTCACGCGGCCGCCGAACGGCGATGCCGCCATTGCCCGGGCCGCCACCCTCAAGCCGATTGCCGAAATCGGCGAAAAGCTGGGTGTGCCGTGGTCGGCGATGGCCCCCTACGGCCATACCAAGGCCAAGATCGACCTGGACTACATCGCCTCGCTGGCGGACCGGCCCGACGGCAAGCTGATCCTGGTCACCGGCCTGACCCCGACCCCGCCGGGCGAGGGCAAGACCACCACCACGGTGGGTCTGACCGATGCCCTGTCCGCGGCTGGCGAAAGCGTGGCGGCCTGTCTGCGCGAGCCCAGCCTCGGCCCCTGCTTCGGCATGAAGGGCGGCGCCGCCGGCGGCGGATACGCCCAGGTCGTGCCGATGGACGATCTCAACCTGCACTTCACCGGCGACATGCACGCCATCGGCATGGCCCACAACCTGCTTGCGGCCATGATCGACAACCACATCAACTGGCGTAATGAACTCAACCTCGATCCGAGGCGGGTGAGCTGGCGCCGGGTGATGGACATGAACGAGCGCGCGCTGCGCGAAATCGTCATCGGCCTGGGTACCGGCAACGGCATGCCGCGCGAGGACGGGTTCGACATCACCGTGGCCTCGGAGATCATGGCCATTCTCTGCCTCGCCACCGACATGACCGATCTGCAGGCGCGGCTGGCGCGCATCGTGGTGGCCGAAACCCGCGACCGTCAGCCGGTCACCGCCGCCGACCTCGAAGCCGATGGCGCCATGGCGGTGCTGCTCAAGGATGCAATCAAGCCGAATCTGGTGCAGACGCTGGAGAACACGCCGGTGTTCGTGCACGGCGGCCCGTTCGCCAACATCGCGCACGGCTGCAACTCCGCCATCGCCACCCGGGCGGCCCTGAAGCTGGCCGATTACGTGGTCACCGAGGCCGGCTTCGGCGCCGACCTGGGCGCCGAGAAGTTCTTCGACATCAAGTGCCGCATGACCGGCCTGAAACCGGCCGCCGCGGTGATCGTGGCAACCGCCCGGGCGCTGAAGGTGCACGGCGGCAACGCGGTACAGCATCTCGAGGAAGAGGACGTGGAAGCCGTGCGCAAGGGCTGCGACAACCTCCGCCGGCACGTCCGCAACATCCGCTCCTATGGCGTTCCGGCGGTGGTGGCCATCAACCGCTTCCCGTCGGACACCGACGCGGAACTGGAAGCCATCGCCGACGAAATGCGCACGGAAGGGGTGGAAACCTCGCTGTGCACCCACTTCGCCGACGGCGGCGCCGGGGCGGCCGATCTGGCCCGCACGGTCACCGATGTGGTCGCCCGCGGCGAGGCGGACTTCAAGCCGCTATACCCGGATGACATGGAGCTGCTGGACAAGATCCGCACCGTGGCACAGAAGATCTACGGCGCCGAGGACATCAGCGCCGGGCACGCCATTCGCGCCCGGCTGAAGAACCTGGAAAAGGCCGGCTACGGCCATTTTCCCGTGTGCATCGCCAAGACCCAGTACAGCTTCACCACCGATCCCAACCTGCGTGGCGCACCCAGCGGCCACATCATCCCGGTGCGCGAGGTGCGGCTGTCCGCCGGCGCCGGCTTCATCGTGGTGATCTGCGGCGAGATCATGACCATGCCCGGTCTGCCGCGGCGCCCGGCCGCCGCCGACATCCGGATGCATGCGGATGGGTATATCGACGGGTTGTTCTAAGCGGCCGCCGGATCAGCCGTTGAGGAAACGACGCAACCGGGCACCCAGCCAGTTGGGGTGCTCCAGCGGTATCCAGTGACCGCCGTCGATGGTCTCGCATTGCCACTCGGCGTCGACATACTGCCGGGAATCGCGCATCTGTGCGGCCACCAGATAGGGGTCGCCCTTGCTCCAGATCCCCAGCGTCGGCGCTGTTACCGTCGGCTGGCGGCGAAACAGGATGGTGCCCATGCTGGCGCGGTAGATACGCAGCCCCGCCGTCAGGCGGCCGGGGGTCGACATCCGGGCCACCACCTCGTCCGGGTCCGGGTGCGAGCCGGACAGCATTCGCGCCAGGCCCAGCGGCCCGCGGCTGCCGAGCACATATTCGGTCAATCCCCCCATCAGGAAGAAGCCGATGTACCAGGCAGCGAGCTTCTGCGCGATACCGGCACGGGCGTAGGCGGTGGGATGGCCTACCGACAATACCGCCAGGCGATGCACGCGCGACGGATAAAGGCCGGCGATCAGCCAGGCCGCCCAGCCACCCCAGTCGTGACCGACAACATGGACCCTCTCGATACCCAGGTGATCGAGCAGCGCGACATGGTCGCCCGCAATCGCCACGATGTTGTAGTCACCCAGCTTCGGCGCCATGTCCGAGTCACCACAGCCCACAGTGTCGGGCGCAATACAGCGAAACCCGTCGGCGTGCAGGGTGTTGATCTGGGCGGTCCACATGGCACCCGAATCCGGGAAGCCGTGCAGCAGAAGCACCGCCGGACGCTGGTCGTCACCGGGCGCGGAATCCCGATAGGACAGGGTCAGCTCGCGATGGGTGAAACTGGCGAGTGACACGGTCATGAATGGACTCCGGGGCGCGAAAACGGCAATGGGTGCCACCGAATATACAGGCGACCGGATGTGCACCCAGCCGATAAGCGGGCGCAGCGTGGGTTTGTGGGCATTTGCGGGGGTACCTTGCCCGGCTTGGTCGATAGCTCTCCGGGCTGCCGGCAAGCGCTAACGGGAGGGAAGAAGCGACCCCACCCGGCTATGGCTGCTCTTGATTCCCGTCGGGACGAGCCGAGCACTGCAGGGCGGCGAGGTTCCCGGCCCGAAGGGGCACGCACAGGACGTGCGCACGGTTTTCGTCGGTACATGGAAGTACCGTCGAAAAACCCCCTCGCCGACCGAAGCGCACAGGGCATCCTGCCTCGAACCCCGTTCGAGGCAGGACTCGCCCGCCGGAAGCGTTCCTTTGGTGACTTTCTTGTCGCACAAGAAAGTTACCCGGCCCGCTTCAGCGGGGCGAAATCTTCTTCGTCGCCATCCTGAAAACACTGGAACGCGGGCTACGCTTGGCTTGTGCCGGTATGCCCAGTTGAAGAGGCGCCATGAATGGCGCCCCACGGACGGCGCAAACAGGCCCGATCAATTCCGCTGAACCCGCGCCGTGTAACGCCTGTCTCAGAACTGTCAACGAATACCGCGAGCCTGCAGTATTGGCGCAATTCGCACCCGCACGATTAATTCGCAAAAACTATCAATCTCTCAGAAAGAATTTATTTGTCATATAGATGCCGGGGCACTACCTTGTGCCCCGAGGCGGAGACCAAAGCCTAGATACGACAGGAGGAAACGTTATGGCGGATGGTGATAACACAGGCAGGTGCCCGGTCATGCACGGCAGCCGCACCCAGCTGCATGGTGGCGGCGGTGGCCCCAGGGACTGGTGGCCCAACCAGTTGAATCTGGGCATCCTGCATCAGCACACCCCGAAGTCGAACCCGCTCGGCGAGGATTTCGACTACGCGGAAGAATTCAGCAAGCTCGATCTGGCGGCGGTCAAGCAGGATCTGACCGCGCTGATGACCGATTCCAAGGAATGGTGGCCAGCCGACTACGGCCATTACGGCCCCTTCATGATCCGCATGGCCTGGCACGCGGCGGGCACCTACCGCACGGCCGACGGCCGCGGCGGTGCTGCTACCGGCAACCAGCGCTTCTCCCCGATCAACAGCTGGCCCGACAACGGCAACCTGGACAAGGCGCGCCGCCTGCTGTGGCCGATCAAGCAGAAGTACGGCAACAAGCTGTCCTGGGCCGATCTGTTCATCCTCACCGGCAATGTCGCGCTGGAGTCCATGGGCTTCAAGACCTTCGGCTTTGCCGGCGGGCGCGAGGACATCTACGCGCCGGAAGAGGACATCTACTGGGGTGCCGAGACCGAATGGCTGGCCACCAGTGACAAGCCCAACAGCCGTTATTCGGGCGAGCGCGAGCTGGAGAGCCCGCTGGCCGCGGTGCAGATGGGCCTGATCTACGTCAACCCGGAAGGCCCGGACGGCGAGCCGGACCCGCTGAAGTCGGCCCAAGACATCCGCGAGACCTTCGCCCGCATGGCCATGAACGACTACGAAACCGTCGCCCTGACCGCCGGCGGCCACACCTTCGGCAAGGTCCACGGCGCCGGCGATGCCGACAACGTGGGCGTGGAGCCGGAAGCCGCGCCAATGGAAGCCATGGGCTTCGGCTGGGCCAACAGCCACGGCAAGGGCAAGGGTCGCGACACCATCACCAGCGGCCTGGAAGGCCCCTGGACGCCCAACCCCACCAAGTGGGACATGGGTTACCTGGATGTGCTGTTCGGCTACGAATGGGAACTGACCAAGAGCCCGGCCGGCGCCAATCAGTGGCAGCCCAGGAACCTCAAGGACGAGGATCACGCGCCGGACGTGGAAGACCCCTCGCAGAAGGTCAACCTGATCATGACCACGGCGGACATGGCGATGCGCTATGACCCGGAATACAGCAAGATCGCCAAGCATTTCCACGAGAACCCGGACGAATTCGCCGATGCCTTCGCCCGTGCCTGGTTCAAGCTGACCCATCGTGACATGGGGCCGAAGGTGCGCTACCTCGGACCGGAAGTGCCGGCCGAGGACCTGATCTGGCAGGACCCGGTCCCGCCGGTGGACCACGTGCTGATCGACGAGCTCGACGCCGAACAGCTCAAGCAGCAAATTCTGGCCACCGGGCTGAGCGTGTCCGAGCTGGTGTTCACCGCCTGGGCCTCGGCCTCCACCTACCGCGGTTCGGACATGCGTGGCGGTGCCAATGGCGCCCGCATCCGTCTGGCGCCGATGAAGGACTGGGAAGCCAACCAGCCGCGCCAGCTGGCCAAGGTTCTCGACCAGCTGGAAGGCGTGCAGAAGGCCTTCAACGATGCCCAGTACGGCAACAAGAAGGTCTCCCTGGCCGATCTGATCGTGCTCGGCGGCGCCGCGGCCATCGAGAAGGCGGCGCTGGATGCCGGCAACCCGGTACACGTGCCGTTTGCCCCGGGCCGCACCGACGCCACCGACGAGCAGACCGACGTCGAGTCCTTCGAACCGCTGGAGCCGGAAGCCGACGGCTTCCGCAACTACCGGCGCACGAAGTTCACGGTTGCCGACGAGGAAATGCTCGTCGACCGTGCCCAGCTGCTGGGCCTGACAGCGCCGGAAATGACGGTGCTGGTGGGCGGCATGCGCGCGCTGAATGCCAATCACGAAGGCAGCCAGCACGGCGTGCTCACCGATCGGCCCGGGCAGCTGACCAACGACTTCTTCGTCAACCTGACCGACATGGCCACCGAATGGAAGGTCAGCGCCGACGACGAGGACGTGTTCGAGGGCCTGGACCGCGACACCGGCAAGAAGAAGTGGACCGGCACCCGCGTGGACCTGGTGTTCGGCTCCAACTCGCAGTTGCGGGCGCTGTCGGAGGTCTATGCCCAGGCCGATGCGAAGCAGAAGTTCGCACAGGACTTCGTCGCCGCCTGGAACAAGGTGATGAACGCGGACCGCTTCGACCTGGCCTGATTGCGGTGACACCGGTGCCGGGGGCACAGCCCGGCACCGGTACTAGGCCCGATCCGAAAGATGCGGCGCGTCGGGCAACCGGCGCGCCGTTTTTTGTCCCATCTGGCTGGCTTGTCAGCCCAGCCGGAACCGTCGGACAATCAGGGCCCGCGGTCTTGGCTGCGTTTCATGGGCGACTCGACCGTCATGGAATTCGATATCGAAACCCTGGTGTCAGGCAGCGTCACCCACGGTGCCATGGCGAGTTTCCGTGAACGCACGCCGGCCGGTGCCGGCCCGCCGCTGCATCGGCACCGCGATCAGATCGAGGTATTCCACGTCATTCGCGGCCGGTATCGATTCCTGCTGGAGGGCGACAGCATCGACGCAGGACCCGGGGACTGCATCACCGTGCCAGCCGGCGCAACCCACGCATTCCGCAATCTTCTTGACGAGACCTCCGAACTGCACTTTTCGCTACTGCCCGCCGGCGAGAGCGAGGCCTTCTTCCAGCGCCTGGTTGCCGGCGACTTCGATCCCGATGATATCGAGGCGTTTTTCAGCCGCCATGGGATCGACCTGCTGGGCCCGCCGATGGGTTGATGCGTGAGGCTGCGGCGGGCGGTGCGGCCCTGCGACTCAAGTCGCCGACCGCATGCACCAACCGGCCACCACCGCCCGACTAAGTTGAGGCGCCGGACACGTCCCACCACACCTGTCCCGCGAGCCTCGAACCAGTAAACTGGCAGGTATAACAAGGAGGAGAATCGGCTATGCGTTTGAAAACCGCCATGTGGCACGTCGCCCTGCTCGCCGGGCTGGCAATCGGCACCGCGACAGCGGCCGACAACGACAATGAGAAGTTGCCGGCACAGGCGCCGGATGCCCCCGAGTGGTGCCAGTCCGACTGGGGCCCCGCCGACGAGATAGGCGCCGCCAATCTGCTCACCGAGGAACGGGCCCTGGCCGCCGCCGAGCTGGTGACGCGCGGCAAGGTCTACGGGCTGGGCGGGGAAACCAGTGCCGACACCCCGGCCTATGGATCACGCTCCTGGTCGATGGTGATCACCCAGCCCGGCCAGGCCGGGGGCGCGAGCATCGGCCCCAGCGACACGGTATTCAACGACGACATCCACATGGGCTACGTGGGCACCGGCTCGCAGATCGACGGGCTCGGCCACATCGGCATCGACAACGTCTACTACAACTGTCACCACGCCAGCGATTTCGTGCAGGCCGACGGGCTGACCGCACTGGGCATCCACCAGTTGCCCAACTTTGTCACCCGCGGGGTGGTGCTGGACATGACCGAGTACTACGACGAGACCATCGTCCCGGAAGGCACCGCCTTCAACCGCGAGGAAATCGAAGCCCAGGCCGAGGCTCAGGGGGTGGAAATCCGCGAGGGCGATGTGGTGTTGTTCCACACCGGCTGGCTGGAGCTGGTGGGCGAGGACGACGAACGCTACATCACCGCCGAACCCGGTCTGGGGCTGGAGGGCGCCCGCTATCTGGCCGAGCGCAACGTGGTGGCAGTGGGCGCCGACACCTGGGGCCTGGAGGTGATCCCGTTCGAGGAGGGCGTCGGTGTGTTCGAGGTGCACCAGGAACTGCTGGCCCGCAACGGCATCTACATTCTGGAGAACATGGACAGCGCCGAACTGGTGGCGGACGGCGTGTCCGAGTTCATGTTCGTGCTGGGCGCGCCGCGCTTCACCGGCGGGGTGCAGGCGATCGTGAATCCCACCGCGATTCGCTGAGGCCGACGGTGCCGGCCGCCGGGGCGCTCAGGGAGCCGCGCCCCGGCTGCGTTCGGCCAGGGCGATCCCGCCCAGCACCAGCGCGAGTGCCGCGGCATGGAAGCCGTGGAAGGTCTCGCCCAGCAACAGCACGGAAAAACCGGTACCGAACAACGGCACCAGGTTGATGAACAGGCCGGCGCGGTTGGCCCCGATCATTTCCGTGCCACGGATGAAGGCTGCCTGGGCCAGCACTCCCGGCAGCAGGGCGGCGAATACCACCACCAGCCAGCCGCGCTGATCCGGCCAGGCCGCGGGATCGGCGGCGACCTGCCAGACCGCGATCGGCAGGGTGACCAGCCACGCGGCGGCGGCAATCACCACGATGAAGCTCAGCCAGTGCATGGCGGGCCGACGCCGCAACGCCACGGCGTAGGCGCTGTAGCAGACGATGGCCACCAGCATCAGCGCATCACCCCGGTTGAGGGACAATGCCAGCAGCCGGGCCGGCTCGCCGGCCGACACCACCACCGCCACACCGGCCACCGTCATCACGAAGCCTGCCAGCTGCCCGGCGCGCGGCCGCTGGCGCAGGAACAGAAAACTCAGCGCCAGGATCACGCCTGGCATGCCGGCCTGCTCGATCACCACATTGACCGCGCTGGTGTGGTTCAGGGCGCTGTACAGGGCCAGGTTGAAACCGGCAAAGCCGACCGCGCCATAGGCCGCCAGCAGCGGCAGGTGCCGCCGAATGACCGGCCAGTCGTGCCGCAGATGCGGCCAGGCGAAGGGCAGCGCCGCCAGACTGGCGACTCCCCAGCGCAGATGCGTGAGCACCAGCGGATCGACATGCCCCACCGCAAACTTGCCGGCCACCGCATTGGCGCCCCAGGTCATGGCGGTGCCAATCAGCAGGACATAGGCGAACCAGGCGTGGGGCATCGAACGGCAGCGGGTTGGACGGATTGCCGGATTACGACAACCGGACAGAGCGAAAGGCCTGATCCGGGCGACGGGCGGCGGCCCGACGCCGCGGCCCGCCGCCTATGGGGATCAGGCGCTGGCGGCGTCCAGCTTGTCCTTGGTGCGGTGTTCGAAGTCGCTGGCGTCGTGGCGTTCCGGCAGCTGCTCGGCCGGCTCCCCCCACACGCGGTTGACCATGCGGCCACGCTGCACCGCCGGCCGGGCTTCGATCTCGTCGGCCCAGCGCTGCACGTTCCGGTACTCCTGCACCTGCAGGAATTCCGCGGCATCGTAGAGGTGCCCCTTGGCGAGCACGCCGTACCAGGGCCAGTTGGCCATGTCGGCAATGCTGTACGACTCGCCCGCTAGGAAGGCGTGCTCCGCCAGGTGCCGGTCGAGCACGTCCAGCTGACGCTTCACTTCCATGGTGAAGCGGTTGATCGGGTATTCCATGGGCTCCGGCGCATAAGCATAGAAATGGCCGAAGCCGCCGCCCAGGAATGGCGCGCTGCCCATCTGCCAGAACAGCCAGTTCAATGCCTCGGTGCGCGCGCCCGGCTCGGTCGGCAGGAACGCACCGAACTTCTCGGCCAGATACAGCAGGATGGCACCGGACTCGAATACCCGTGTGGGGGTGTCGGTGCTGTGATCCATCAGCGCCGGGATCTTGGAATTGGGATTGACCTCGACGAAGCCGCTGGAGAACTGCTCGCCCTCGAAGATGTTGACCAGCCAGGCATCGTATTCGGCCCCGGCATGGCCCCGCGCCAGCAGTTCCTCGAGCATGACCGTGACCTTGACCCCGTTGGGTGTGGCCACGGAGTACAACTGCAACGGGTGCTTGCCCACCGACAGTGTCTGGTCATGGGTGGCCCCGGCGACGGGCCGGTTGATATTCGCGAACTTGCCGCCGCTCTCGGCGTCCCAGGTCCAGACGGCCGGGGGTGTGTAGCCGGTGTTATCGGTCATCAGTGCCTCTTCGGTTGGCGGCAACGCAGAGCGCGGTGCCCGCGGGAATGGCGGCCGCAAGCGTAGCCCCAAGGGCCGGGACAAAACAACTTGCCAACAGCAGACGACCGGCCCCGCGCAATCCCGCTGGCAACGAAGGGAGCGACCCGGAAGCCGTCCCTGGGGAGCCGACCGGCCCCGGGGCCGCCAGACCGCAGCCTGGGCGCCGGACATCGTCATTCCACCTGCGACAGATACCCGTTCAGCCGGTCCTTGTTGGTGGCAGAACCGGCGGCCATTTCCTCGGCCCTGGTCTTCGCCGCGTCCAGATTTCCGGGCTCGCCAACCTGGATCGCCCCGACCATTGCCAGGGCCATGTGTGGCTGGCACTTGTAGATGTACCTGCCGGGCTTGTCCAGTGTGACCGTCACCTCTTCGTTGATTTCGCCCTGCCACTCGGAACCACCATCAGGTACCAGCACCGATTGAGCCACTCCTCTTAATCCAAAAACCCCAATACAAATCGGGGCGTGAATCAGCGCATCAGACAGTTGCGGCAGATGGCACACTGAGCGTTCAATCCGGCATGGCATCACCCATCGTGGCCAATCCCTCCGACCGCACCACGCTCACCTTGTTCGGATCGACATTCGAGACCCGACGCGTAACCACCGATGCCGGCGAGATTCATCTGACCCATGGCGGCAACGGTCCCCCACTGCTTCTGCTGCACGGCTACCCGCAGACCCACCTGATGTGGCACGCCGTGGCGCCCCGGCTCGCGCAGCACTTCCATGTGATCTGCCCGGATCTGCGCGGCTACGGTCAAAGCAGCAAACCACCCGGCGGTGACGGCTACGCCGCCTACGCCAAGCGCAACATGGCCCGGGACATGATCGCGGTCATGGATGCACTCGGTTATGCAGCATTCGATGTGGCCGGCCACGACCGCGGTGCCCGGGTGACCCACCGCCTGGCTCTGGATTTTCCGGATCGCGTGGGCCGCGCCTGCGTCATGGACATCGCTCCCACCCTGCACATGTTCCGGCACACCGACCAGCATTTCGCCACCGGCTATTACCACTGGTTCTTCCTGATCCAGCCGGACGGGCTGCCGGAAACGATGATCGGCGCCGACCCCGGCTACTACCTGCGCGAAAAGCTGCGTCGCTGGGCGGCCCCCGGCGCCCGTTTCGATGCAGCCGCAGTAGCCGAGTACGAGCGTTGCTTCGCCGACCCGGCGGCCATTCATGCCAGCTGCGAGGATTATCGGGCGGCGGCCGGCATCGACCTGGTCCATGACGAGGCCGACCGTGACCGGCGCATCACCTGCCCGTTGCTGGTGCTCTGGGGCAACCGCGGTTTCGTCCATCGCACCTACGACGTGCTGAGCGTATGGCGGGACTACGCCGAACAGCCGGAAGGCCGGGCACTGGCCTGCGGCCACTTCCTGCCCGAGGAGGCGCCGGACGAGGTTCATGACGCGCTGTTACGCTTTTTCGCGGGCGGGGCCTGATCGCCCGCGAGCCGGGCCGGAACCGGCTATCGGGCCAGGCAATCCGAAATCGGTACTTGCTCCGATCGTCAAAGTGTATTTATATACACTTCCTATTCAGCGATTGCCGGTGCCTCCCATGCCCGTTTCCGCCCAGACGCAACCCGCCGATGTTCTGTCCGCCCCGCCGGCAGGCTGGCTGACACTGCCCGTGATCGGTCGAGTGGCCGCCGGCGCCCCGATTGCGGCGATCGAGAACACCGAAAAGGTGATCCACGTGCCTGCCGCCCGCTTCAAGTACCGGCCGGATTATCTCCTGCGGGTGCGCGGCGACTCGATGACCGGCGCTGGCATTGCCGACCGCGACCTGATTGCGGTGCGCAAGCAGTCCAGCGCCCGTCCCGGCGACATCGTGGTGGCCCGCCACGGCGAGGACGTGACGGTGAAGGAACTGCGTATCGACAACGGCGAGGTGGTGCTGGTGCCCGCCAACGAGGCCTATGCCGATATCCGCATCCCCGCCGATCAGGTGATCATCGAAGGCGTCTACGTGGGGCGTGTGGCCGACTCGGAAACCGTCGCCGCATAGCCCGAGAACATCCCGGCGGCAGAGATTCCTCGGGCCCGTCAGGTCGTCGGTCGCGCCAGGGCGGCGGCGGCAGACTCACCGCGGTGGAAGTAGAAACCCTGGAAACAGCCCAGACCAAGTCTGGTCAGAACTTCCAGGCTGCCCGCGTCCTCGACACCTTCGGCCACCACCTCGATAGCCAGTCGCCGGCCCACATCGGCAATGGCCGCCACCAGCACTGCATCGATGGGATCCTCGCGCAGCTCGCGGGTAAACAGGCCGTCAATCTTGATGCCGTCGACGGGCAACCGCTTGAGCAGTTCGAAAGTGTTGTAACCGCTGCCGAAGTCATCTAGCCAGACCCGGTACCCGGCCGCCCTCAGCGCCGCGATCAGGGCTTCGTAATCCCGGCCGCGAAGCTCGTCGGTCTCGGTGATCTCGAAGCGCAGCGCCCCCACCGGCGGCCCGCGTTGGCGCAGGCAGTCCAGCAGGCGGGCGCCGAAGAGCGGATCGCTTACGCTGCCCGCACTGAGGTTGATCGACAGATACCGCTGCGCCGGCCACTGGCCGGCGGTGGTGCGTGAACCGACCAGGTCCAGCGAGGCGTTGATCACCCACTCGTCGATGGCCGGCATCAGCCCCAGATGCTTAGCGGCAGGCAGAAACTCGCCCGGCGGCAGCATGTCCGGCCCATCCCGTAGACGAAGCAGCGCCTCGTAACCCAGCGGCTGGCCGGCGGCATCGACGATCGCCTGCAGATGCAGTTCGAAGCCGTCCTGTTCAAGGGCACGGTGGATCCGCTGTGCGGCGTCACGCGCTGCCAGGTTGAAGCGGATGGCCGGATCGTCGTCGCTGTGGAAATGCACCCGGTGCCGCCCCGACTGCCGCGCAACGTCCAGCGCGGCATCCGCGCGGACCAGTAGTTCGGACGGTTCGCGATCGTCAGGCATAAGCCGCGCGATGCCCACGCTCAGGCTCACGGTGTAGGGCCGATCCTCGTGAATCAGGTGATAGCGGTCCACGGTATCAATGAGCTCGCTGGCCAGCGCGGCCACCGCGTCCCGATCATCGGCGGTCACCAGCGCGGCGAATTCGTCGCCGCTCAGTCGGGCCAGCCTTGCCCGGGGCGCGAGCGCCGCCTGCAGGAGAGCAGCCAGATCTTCCAGCACCCGGTCCCCGACCGGCGTACCACAGATGTCGTTGACGGTGCGGAAGTGGTCGAGATTCATGTGCAGCAGATAGCGGGGCGGCGAGGCAACCGCGCCCATGGCGCTGCGCAGATGTTTTTCCAGGGCGCTGCGATTGAGCAACCCGGTCAACGCATCGTGGCTGGCCAGATAGATCAGCTCCTCGGTGGCGTTGTGAAGCTCGCCGACATCCTGCAGCACCAGGACCGCGCCGCCGATTTCTGCCTCGGCCAGCCGGATCGGCGAAGCCATGGCGGTGACGATCGGCGGTGTCGGACTCCCGTTGTTCAGACGGGCGAACCGGGCCAGTCGAACCACATCTCCCCGCGCCAGTACGGCCACCACCGGGTCCGCCAGCGGTTGCCCGTCATCGATGCCCTCCAGCAAAACGATTCGCGCCACCGGCTCTCCGACGATCGCATCCAGGCCGACATCGAGCATGGTCAGCGCGGCGGCATTGGCATCGGCGATTCGCCCGTCGGCATCACAGCGGATGACCCCCTCACCCAGCGCCGAAAGCGTGGCCTGGGCCACCGTTTCGACCTTGGCCAGGTCCAGGGCCTGCTGCTTGCGTGCGGTAATGTCCTGAATCTGCGACAGGAAATGGATGGGTCGGCCGTCCACGCCCCTTAGCAGGGAAACGTCAAGCTGGGCCTCGACGACGGCCCCGGATCGGGTGATATAGCGTTTTTCGATCCGGTAGTCGTCGGCCCGACCCTCCAGCAGCGCCTCGACATGGGCCAGATCCTTGGCCAGATCGTCAGGATGCGTGATGGACTGGAAATCTCGCTCAAGCAGTGTCGGGCGATCGTATTCGAGCATCACGCAGAGTTCGCGATTGACCGCCAGCAGGCGGCCATCCGGCGCCACCAGCGCGAACCCGATGGGGGCATGGTCGAATGCCTGCTGGAATCGCCGTTCGCTTTCGCGCAGCGCCAGCTCGGCAAACATGGGAATCACCTTGCCGGGCGGCGTGTCAGTCATCGCCGGCCCCGACGGGTATCCCGCAGCCGCTGGTGTGCCGCGCAAAAAAGGAATCACGCTCCATGCCGTGCTTAACGGCAGAAGCGTGATTTCTTTAGTAACGGGAACGCCGGCCGGGCGGGGATGGCCCGGCGCCGGGCGCAATCAGAAGAGCTCGACGTTACCTGGCGAGACCGATACCTGGGAAACCGGATTGTGCGGCGGCTGACGCCATTCGTCGGCCTGACCGACAATGCGCTCACGGGTAGCCAGGCGCTTTACCTCGGCGTCACGGCCCGGCCTAGTCTCACCCAGCGAGCGTAGTTCGCCCGCGTTATCGCCCAGCTGGCGGACCCGCTCCAGATGGCGTCTGGCCGCCCCCAGCGCCTGGGTCGCGATGTCCTCGAACTGCAGCGACCGCACTGCCACCTGCGCGGCCTGGTCGATGCGCTGGCTGCTCGCCGACACCTCACCCAGCGCCTGTGACAGGGTCTTGTTCAACCCCTCGATGTCACGGACCAGTCCGTCGGCCCGGCTCTGGGCCTGCTTGCTGGCTTCCTGGTTGCGGGACGCCATGTCACCCACGGTATCGCTGACGTTGGCGATGGCCTCGCGGGAACTGGTCACCAGCTTGCGAATCTGTTCATTGAACACCGCCGAGCGCTCGGAGAGACTGCGCACTTCCTCGGCCACCACCGCAAAGCCGCGGCCGGCCTCGCCGGCGCGAGCGGCCTCGATGGCGGCGTTCAGCGCCAGCAGGTTGGTCTGGTCGGCAATCGACTTGACGTCCTCCAGCAGCGCGAAGATGCCGTCCAGATGCTGGGCCATGGCGTCAATGCGGGTAACCGTATCGGAACTGCGCTGGCTGCCGTCGGCGAGCACTCCCACCATGTGGGTCATCAGATCACCCACGGAGCTGGCAAAGCCGCTGACGTTGGCCGAGCCGTTGTCGCCGGTCTGGACGATGCCGCGCACCTGGCCGCCCTGTTCGCGGACCAGTCCGTTGATGTCGTTGAAGCTGCTCGTGAGCTTGGCCACCGCGTCGTTGATGAGCGTGGCCACCCGTGCCACCTCGGCCTCGGCCAGGGACAGTTCCGAGCGGCCGGTTTCGGCCAGTTCGTCGAGCAGCGCAGCCTCGTCGGCGGTGGCCTCCGACGGGTGCATCAGACCCCGCTCCCGAATCCACACATAGTAACCCCAGCTGGCGAGCATGGCCGCCAGGACAGTCCAGCGTAGTGCCGCCGGCACTGTCTGGGTGACGGTTATCACGTGCGCCAGAGTGGCAAGTGCCGGTATGCCGACGCCAGTGACCAGATGCTTGTAACGCATTGCCTTCTCCAATGGACCCGTCTTTCTTAACGGACCGACAGATTGTTTGTTTTAACGCCGGTCACGGACCGCACCGGCTTGTCACCACCCACCAGCGCGGCCGGTACCTCGGCCAGCGGCAGCACCTTGTCTGCCGCGCCCAGGCGTACCGCCGAGCCGGGCATGCCCCAGACCACACTGGATGCCTCGTCCTGCGCCACGGTGGTTGCCCCGGCCTCGCGCATCGCCAGCAGGCCACGCGCACCGTCCTCACCCATGCCGGTGAGGATGGCAGCGATGGCATTCCGGCCACAGGCCACGGCCACCGAATCGAACAGCACGTCCACGCTCGGCTTGTGCCGATTGACCGGCGGTCCGTCGTCCAGGCGGGTCAGGAAATGCGCCCCACTGCACACCACCTGCAGATGCCGGTCTCCCGGCGCGACGTAGGCATGGCCGGCCATCAGCCGCTCGTTGCCACGGGATTCGCAAACCACCAATGCCGAGTGCTGGTCCAGACGCTCCGCGAACGAGGCACTGAACGCCGCCGGAATATGCTGGGCGATGACCACCGGGGGGCAGTCCGGCGGCAGTACCTGAAGCACGGCGCGGATGGCTTCGGTCCCCCCGGTGGAGGCGCCGATGGCAATCACCTGATCGGTGGTGCGCAGGCTGGTCATGCGAATCACCGGCCCGGCGTTGGCGGGCCCCCCGGCGCGGGCGGATACCCGCGCCACGGCGGCCTGACGTACCTTCGCGACCAGATCCTCGGCGTATTCCTGCAGTCCCTCGGTCAGGCCCAGGCGCGGCTTGGTGACGAAATCCACCGCCCCCAGTTCCAGCGCCTTGAGGGTGACCTCGGCCCCGCGCTCGGTCAGCGAGGACACCATGACCACCGGCATCGGCCGCAGCCGCATCAGGTTGGCGAGGAAGGTCAGCCCGTCCATGCGCGGCATTTCCACATCCAGCGTGAGAACGTCCGGCGCCAAAGTCTTGATCTTTTCCCGGGCCAGATAGGGATCGGCGGCCGTGCCCACCACCTCGATGGCCGGGTCCGCCGTAAGCAGTTCGGTAAGCACCTGTCGCACCAGGGCCGAATCGTCGACGATCAGCACACGTATCTTTTGCATGTCGATACCCGGGGCCTAGAACAGAGCAACGTCGCCGGCCACCGGTTCGGTGGACAGGCGGGCGCGGTAGGTTTTTTCCTGTACCGCTACCGAGCCGGCTTCGACCGCCGCCAGGTGCCGGACGCGCACCCGTCCCTGGGCGGCGTAAAGCAGCACCTTGCGTGGCTGCAACCCCTCGAGGTCCGCGGCCAGCACCGGAATCTTCTCGGCGGCCAGATAGGCCCGCACGAATTCGGCATTGCGTTCGCCCACTCGACTGC
This sequence comes from Spectribacter hydrogenoxidans, assembly GCF_031846275.1. Taxonomy (NCBI): domain Bacteria; kingdom Pseudomonadati; phylum Pseudomonadota; class Gammaproteobacteria; order Salinisphaerales; family Salinisphaeraceae; genus Spectribacter; species Spectribacter hydrogenoxidans. The sequence goes on from NZ_JAVRIB010000001.1 coordinate 27,182, forward strand.
CGGCCAGACTGGCCAGCACCGCCGCGCCGCCGAATACCTTGGCGGTCAGGCGGGCGCGCTCGGCGCCGGCCTTGAGCATGTCGTTGATCAGCAGTTCCATGGCATGCGAGCCGTAGCGCCCCGATGCACTCACCGACCCGACACTGCGATCCTCCGGCAGCATGAAATGATTCATGCCACCAATGCGGGCCTGCGGGTCATACAGGCAGACCGCCACGCACGATCCCAGCACCGTCATCAGAACGATGTCCTCGGCGGTGGCAAAAAACGCGCCAGGCAGAATCTTCGCCACCGTGGCGCCCAGGCGGTTGTCGTGAAACCGCATCGGCATGCGGGTCTCGACCGGCACGGTTGCTGCCGCCCCGCTCATGCCGCCTGCACCCCGCTGATCCCGGCACGCCGGTAGATGGTGCGCCCGCAGGGCGTGAACAGCGACGGCACATTGAGATAGCTCTCCGAGTGACCGGCAACCAGATACCCCTCGGGCGCCAACCGCTGGTGCATGCGCTCGAGAATCCGGCGCTGGGTGGGCTTGTCGAAGTAGATCATCACGTTGCGGCAGAAGATCACGTCGAAGGTCCCGTCCAGCCGCCATTCCGGCGCCACCAGGTTGAGCGGCTGGAAACGGATCGTGCTCGCCATCTCCGGGCGCACCCGCACCTTGCCGGCGTTGGGTCCGGTGCCCCGCTGGAAGAAGCGCTTGCGCCGGTCGGCGGACAAGTCGTCGATGCGATCCACGTCGTAGACCCCGGCGCGGGCGCGTGCCAGCACCGCGGTGTCCACATCCGTGGCCACCTGCTCCAGCGTACCGACGCGCCGACCCAGTGTTTCCGCCGCCACCATGGCGATAGAAAAGGGCTCCTCCCCGGTGGAGGCCGCGGCACACCACACACGAGTCTTGCCACCCGCTAGCCGGGCGGCCAGGAATTCGGCCAGCCAGGTGAAGTGATGCGGCTCGCGGAAGAAGGCGGTCAGGTTGGTGGTCAGCGCATTGGTGAACGCCTCCCACTCCGGATCCGAGTGCCGGCTAAGCCGCTGGATATAGGTGTCGAACTCGGACAGTCCCAGGGCCCGCAGCCGGCGGCAAAGCCGGCTGTAGACCATGTCCTTCTTGCCCGGCGACAGCGCGATGCCGGCCCGGTCGTGGATGAGCTGGCAGACCTGACGGAAATGCCCGTCATCGAAGGCAAACTCGCGCTCGCCGCTGCCGCGGCTGGCTGCCGTCATGAGGGCGTGTCCGGCCCGAGCACGGCACCGGCAAAGCCGGTGCCCTGGCGGGCCAGCATCACTGCCCAGCTGCGCCAGGCCGGCACGGACACGACGCGCGGAAGGGCGGCCCCTCCCGCGAGATCAGAACTCGACCCAGTGATCACTATCGTGCCCCTGGCTGACGGCATGCCCGTTCGCGGTTTGGCCGCTGCCTTTGCGCGCAACCTCGGCGCGCGCGGGGGCCGACGGCCCACGCCGCTGGGTCGAAGCAGCCTTGCCGTTTCCAGCCTTGCGCGTCGCGTCGGCAGCCAGGGCCGGGGCCACGCGAATGGCACCGGTCTGATCGTCGAGCCGGAACACCCGCACCGACTCCACCAGCCCGGCCGCCTGCTCCTCCAGCGAGCGGGCCGATGCCGAGGCTTCCTCTACCAGGGCGGCGTTCTGCTGGGTAACCTCGTCCATCTGGGTGACGGTCTGGTTCACCTGTTCGATACCGGAACTCTGTTCGCGCGAAGCGGCGCTGATCTCGGCCATGATGTCGGTCACCCGCTTCACCGAATCGACGATCTCGGCCATCGTCTGGCCCGCCTGGCTGACCAGATCGGAGCCGTTCTCGACCTTCTCGACCGAATTGCCGATCAGGGTCTTGATTTCCTTGGCGGCCGCGGAGGAGCGTTGCGCCAGACTGCGCACCTCGCCGGCGACCACCGCGAAGCCGCGGCCCTGCTCGCCGGCCCGGGCGGCTTCCACCGCCGCGTTGAGCGCCAGGATGTTGGTCTGGAAGGCGATACCGTCGATCACGCCGATGATGTCGACGATCTTCTTCGAGCTTTCGTTGATGGCATCCATCGTGGTGACCACCTGGCCGACCACGTCGCCGCCACGCTTGGCCACGTCGCTGGCGCCAATGGCCAGCTGGTTGGCCTGGCTGGCGTTGTCGGCGTTCTGCTTCACGGTCGAGGTGAACTCCTCCATGCTGGAGGCGGTCTCCTCGAGGCTGGCGGCCTGCTGCTCGGTGCGCGACGACAGATCCGCGTTGCCGGCGGCAATCTCGCGGGCGGCCGTGTCGATGGTCTCGGCCGCCAGCTTGATGCCGGACACGATGGTCTTGAGCTGATCCACCGTGGCGTTGGCATCGGTCTTGAGTTGGCCGAACGTGCCCTTGTAGTCGGCCTCGATCGACTCGGTGAGGTCCCCCTTGGCCAGCGCGGCCAGCACCCGGGCGATGTCGTTGAGACCGGCTTCGCTGGTGCTAAGCAGATCGTTGATACCCCGGGCCAGCCGCTCGAAGAAGCCGTCCTTGTCGTCCAGCGCGATGCGGCGACTGAATTCGCCGTTGACCGCCGCCTCGACAATCTCGTTGACCTCGGACTCCACCGCCACTTCCGCGGTGCGATCCTGCCACTCCACCACCGTGCCCAGACGGGTACCGCCCTCGTCGATGATCGGGTTGACGGTCAGGTTGAAGGTGCGGCCGCCCACGCCGATCTCGGCCCGATGGGTGCCGGAGAGATTTTCCAGCATCCGCCGCTGGTGGTCCGGATTCTTGTGGAAAATGTCGATGGTGGATCCCATGACCTTGTCCATCGCGAACTGCGGCAGATCCTTGCGGATATCGCTCTCGGCCACGGTGAGCATGGCCATCAGGGAGTTGTTGCCGTAGATGATCCGCCGGTCGTTGTCGGCAATCATCACGTTGGTGGTGACGTTGTCCAGGGCGTTGCGAATACGGACATTTTCGGCCGCAATCTTCTGCTCGGCGTCGCGCCTTGCCGCAATGTCATCAAGCATCGCGTTGACGCCCTCGCACAGCTCGGCAATCAGCTCACTCTTGCCGTCCACCGGGATGCGCTTGGACAGGTCTCCGGCGCGGGCGGCAGTGACCACCGCGCCGGTCTCGGCGACCGCCTGCTCGGTGGTCCGACGGGCGAGCACCTGGTCGGTGACGTCGGTGGCGTACTTGACCACCTTGAACGGCTTGCCGTCGGCATCGAGGATCGGGTTGTAGCTGGCCTGAATCCAGATCTCGCGACCACCCTTGGTCAACCGTTTGTACTGGCCCGCGTCATACTCGCCACGGCCGAGCTTGTCCCAGAATTGACGATACTCGGCCGATTCACGTGTTGCCGGCTCCACGAAGATGCGATGGTGCTGACCCCGAACCTCGTCCAGCGTGTAGCCTACGGCGTTGAGGAAGTTGTCATTGGCAGTCCGGATAGTGCCGTCCAGATCGAACTCGATCACCGCCTGCGACTTGCCAATGGCGGCCAGCTGACCTCGGAAGTCCGCGTTCTGCTGAACCTGTTCGGTCACGTCAGTGGCGTACTTCACCACCTTGAAGGGCTTGCCGGTGGTGTCGAAGATGGGGTTGTAGGTCGCCTGGATCCAGATTTCCCGGCCGTCCCGGGCCAGCCGCTTGTACTGGCCCGCGTCGTACTCGCCGCGACCGAGCTTTTCCCAGAAGCGGCGGTACTCGGCCGATTCACGCTCCACCGGATCGACAAAGATACGGTGGTGCTGACCCTGGACCTGTTCGAGCGTATAGCCCAGTGCGCCCAGGAAGTTGTCGTTGGCCGTCCGGATGGTGCCGTCGAGATCGAATTCGATCACCGCCTGGGCCTTGGAGATGGCAGCCAGCTGACCCTGGTAATCCGCCGCCTGCATCACCTGATCGGTGACATCGGTGATGTATTGCACCACCTTGTAGGGCCGGCCGTCGGGCGCCAGCAGCGGGTTGTAGATCGCCTGGCCCCAGAACCGGCTGCCGTCGGCACGCCGGTAGGCGAAGCGGCCAGAGACGAACTCGCCCTGCTGCAGGCGTGTCCAGATCTCGGCATTGTCGTTGTCGGCCAGGAGATGGTCATGGGATTTGCCCGCCAGCGCCGCCGAGTCGAAGCCGGTCAGGCCACTGAAATTGGCGTTGACGTCGCGGATGGTGCCGTCGAGATCATAGGTAACGGCGCCACGCGAGCGATTCACCGCGTTGGTTAGGGCTTCCAGATCCGCCAACCGCGCCTGCATCGCGCGACGGGCGGACCCATTCGAAAAACTGAATCCGAACATGGTTTGGGTTCCTCCGGTGTGGGTCGCGATCAGGCAGCGGCCGCGGCGACCAGCGCCATCTCTTCGCTGAGCATGAGTCGCTCGATGTCGACAAGAATGAGCATTCGTTCCTCGACCACGCCGAGGCCAGTGATGTAGTCGGCGTCGAAACTGCCGCCGAACTCGGGCGCGGGGCGAATCTGGTCGGTGACCAGGTCAATGACGTCGGACACGCCGTCCACGATCATCCCGACCGTGCGCTCGGCCAGGTTCAGAATGATCATCACCGTGAACTCGTCATAGGCCACGGTTTCCAGGTTGAACTTCACTCGCATGTCCACCACCGGCACGATGGTGCCGCGCAGATTGATCACGCCCTTGATGAAGCGCGGCGCTTCGGGAATCCGGGTAACGGTGTCGTAACCGCGGATCTCCTGGACTTTCAGAATGTCCACGCCATACTCCTCGTCGCCGAGGGTGAAGGTCAGATATTCATTGGCCGGCTGATTGCCGGTGCGCTGGGTGTCGGGTGATTCGGACATGGCGTCCTCCGCTCAGGCGGCGGCCGGCCGGCGCGTCGCGCCGATCAGCTCGCCGATATCCAGGATGAGAGCGACGCGGCCGTCGCCCAGGATGGTGGCGCCGGCCACGCCGGCCACATGGCGGTAATTGGCTTCCAGGCTCTTGATGACCACCTGCTGCTGGCCCAGCAGGTCGTCCACCTGCAGGGCCAGGCGCTGGCCACCGGATTCCACCACCACGATGACCGCACCGTTGTCACCGGCGGCCCGCTCCACGCCGAAGAACGCCGCGGCCGACACCAGCGGCAGGAATTCCTCGCGGAACCGGACCACCTTGCTGCTGCCCGCCAGGCGGCGCACGTCGGCCCCTCCGGGCTGGAGCGATTCGACCACGCTGTGCAGCGGGATGATGTAGTTTTCCGCCCCGACCGCGACGGTCATGCCGTCGAGAATTGCCAGCGTCAGCGGCAGACGGATGGTGATATCGGTGCCGCGCCCCGTCTCCGAGGCGACTTCCACCTGGCCGCCAAGGTTGGTGATATTGCGCTTGACCACGTCCATCCCCACCCCGCGCCCGGACACATCGGTGACCGCCGCCGCGGTGGAGAAGCCGGGGGCAAAGATGAGCTGCCAGACCTCAATGTTGCTCATCGATTCCTGGCAGGGGATGCCACGCTCTGCGGCCTTGGCCAGCAGCCGGTCGCGATCCAGCCCGCGGCCGTCGTCGGAAACCCGGATCACGATGTGGCCGCCTTCATGGCTGGCCTCCAGCGTGACCGTGCCGGTCTCCGGCTTGCCGGCGGCACGCCGTTGCTCGGGGGTCTCGAGCCCGTGATCCAGGCTGTTTCGCACAATATGATTGAGCGGATCGGTGATGCGTTCGATCACCCCGCGGTCGAGTTCCGTGCTTTCCCCCAGCGTTTCCAGTTGAACCCGCTTGCCCAGCCGTCCGGCGAGGTCGCGCACCACCCGTGGGAAACGATTGAACACGAACGCCATGGGCACCATGCGAGTGGCCATGACCGCTTCCTGCAGCCGGCGGGTGTGCAGCTCCAGCTGCGACAGGCCCGACAACAGCATCTCGTTGTGTACGGGGTCGAGGTCCTGGGCCTGCTGTTGCAGCATGGCCTGGTTGATGACCAGCTCGCCGACCAGGTTGATCAGGGCATCGATCTTGTCCACCGACACCCGCAGTGAACTCTCGCCACCGGCGGCAGACTGTCGTCGGGCTGGCGGTTCGTCGCCGTCCGCCGTTGCAGCGCTCGGTCCCGGCGACGGGGCAGGCAGCGGTTCGATCTCCAGATCGCACTCGTCCTCGACCCAGGCGAATATTTCCTCGACCTGCGCCCGACTGGCATTGGTGGTCAGGGTCAACGTCCAGCCGAGGTAACAGGCCTCGGGATCGAGCGTGTCGAGGGGCGGCAGACGGGCCGGATCCGCTTCGACCTGCAGCGCCCCCAGGCCGGACAATTCGCGCAGCAGGCGCAACGGTTCGTTGCCGGATGCGAACAACGCTTCATGCGGCTGAAAACGTATCCGCCAGGTGATCTCGGTCGTCGGGGCCAATGACGCGGTCGCGTCGTCGCACACAATCGATGTCTGCGGTTGGTAGGCGGCCAGCGCCTGTTGGGTCGCGGTGATCGCATCGATTTCGACGTCGTCACCGGACTGGGCGGCATCCAGCAGCATGCCCATGACATCCGCCGCCCGAAGCAGGATGTCGATCAGATCACGGTCGGGCGTCAGCCGGCCTTCCCGCAACTGGTCGAGGGTGGACTCCACGCCGTGGGTGAAATCGGCAATTGCGGTGAACCCGAAGGTTCCCGCGCCGCCCTTGATCGAATGCGCGGCGCGGAATATCCGGTTGAGCGCGTCAGGGTCGGCGGCGCCCCGATCCAGGGCCAGCAGCCCGGCTTCCAGGATCTGGAGCCCCTCGCGGCTTTCCTCGAAGAAGGTTTCGTGGAAACGCTGAATGTCGATGCCCACGGCGACCGCCCTACCCGAGTACGCGGTTGACGGTGGCGACCAGCGTGTCTGGATCGAACGGCTTGGTCAGCCATCCGGTCGCGCCTGCCGCCTTGCCTTCCTGCTTCTTGTCAGCACCACTCTCGGTAGTGAGGATGAGCATGGGCGTGAACTTGTAGGCGGGCAGGTCGCGCAACGACCGGACCAGGGAAATCCCGTCCATGCGCGGCATGTTCACGTCCGCCAGCACCAGGTTGAATTCGCGCGTCCGGGCGGTTTCCAGTGCCGCCTGGCCATCCTCGGCTTCGGTGACATCGAACCCGGCCCCGGCCAGTGTGAAGCGGACCATCTCCCGCATCGAAGCGGAATCGTCCACGGCAAGAATGCTTGTCATGATCGGTTGTTCTCCGTTAACCCGTCGGGTCGGACAGACCCAGCGTTTCGGCAAGCCCGGCCAGCCGGGCTGCCTCGATGAGCGCAGCGCTCGGTGCCTGCCATGCCACCGCGCCGCCGGTCGCGGCCCGGTCGCGGCAGAAAGCCACGAGCAGCTGCAACCCGCCCGCGTCCGCCCGCGTCACCTCGGCGCCATCCAGGGTCACGGGGCCCACCACGGACAGCGAATGCAGCAACTGATCGCGCAGCCCCCCCGCCGTGCGAACGGACAGATCGGGCCCCAGCGAAAGCGGTTCTGCGTGTTGTGCGGATGTGGTCATCATTCACCCTCTTGCAACTGCCGTGCCTCGGCGCCGACTTCCGGCAAACTTCTGTTTATACGAATATTTTCTAGATGCATCGGTGTCGATCCCGTATCCGGGACGGCGAATCGTTGCCGGGGCGTCAAACTTCCGCCGCACCGGGGCGGTGCCGGAATTCCGCCGCCAGCGCCTCGCGGTCGAGCACCATGAGAATGTGGCCGTCGATATCGCAGACACCGGAAACAGGCACCTTGCCGGGGCCCATGCCGGCGGCCGGCGGTGGCTGGATGCCATTCCGGTCAAGCAGGCGCACACCGGCCACCCGATCCACGCGCAGCGCCACCGCCGTATCGTCGAGATCGAAAACCACCAGCCGGGTGGCCTCGGTATCCGGCTGTCGCGCCAGCCCGAGCAGCGGAGCCAGATCCACGACCGGTACGATGTGGCCGCGCACGTTGATCACGCCGATCACCGCTGGCGGCGTGCCCGGTACGGGGGTGACCGCCAGCATGCGCATGACCTCCTGCACCTCCAGCACCGCAATCAGGTACTGCTCATCGCCCATGGCGAACTGGATCCATCGGTCCCTGACCGGCACGGCCGTAGTCACTGCCAGCGACGAATCAGCCCGCGTATCCGCTTCGAGGGTCGCGCTCATGCCGCCACCTGCGACTGGCGCCCGGCAACCCGCAGCGCCAGCTGCATCCAGGCCTGTTGATACGAAGCCGCCGCCCGGCAGCTGCGGCAGAACATGCCGATTGGCTGACCGGCCTCGGCGGCCTCGCGAACCTTCGTATCCATGGGTATCACCGTGTCCAGCAGCGCACTCGGATGCGCCTGCGCCAGGGCATCAAGCCCCGCCTTGCCGGCGCGCGTACGCGGGTCGAAGAAAGTGGGCAGGATGGAGAACGCCAGCGGCTGCGGGCGGCTGCGATTGACCATGGCCACCGTGCGGACCATGGCTTCCACCCCATGGCGTGCCAGCGGATCGGTCTGCGTGGGAATGAGCAGATGGTCGGCCGCCGCCAGTGCGTTGATCATGAGCACGCCCAGCGCCGGCGGCACATCCAGCACGGTCCAGGCATAGTCCGCGGCAACACTGTCGAGTGCCTGCATCAACCGCAATCCCATACCCGCGGCACGCCCCTGTTCGCGTTCAAGCGACGCCAGCGCGGTGCCGGCGGGGACCAGATCCACACCCTCGCAAACAGCGGTCCGGATCTGGCTGGTCAGGTCTGCCTGGCCCGACAGTACCGGGTAAACACCCCGATCGGCACCGACCGGGGCAAGGCCGAAGTAGTGGGTCAGGGAACCCTGCGGGTCGAGATCGACGACCAGCACCCGCCCGTCACCGCGGGCGAGCCCTGCGAACGCGGCGGCGGTGCTGGTCTTGCCCACCCCGCCTTTCTGGTTGGCCACGGCGAGAATACGCATGGGCCGTTATCCCGCCGCGGGCCCGGGGCGGCCGGCCAGGCCACCGGGCAGACCCTGGATGTCCGGCAGCGTCCGGACCAGCACCACCACCCGCCGATTGGCGTTCCGCCCCTCGGCGGTGGTGTTGTCGGCCACCGGGCGATACTCGCCGTAGCCGTGCACGCTCATCAGTGCCGGCGCCAGACCCTGGGCCGCGAACAGCTCCACCACGCTGGCAGCTCGAGCTGCCGACAGCACCCAGTTGGAGGCATAGCGGGGCGTGCGGATCGGCACGTTGTCGGTGTGGCCCTCGATACGCAGCGGGTTCGGCAACCCCGACAGCGCCGCCGCCAGATTCGCCAGCACCGGTCGGGCCCGATCCTCGACCTCGGCCGAGCCGCTGACGAACAGGATGTCGGTGTTGATCTCCACTTCCACCCCGGCAGGCAGCTCCCGCACCGTGACCATGTCCGCAGCGATCAAGGGGGCCAGGGCCTCACGGATCCGCTCCGCCACGGCCTGGATCTGCGCCTGGGCGGCCGCCGTCCCGGACCCATCTGCCGACACCACGGCCGGCACGCCGGCCCGTAGCGGGATCGGCGGCGGAAAGATCGCGTCGTGGCGAAGGGCTCGGGCGGAGCCGCCGATGGACTGCTCGATCGTTTGTGGCTTGATGACGTTGACTTTCTGATCGCTGTCGTCGCCGCGCTGTCGAGCCTTGCCGAGCTGGATGGGATGGATGGTGCGTGCCGGACTGTTGAACGCCTTCATCATGGCGTCGGAAAGCACCCGGTACTTGCCTTCGTTGATCGAGGAGATGGAGTACATCACCACGAAGAACGCCAGCAGCAGCGTGATCAGGTCACCATAGGGAATGGCCCAGGCCTCGTGGTTGACGTGATCTTCCTGGTGCCCGCGTCGCCGGCGGCTGCCCCCACTCATATCTCGAGGAAGCCCTGAAGGCGCGATTCGATGTTGCGCGGATTCTCACCCAGGGCGATCGCCACCAGACCCTCGATGAGCATTTCGCGATGGCGGGACTGCGCGTTGACCGTGCCCTTCAGCTTGGCCGCGATCGGCAGAAAGATCAGGTTGGCCGAGCCGATGCCGTAGATAGTGGCCACGAAGGCGGTGGCGATGCCGTGGCCAAGCTTGTCCGGGTCGGACAGGTTCTGCATCACTGCCATGAGCCCCAGAACCGCCCCGAGAATGCCCAGCGTGGGGGCGTAAATGCCCAGCCCCTCGTACACCTTGGCGGCCTGCTGTTCGGTGTGTTCGCGGGTATTCAGCTCCACCTCCAGCACGCTGCGGATGGTGGCCGGCTCGGCCCCGTCGACCAGCATCTGGAGACCCTTGCGCACGAACGGATCGGACTGCGACTCCACCTCGGCTTCCAGCCCAAGAAGACCGCTCTTGCGGGCGATATTGGACCACTCGACGATCCGGCCCATGGTTTCGACCGGCGCCAGGGCGGGCGGGGAGAATACCCAGCGCAAGATGACCACCGCGCGGCGGAAGGTCGGAAACGGCGTCTGAATGAATACCGCCGCAAACGTCCCCACGAAAACGATCACGAACGCGGCGCTGCTCCACAACGCGCCCAGCCCACTGCCCTTGAGAATACTGCCGCCCAGAACCGCAACAACGGCCATCACCAGGCCGGCGAAACTCATCTTGTCCAGACTCACGCCACCGTCCCCGACCGCTCGGTCCCTGTCCTCTCGACTGTCCTGCTTGACGGCATGCGGGCCAGAACCTTGAGCAACCCGTTGACTTCCAGAATCAGTGCGATCGCGCCGTCGCCGGTCACCGCCGCGCCGGACAGTCCGCCGATATCCTCCAGCAGCGCACCCAGCGGCTTGATGACGACTTCCTCGCGGCCCTGGACGGCATCCACGATCAGGCCGCGACGCTCCCCACCGGCCCCGACGATGACCACGTGGCGAGTTGCCTCGTGGGGGCGACAGCCAAGCCAGTCCGCCAGATCATGGATCGGTAGTTCGGCGTCGGGGAGCATGAGCACGCGACGGTTTTCCGCCACGCGCACGCGGGCCGGGTCCAGCGCAATGACATCCCCCACGGTGGCCAGGGGAAAGCCGATGATCCGGGGCCCCACCGAAGCCATGAGCGTGGGCAGGATCGCCAGCGTCAGTGGCACGCGGATCTCCATGGTGGTGCCCCGGCCCGGCTCGGAAACGATCTCGACCTGGCCGGCCAGCGACTCGATCGCCGACTTGACCACGTCCATGCCCACGCCGCGGCCCGACACGTCGGACACCGCATCACGGGTGGAAAAACCCGGCATGAAGATGATGCGCAGGCATTCCGCGATGTCCATGCGGGCTGCCGTCTCACGATCGATGACCTGACGCTCCACCGCCTTGGCGCGCAGCACGTTGGCATCGATGCCCGCACCGTCGTCGGCGATGCTCACCAGGATGTGGTCCCCGGCCTGCACCGCGCTGATGGTCAGCCGGCCGGCCCGCGGCTTGCCCATCCGCTGACGGGTCGTCGGGTCCTCGATACCGTGATCGACGGCGTTGCGCACCAGATGCACCAGCGGGTCGGCCAGTGACTCCACCAGGTTCTTGTCCAGCTCGGTGTCCTCGCCGACCAGCTCGACCTCCACTTCCTTGCCCAGCTTGCGGGCCAGATCACGGACGATCTTGGGGAAGCGGGCGAAAACACGACCAACCGGCTGCATGCGGATCTGCATCACCGACAACTGCAGACTCGACGTCACCCCATCCAGCGCCGAGATCGCCTTGTCCAATTCGGAGGATGCGGCGTCGGTACGCCTGGCCTTGAGCCGGTTGCGTGCCAGGACCAGTTCGCCGACGAGGTTCATCACCCGATCCAGGCGTCGGGTCTCGACCCGCACACTGGTCTCGGCCGCCTTGAGCGGTGACTGCACCCGGGCCGGCGATGGCGCCGCCGCACCGGCGGAGGATTCAACCGCCGGGGGATCGGGGGGCGCGACGACCGCCTCAGGAGCCGGTGGCGCTCCCCCGTGCAACTGGTCGAGCAGGGCCTCGAATTCATCCTCGGTAATGGTGTCCTCGCCGGCTGCAGGTGATTCGGCCGCCGGCGGCGACATGCCCGCCAGCCAATCGGATACGGCGACCTCGGTGGGATCGACCGCCGAATCGGTGACGTGTTCTCCGTCAGCCGAAGACGGGGCAGCTACCGGTGCCGGGGCCGAAACCGGCTCCGGGGTGTGCCGGGCGCCAGGGGGTTTCAGGGCCGCCAGCAGGGCCGGATCAGCCAGTGGCGGCGACTCACCGGCCTGCACCGCATCGAGTTGCGACTGCAGGGTTTCCAGTGCTGCGGACAGGGCGTCAACCATTTCCGCGGTCACCGCATAGCTGCCGCTGCGCAGACCGTTGCAAAGCTCTTCCGCGCGGTGGCAGACGTCCACCACGGCGTCCAGCGCCATGAAGCCCGCCCCGCCCTTGACGGTATGAAATGCACGGAATACCGCGTTCAGGCGGGCCGGATCGGCATCGTGTTCCAGCCCGAGAACATCGGCCTCCAGACCATCAAGAAGCTCGCCGGCCTCGGCCAGGAAATCCGCCAGCAGTTCCGGATCGGCAGCCATCTAGAGACCCAGATCTTCCAGCAGCTTGTCCGCGTCGCCCTGGCTGGCACCGACGTCGATGCCCGCCAGCCGCGGGCCGTGGCCGCGGGTGACGCTGTCGACCACGGGTGCACCCACGACTCGTGCGGCGTCGATACCCGCGTGAGCCAGCAGCGCCGCAAGTGCGTTTTCCACTTCCCGCAGCAGACCGATCACCTTCTTGATGGTCTGCCCGCACAGGTCCTGATAGGCCTGAGCCTCGGCGATACCGTTGAGATGGCCACGCAGCCGCGCCGTGGCGGTACGCACGAGATCGGCGTTGGGCTGGATGGCCTCGATCAGCCGCAACTCGGCCTTGCCGGCCTCGGTCAGATCGAGCGTGCGCATGGCGGCGTCCTCGCTCATATGGATCACCGCCTCCAGCCGGCTGCACATATCCGGCAGATCCCGGTCCGCCGCCTTGGCCAGCGGGGCATCCAGCGCCAGCCGGCTGAGGCCCTCATGTAGCCCCCGGGTGATCTGGGCCACATCCACCAGCAGGCTCTTCTCCGCCGCGGGCTTTAGCGCCAGCAGCGCCGCCCGGATGTCGTCGTCGCTGCCGGCCTCGATCGCTGCCAGCAGATCACGAGCCCCGGTTGCCAGGGCCTCGCGGCCCGGCTGGCTCATGCCGCCGCTCCGATACGCTCGAAGATGCGGTCGATCTTCTCCTTGAGCGTGGCCGCCGTGAACGGCTTGATGATGTAGCCGTTCACGCCGGCCTGGGCGGCGGCCACGATCTGGCCCTTGCTCGCCTCGGCCGTCACCATCAGAACCGGCAGTCTGGCTGTGGCTGCCTCTCCACGAATGGTCTGCAACAGCTCCAGCCCGCTCATCTGCGGCATGTTCCAGTCCGTGACCAGGAATTCGTACTGGCCGGTGCGCAGCATCGGCAGGGCCTCCTGGCCGTCCTCGGCCTCGTTGATGTTGTGGTACCCCAGATCGCCCAGCAGGTTCTTGACGATGCGGCGCATGGTGGGAAAGTCGTCGACCACCAGGATCTTCATGGATTTGTTCATGTCATCACCTCATTGACACGGCGCGCCGGGCCCTCGGATACCTCGGCGATATGGCTGCGCAGACGCAGCAGCGCCTGACCCAGCAGTTGGGATACCCGCGAGTAGCTCACCCCGATGACCTCGCCGATTTCGGTCTGGTTGAGCTCTTCGTCGTAGTACAGGGAAATGATCAGCTGCTCGCGTTCGGGCAGCGCCGCAATGGCCTGCGCGATGTGCTCGCGCATGTCCCGATCAGCCATCTGATCAAGCGGGTCGGCATCCTCGGCGGCAAACTCCAGTGGCTGACCGTCGTCGTGATCGGTAGCGCCCAGTGTCAGGACGTTGGCGCTGGCCGCTTCCGCGGTCATGCGCGCGTATTCCAGGGCGTCGATGCCGAGCTCGGCGGCCACTTCGCTGTCGCGCGCGGCCCGTCCTTCCCGCTGTTCGATCTGGCGCATGGCGCGCGCGGCCTCCCGCATGCCCTTGCGTACCCGCCGCGGGGTCCAGTCGTTGCGGCGCATCTCGTCCACGATGGCGCCGCGGATGCGAATGCCGGCATAGGTCTCGAAGCAGGCGCCATGGCCTGCCTCGAAGCTGCGGGCGGCCTCCAGCAGGCCGAGCATGCCGATCTGGATCAGGTCATCCAGCTCGACGCATGCCGGCAGACGGGCGCGCATGTGCAGGGCGATTCGACGCACCAGGTCGCGGTGACGGGTGACCAGATCGCCGGCTTCGGCCTGGCTACAGGCCCGATATTCACTGACCGCGCTCATGCGCCCACCAGGGCCGGCGCCGCCGGGCTGCGTCCGAGCAGGCGCTCCACGAAGAACTCCACGTTTCCGCGCGGGCCACCCGGGGGCTGCCAACCGCTGACCTGTTCGCCGATCTTGTCGAAGGCGAGGCTGCTCGGCGCACCCGGGTAGGCCTCGACCACCGCCCGCTGCTGGCGCACCGCGCGGCGCACGGCTTCGTCGTGAGGCACGGTGCCGAGAAAGTGCAGGGTGACGTCCAGGAAACGGTCCGCCACACGGCACAGATGATCGAACACCTGGCGTCCGTCCGCCGCGCTTCTCACCGCATTGGCGACTACCTGGATACGGCCGATGCCGTAGTCGCGCGACAGCACCTTGATCAGCGCGTAGGCATCGGTGATCGAGGCCGGTTCGTTGCAGGCCACCACCACGACTTCCTGGGCAGCCTGAGCCAGGGTAACCACCGAGCCGGAAATGCCGGCGGCGGTATCCACCACCAGCGTATCCAGATCGTCGCTGAACTCACTGAATGCCTGGACCAGACCGACCAGTTGGGCGCGGTCCAGCTCGGCCATGCGCTGCCGGCCGGACGCCGCGGGCACCACCTTCAGGCCCATCGGCCCCTCGAGCAGAATATCCGCCAGGCCAACCCGGCCCTCCATCAGGTGGGCGAGGTTGTAGGTCGGCTGCAGACCCAGCAGCACATCGATGTTCGCCAGGCCCAGATCCGCATCCATGAGCATGACCCGCTGACCCTGTCGGATCAGGGCCAGGGCGAGATTGAGCGAGACGGTGGACTTGCCCACCCCGCCCTTGCCGCTGGCCACGGCAATGACCCGGACGGGCCGGTGGGGATGGAGACGGATCAGCCCGGCCGCCTGGCCGGCCACGGTATTGGAATCAGGCGCACGCATGCACGATTTCCTCGGTGACGAAACTCTGGGGTTCCGGGCATTCGCGGGCCGCGCGCAGCGCGCGCAGGATGAGATGATCGGGACGCTCCCGATGCAGGTCCTGAGGCACCTGCTGGCCGTCGGTGACATAGGCCACCGGCAACTGGCTGCGAACGACGGCGGACAGGGCGCCGCCAATGCGGGTGGCCTCGTCCATCTTGGTCAGCACGCAGCCGGACAGCGGCGTGGCACGGAATCGCTCGATTACCTGTTGCAGGTCGCGCCCGTGGGCATTGGCCGCCATCACCAGATAGGTGCGCAATCGATCACGGGCGCCTTCCAGCATCCCCAGCTGGGCGGCGAGGCGCGTATCGCGCGGACTCATGCCGGCGGTGTCCACCAGCACCAGGGTCCGTTCCGCCAGCCGCGACATCACGGCGGCCAGATCGGCCTTGTCGTCGGCGGCAAACACCGGAATGCCCAGCATCTGGCCATAGCTGAACAGCTGCTGCCGCCCGCCGACGCGCATGCTGTCGGTGGTCACCAGCGCCACATCCCGCAGGCCGTGTCGCTGGGTATAGCGCGCTGCGAGCTTGGCAATCGTGGTGGTCTTGCCCACCCCGGTCGGGCCCACCAGGGCGATCACGCCACCATCCTGCAACGGATCCCGGCGCGGCACTGGGATGCGCTGACGCAACAGGCTCAGTGCCTTGACCGGGCGGCGACCGTCACCGGGTTCCGGCAGGGCCTCGGCGATTTCCCGGGCCAGCGTCGAATCCACGCCGATACCAGCCAGTTCACGAACGGCTTCGGCCCGGTGCGGTTGACGCTGACACCAGTCGCGGGAAATCAGCGAACCAACCTGGCGCTCGAGCAGACTGCGGACATTGTCGAGATCACGTCGCACCTCGGCCAGATGCGGATCCTGGGCCCAGACGATGCGTTGTGCCGACGGATTTCCGTCGGTCGGCGCCGGCGCCTTGTCAGCCCGGTTGCCGGCATCGGCAGGCGGCGCCTCGCGCCGAGGTGCGGCCGATCGCGACGCAGCTGTGGGCGCGCCGTCACTGGCGGGCCGGTTCTGCTGCAGCGCCTGGTGCACCAGGGATTCGTCGTAATCCACCGCCGCCACGACCTCCACGTGATCGTCGACCCGGCGGCTGGAGAGGATGACCGCATCCGGCCCCTGTTCTTCCCGGACCCGGCGGATCGCCGCCCGCATGTCCGTTTCCACGAAACGTTTGATTTTCATCAACTTCTCCTCGACGACCCTCGCCCCGGCCCTAGCCGGTGACGGAGTCGGTCATGCGAATCTGCCGATCCGGCGGAATCTCGTTGTAGGCCAGCACATGCAGCCCCTTGACGCTGTTGCGGATGAAGCGGGCGAGCATGCCGCGCAAGCCGGCCGGTACCAGCAGTACCGCCGGCCTGCCGGCGGTTTCCTGGCGCTGGGTGAACTGCTTGAGCGCGTCGTGCATGCGTTCCGCGAGTCCCGGTTCGATGGCGTGCTGACTGTCCTGGAGTGACTGGTGCAACATGCGTTCCAGGGGCTCGGCCAGGGTCGCCACCGGCAATTCGGCTTCCATGCCGTTGATTTCCTGGACAATCTGCCGGCCAAGCGCGACGCGGACTGCCGCCGTGAGGGTGACGGGATCCTGACTGGCGCCACCCTGGGCTGCCAGCGCTTCGGCGATGCCGCGCATGTTGCGTACGGATACGCCCTCTTCCAGCAGACTGCCGAGCACCTTGACCACCACCGACAGCGGCAGGAGTTTGGGCACGAGGTCCTCGACCAGCCTGGGCGCGGCACGCGCGAGGTTGTCGAGCAGATGCTGCACTTCGTCATGGCCGAGCAGTTCGGCGGCAT
The DNA here is from genome assembly GCF_031846275.1 of Spectribacter hydrogenoxidans. Taxonomy (NCBI): domain Bacteria; kingdom Pseudomonadati; phylum Pseudomonadota; class Gammaproteobacteria; order Salinisphaerales; family Salinisphaeraceae; genus Spectribacter; species Spectribacter hydrogenoxidans. The sequence continues at coordinate 44,147 of NZ_JAVRIB010000001.1, forward strand.
GGGTGCGCAGTGCCTGACTGAGATGGGTGGCAATCACCGTGGTCGGGTCCACCACGGTCCAGCCGTTCTCCTGTGCGCTGTCGCGCTGACCGGGCTCGATCCAGTAGGCGGGCAGACCAAAGGCCGGGTCCCGGGTCTCGATACCCTCAACCGGCCCGAATACCTGGCCCGGGTTGAGAGCCATCTCGCGGTCGACGCGGACCTCGCCAGCGGCCACCGGCACCCCGTGGATGGCGATGCGGTACCCCTCGGGCGGCAACGACAGGTCGTCGCGGATGTGGACCGGGTGCATCAGGAATCCGAGTTCCCGGGTGAGCTTCTTGCGCACGCCCTTGACCCGACCCATCAACTCACCACCCTGCCGGCTGTCGGCCAGCGGGATCAGCTTGTAGCCGACCTCCAGGCCGATGACATCGTCCGCCGCCACGTCGTCCCAGCCCAGTTCGCGCGGTGTCTGCGGACCGCTGTCGACCGGCTCGTTCTGGCGCAGGGTTTCGGCCTGCCGGCGGCGGTGGAGCAGATAGGCCGCGCCACCGGCTGCCGCAGCCAGCGTGAGAAACGCCAGATTGGGCATGCCGGGGATCAGCCCCAGCACCAGCAGTACGCCCGCCGTCACCAATAGCGTCCGCGGGGAACTGAAAAGCTGGCCCACCATCTGGGCACTCATGTCCTGAGGCTGGGACATGCGAGTGACCAGAATCGCAACCGAAGTGGACAGCAGCAGCGCCGGGACCTGGGCCACCAGCCCATCGCCGATGGTCAGCAGCGTATAGACCTGCAGAGCCTCGCCGGCCGGCAAACCGCGTTGCAGCATGCCGATGGCCAGACCACCGAAAATGTTGATGAACAGGATCAGCAGGCCGGCAATGGCATCGCCGCGCACGAACTTGCTGGCGCCATCCATGGAGCCGTAGAAATCGGCTTCCTGGCGGACTTCTTCGCGACGCGCGGCAGCCTCCTCGCGAGTGAGTGAACCGGCGTTGAGATCGGCGTCGATGGCCATCTGCTTGCCCGGCAGGGCATCCAGCGTGAAGCGGGCGCTGACTTCCGAGATGCGCTCGGCGCCCTTGGTCACCACCACGAAGTTGATCAGCGTGATGATGGCGAACACCACCAGACCCACGGCGTAATCACCGCCGATCACGAACTCGCCGAAGGCCTGGATGACCTGGCCGGCGGCATCCGGGCCGGTGTGACCCTCTAGCAGTACCACGCGGGTTGAGGCCACGTTCAGGGCCAGCCGCAACAACGTGACCATCAGCAGGACCGTGGGGAAGGCGGTGAAATCCAGCGGTCGCATGACATAGATCACTGCCAGCAGAATGGCGATGGCCAGCGCGATGTTGAAACTGAAGAAGGCGTCCAGCGCAATCGGCGGCAGCGGAACCACCATCATCGACAGCATCACCAGCAGCATGACCGGCACGCCCAGGCCGCGCGTGAGCCAACCCCGCAGGGCGAAAATGCGGGTCAATGGCGAAGAGGCGACGGCGTCGGCCATGGATTACTCCGGTGAGGGTGCGCCCGCCGGCGCATCAGGCAGATCGAATCGGGGCAGATCGGGTCCCGGCGTACCCGGCCGATGTGCCCGCAACTGGAAGACATAGGTCAGCAACTGTGCGACCGCGGTGTAGAGCGTCACCGGCACGTCCTGGCCCACGTCCGCCGAGGCATACAGGGCGCGGGCCAGCGGCGGTGCGGACACCATCGGCACCCGATGCTGGATCGCACGCTCGCGAATGCGGGCAGCCAGATGGTCGGCCCCGGTGGCAACCACCCGGGGAGCACTCATGGTGTCGGGGTCATACTTCAGCGCCACCGCGAAGTGGGTCGGGTTGGTCACCACCACATCCGCCGTGGGCACGTCCTCGAGCATGCGACGCCCGGCCGCCGCCTGCTGCAGCTGGCGCTGCCGTGACTTGACCTCCGGCTTGCCCTCGGTGTCCTTGAGTTCGTCACGGACCTCCTGCCGGGTCATGCGCAATTCCTTGGTGTGCTGATGGATCTGCACCGGCACATCCACCAGCGCAATCAGCGCCAGCCCGCCCAGCAGCCACAATCCGAGATAAAGGCATAGCTGCAGGCCGCGCACGATGCCGCTGGCAGCGGGGGCCACGGACAGCTGCAGGAGTTCGTCGCCGTAGACGGCGACATAGAGCACGGTGATCCCGCCGAGCACCGCGAACTTCAAAAACGCCTTGCCGAGTTCGGTCAGGCTGCGGGCGGAAAACATGCGCTTGATCCCCTGCAGGGGGTCGAGGCGACTGCCCTTGGGCGCGGTGGCCTTCCAGCTGAAGTTCCACCCGCCCAGCAGTAGCGGCGCGGCAATTGCCGCCACCCCGGTCATCACCAGCAGCGGCACCATCAGCCAGAGCCCCTGGGCCAGTCCGGCCGCGAGTCCCTCGGTCAGGGCATGACTGTCGAGTGCATCCGCACGATCCAGACGCAGGCCACCGGTCAGCAGGGCCAGGGCCTGATGCCCCGCCCAGCCGCTGAATCCCCCCATGCCGAGCATGCCGGCCGCCACCAGCGCCAGCGCGCCCAACTCGCGGGAGCGGGCAATCTGGCCTTCCTTGCGAGCGTCGCGGCGCCGCTTCGGCGTCGGCGCCTCGGTGCGTTCGGCGGCAGGTTTTTGTTGTGCCATCGGATCAGACGCCGATGAACGCAGCGATGAAGGCCCAGGCCTGCTCGAGACGACGCTCGAACACCACCGCCATCGCATCCAGCGTCATCGGCAGCACGGCCAGCGCGAACAGCAGGGCAGCAGGCAGGCCGATGGCAAACAGATTCAGACTCGGCGCCGAACGGCTGATGATGCCGAAGGACAGGTTGACCACCAGGATCGCCAGCGTCGCCGGCAGGGCAATCTGCATGGCCCCGGCAAACAGGTGCACGCCGTAGTCGGCCACCGCCCGGGCCACATCCGGGGTGAAGCCGATGGCGCCGACCGGCAGGGTATGAAAACTGGTGGCAACAAAGCTGATCAGCGCCAGGTGGCCGCCCAGGGCGAGAAACAGCAGCGTGGTCAGGATCACGAAATACTGGCTGACCACGGGAGTCTGCACGCCGCGCAGCGGATCCGCCAGCGTGGCAAATCCCAGGCCCGCGCCCATGGCAATGACCATGCCGCCCAGAACGATGCCCTCGAATACCAGCTGCAGGACAAACCCCATGGTCAGCCCGATGAGCATCTGTTGCAGTACCGCCGTCCACCAGGCGACCGAAAAGGTGGCCAGAACCGGTGGCGGCGGCAGTATCGCCATCAGCGCGATGGTCACCGCCACGGCCAGGGTCAGACGGGCACGCGCCGCGATCATCCGCGAACCGAACACCGGCGCGGCGATGGTCATGGCCCCAACCCGAAGAAAGGGCCAGAAGAACGCGTTGACCCAGGCGGCAAGCTGCTCGACGGTGAAGCTCACCCCAGCCGCTCCGGGATCATGAGAATCAGCTCACGGGTGTAGTCGACCAGCACCCGCAGCATCCACGGCCCGGTGGCCACCAGCACCGCCGCCATCGCAAGCAGCTTGGGGATGAACGACAGCGTCATCTCGTTGATCTGGGTAGCGGCCTGGAACACACCGATGATCAGGCCCACCACCAGGGCGGTAATCAGCAGCGGCGCGCCGATCAGCAGCGCCAGGGTCAGCGCGCCACGGCCGAACTCGATCACCTCATCCGGACTCATTGATAGAAGGTCCCGGCGAGGCTGCCCATTACCAGCGCCCAGCCGTCCACCAGCACGAACAGCATGATCTTGAACGGCAGGGATATGAGCATCGGCGAGAGCATCATCATGCCCATGGACATGAGCACGCTGGCCACCACCAGATCGATGACCACGAACGGGATGAACAGCATGAAACCGATCTGGAAGGCAGTGGTCAGCTCACTGGTGACAAATGCCGCCAGCAGCACCGGAAACGGCACGTCCTCGCGGCTGGCATAGCCCTCCGGCTGGCCGGCCAGGTCCGCAAAGGTGTTGAGGCTGGAGGTTCGGGTCTGATCGAGCATGAAGGCCCGCAGCGGCGTCACGCCCACCGATACCGCTTCCTCGGCGGGGAGGCTGCCATCCAGATACGGGGTGACCGCATCGTCGTAGATGGTCTGCAGCACCGGCGCCATGACGAACAGCGTCAGGAACAGGGCCAGGCCGACCAGAATCTGATTGGAGGGGGTCTGGCCGGTGCCCAGGGCGTGCCGCAGCAGACCCAGCACGATGACGATGCGGGTAAACGAGGTCATGGTCAGCAGAATTGCCGGCAACAGCGTGATCGCCGTCATCGCCAGCAGCACCTGCAGTGACAGGGAGTAGGTCTGCCCACCCTCGCCGTTGCCGGTAACCGTCACCGCCGGCAGCGCCTGGGCCGAGACCAGCGTCGGCAGTACCAGCAACGCCAGACCCAGCAGTCCGGGCAGCATCCGCCTCACAGGTTCTGACTCCGGCCGCGCAGCCGCGCCAGCAGATCGCCGAAGCTGGCCGCTTCCGGCACTGCCGCGGCGGGTGGTGCATCCAGTTCGGCCAGAGTGCGGACGCTGCCGGCAGCCACCCCCAGCAACAGGGTTCGCCCACCCGCTTCGACCACCACCACCCGCTCCTTGGCACCAACGGCCGCCGCGGCGTGGATCCGGATGCCGCCACTGCGCGCACCGATGCCGCCATGTACCCGGCGTAACAACCACAGCACCGTCAGCATTGCCGCCAGGACCAGCAACAGCGAGAGCAGGACCTGCCCCCAGCCAACCAGGGGCATGGCGACACTGCCGGCCGCCTCGGTTGCAGCTTCCATGATCAGCGCAGGTTGCGGATGCGTTCGGCAGGGCTGACCACATCGATCAGACGCACGCCGAACTTGTCATTTACCACCACCACTTCACCGTGGGCCACGAGAGTGCCGTTGACGTAGACGTCCAGCGGCTCACCGGCGGCGCGGTCGAGTTCCACGACCGACCCCTGGTTGAGTTGCAACAGGCTGCGGATCGGCAGCCGGGTACGACCCACCTCCATCGACAGCGTGATCGAGACGTCGAGGATGACGTCGAGATTCACATCGCCGTTCTCGGCAGCGGACGAGTTGGGGTGGCCATCCTGCTCGTGCAGTTCATCGAAATCGGCCCTGGCCACATCGCTGCGGGCCTTGCCGTTGGGCTGGTCGGTGACGGTGTTGTCCATGGAATTCATCGCTCTAGTGAGTGGTGCGTTGTGCCGGCGGATCACGCCGGATCACGCCTTTGATTTGCAGGGCGTTGTTGCCGCGGGAGTTACCGAACTGGCAGCGGAAGGTCGGAATGCCCTCTACCTGCAGCGCCACTTCGGGCGGGAGATCGATGGGCAGAATGTCGCCGGCCTTGAGGCGCACCAGCTCACCCAGCTTCATGCGCTTTTGCAGCAGAACGCTGGATACATCCACTTCCGCATCCTTGATCTGCTCGCGCAGCGCGGCCGCCCAGCCCTCGTCGCGCTCCTTGCGATCACTCTGGATGCCGGCATCGAGCAGTTCCCGAATGGGTTCCAGCATCGCGTAGGGCAGCGTCACGTGGACCTGGCCGCCGCCACCCTCCAGTTCGACATGGAAGCGACTGACCACGACTACCTCGGACGGGCTGACGATGGTGGCCAGATGGGGGTTCATTTCCGACTGGACATGCTCGAACTCGATATCCATAACCGGTGCCCAGGCCTCGATCAGGTCCGTGAAGGCCTTGTCGAGCAGCAGCCGCACGACCCGCATCTCGGTGGGCGTGAATTCGCGGCCTTCGATCTTGGTCTGGTACCGCCCGTCACCGCCGAAGAAGTTGTCGACCAGCGTGAACACCAGCCTGGGCTCGAACACGATCAGCGCAGTGCCGCGCAGGGGCCTTACGCGAACCATGTTGAGGTTGCTGGGCACGTAGAGGGTCTGCAGATATTCCGCATATTTCTGGTTTTCGACGCCCACCACGTTGAGTTCGGGCGAACGCCGAAGCATGTTGAACAGGGAGATGCGGAACGCCCGGGCAAAACGCTCGTTGATCATTTCCAGCGTGGGCAATCGGCCACGCACGATGCGATCCTGGGTGGCAAGGTCGAATTGCTGCACCTCGCCCGGCCGGGACGGCACCGGATCGGTGTCGACCGCACCGCTGTCCACGCCATGGAGCAGCGCGTCGATCTCGTCCTGGCTGAGAATTTCCTCGTCGCTAGAAGCCATTACTGCATCACCATGCTGGTGAAGTAGAGTGCTTCGACCGCGCCGGTTTCGCCGGCGTCAGCCAGTACCTTGCGAACCTCGTCGAGGGCAGCTGCCTGAAGCGCTTCCTTGTCGGCGCGGGTCGCCAGCTCCTCGAAGCGCCGGCTTCCCAGCAGCAGCAGGAGCCGATTGCGAATCACCGGGAGATGGGTTTCCAGAGCCGTCACCATCTCCTCGTGGCGCGTCATCACCTCGACATCGGTCTGCAGAAACCGCATGGCCTGGTCGTCGGCGAGATTGACCACGAACGCATCACCCAGTGACACGTAGTAGGGATTGGCGAGCGAGGGCGATGCCTCGGCCGTCTCGGCAGCGGCCTGATTGGCCAGCGCAAACCACCAGAAGGCGGCACCGGCCGCCGCCAGAGCCAGCAACGTGGCAAGACCGCTCAGAATCAGAATCAGACCGCCCTGCTGGCGAGATCGCGGGCGGAACGAGGGACGAACATGTCGGGACATCGGGCCAGGCAGTGAAGAAGTGTGGGATGACAAGGAGCAACCCCTGTGCCAGGCCTTGTGGGGGAATTTTCTTTTTGGAATTAAATGGTTACCCGGGAGAGAATTTCGAACGCCAATTACCCGTCCCGGTGGTCGGCAGCCGCCGCCAAAAAACCGGCGTCAGGCGTAGAGGTCGATCAGGCCGTGCGCCGTCGTCGTATCCGCATCAGCGGCGAAATCGCCCGAGCTCGGCGTCAATGCCGGATCGGAAACGGGGGTGCCATCGTGCCGCGGCGCTGCCGGTTCACCCGGTTGCCGCCGCGCCCCGTGTCCCTGATCACCGACCGCGGTCTCGCCCAGCTGCAGGCCCTGATCCGCCAGCATCTCCCGCAACCGCGGCAGGGCCGACTCGATCGCTTCGCGGGCCGCGGGGTTCGCCGACTGGAATTGCAGATTGACTTGGTCCCCATCCAGCTGCAGCTGGATCCGCAGCCGACCAAGGTCGGCGGGCTCCAGCATCAGTTCGATCTGCTGGTCACCCCGTTGGACCGCGACGAAGACCTGATCGGACAGGGCTTGCGGACTCGGCGGCGTTCCGCCCAGGGACGCCGACGATGCCGCGGCGGGCGCCGGAACCGATAGAGAGGTACTCGACAGGGAACCAACCATCAGGCCGGGCGTGTCAGCCGGCGATACGACAACGGCCTGACCGGGAAGATCACCGGCCGGCCGCCGGAGCAGAAGATCGGCGAATGCGGCCGGGGCAGGATTGCGAGCGGCCTGCGCCGGCGTGCCGAGCGCCGGATTCGCGAAAGAATCCAGCGCAGGTGCCGCGCGGAAGGCAACCTCGTTGCCGACCGGACGCTGCCGGGAGTCGGCCTGCCCGCGCCCTGATCCGGTCGGAGCCGTGGCATCGGTGGTCGTCGATGCCAGAGGCGGCATCGACGTCTCAGCAGCCCCGGTCCAACGCGCGGTTATACCGGGTTCCGATGACGGCATCGTGGACAGTGGCGATGCCTGGATTGACGCTTGATCATCCATGGGGGGACCGGTTACGCCGGAAACAGTTGGCAGGGCCACTGATGCGTCACCCTGTACAACGGCAAACTCGTCGGCGCCAGCGCCGCTAGCATCCGGGATCGGCTGAGCCGGGGTGCCCAGTTGTCGTAATGTCCCAGCGTCCGCGGGACCGGCTAACGCCGCAAACAGCGCACCGAACAGCCCACCGCCCGTATCGGACACCCGCGTGTCATCCCCGGGCGACGTCGTCCGGGTGCCTTGGGCGCCTGTCGGGAGTGACGGGTGGATCATGCTCAACCGCCGACCAGCGCGGGTTGCCCGAAGCGCTGCACGGCCTGATCGTCGGCCATCTTCTGCTCGAGACCCAGCCGGCGAATGCGGGCGGTGTCATGGGCCCTGTTTAGCAGCGTTTCCACCCGGCGGGCATCCTGGCGCTGCCCTTGCCAGCACCCATGGGCTTCGGACTCCCGGGCCCTGGCGGCATCCACGACCTGCATCTGCATCTCGACGGCCTGTTGCAGCCGCGCCATGAATGCACGCTGATTGGCCAGCAGCACGGGAGAGGCAGCACGGCCTTCGGCCGCGGCGCTGGCCCGATATTCATCGAGATACTGCTCCAGTTCCTGCAGCCGGCCGGCCTGTCGCGCGGCCTCGCCGCGACTGTGTCCCAGCTCCGTCACGGCCTGCCGGACACGCTCGCCGGCCAGTCGACCCAGTGTGGCGAGCTGTTGTTCACGTTGCTGCATGATGATCATCCCCTTCCTTGGTAATGAATGGCGTATCGGCCGACGGGCCGAATAACCCCCGCAGGTCGATCACGCTCTGGCGCATGTCCGCGGCTTCCTGCCGCGTTTGGGTGAGATAGGTCTCCAGCGCCGGCCAGGCGCGGATGGCGGCGTCGATCTCGGGATCGCTGCCGGCCTTGTAGGCACCCAGCTGGATGAGATCCCGGTTGGACTGATAGCGGCTGTAGAGCCGCCGGAAACTGGCGGCTGCCTGCTGCTGCTCGGGACGGGTAATATCGCTCGCCAGGCGGCTGACCGAAGCCTCGATATCAATGGCGGGGAAACGACCGCCTTCGGCGACGCGCCGCGACAGCATGATATGGCCATCCAGAATCGCCCGGGCGGTATCCGCGACGGGGTCATGCGGATCATCACCTTCGGTCAGGACGGTGTATATCCCGGTGATCGAGCCACCGCCGGGACCGGTTCCGGCCCGCTCGACCAGCATCGGCAAGCGTGCAAATACCGAGGGTGGATATCCCCGCGTGGTCGGCGGTTCACCCACCGCCAGTCCGATCTCCCGCTGCGCCTGGGCAAAGCGGGTCAAGGAATCCATCAGTAGCAGTACCTGCCGGCCCGTGCTGCGAAAGTACTCCGCGATGGCGGTAGCCAGCCACGCCCCGCGCAACCGCATCAGCGGCGTGCGGTCAGCGGGGGTGGCCACTACCACCGAACGCTGCATGTGATGGGCGCCCAGCACGCTGTGGACGAAATCGCCCACTTCACGGCCGCGCTCGCCGATCAGCCCGACTACGATCACGTCGGCCTCGGTCTGCCGCGTCATCATGCCCAGCAGTGTGCTTTTGCCAACCCCACTGCCGGCGAACAGACCCACGCGCTGCCCCCGGCCCAGTGTCAGCAGGCCGTTGATGGCGCGCACACCGACATCCAGCGGTTGCCGGATCGGCGGTCGCATCAACGGGTTGATGGGTTCGCCCATCAGCGGGACACGGTGTTCGGTCACGGGCATGGGTCGGCTGTCCAGGGGACGGCCCTCGCCATCGATCACCCGCCCCAGAAGGCCTTCGCCCACCGGCACCAGCGCGCCGCGCGGCATGGGCAACACCCGGGCATTCGGCACGACACCGCGCAATTCGCCCGTGGGCATGAGATAGGTACGATCGCCGGCGAAGCCGACCACTTCCGCCTCCACGCCCTCACCATCGCCCATGTGGATGCGGCACCGCCCGCCGATCTGCAAACGGCAACCGGTGGCCTCCAGTGTGAGGCCGACGACCCGCTGCAGCAGCCCTTCGGCGGTAAAGCCGGCCGACAGCGGCAGCTGCCCCCGGGCAGCCAGCCGGCCGGCCAGAGTGGTACCCGTCATGGAAACGGGCCCGGTCATGCCCCGGCCAGGAGTTGTTCGCGGATGCGGTCCAGCCGGGTCTTCAGGCTGCCGTCCACGACCGTGCTGTCGGTTTCCAGGCGATTCTCGCCCGGGCCCAGCGCCGAATCCGTCATCAGGCGCACGGGCGGCATCGCGGGATCGGCGTCCAGCGCCGTCCGGATGCCGTCAAAATCCGTGGCATTCACGTAGAGACGCACCTCGCGCTCGCCGTGACCCAGCGTGTCGAGCGCCAGCCGGGCCAGTCGGATCGGGGTGTCGGCATCGGTGGCAAGGGCATGACCGAACAGCGCGCCGCCGATCTCGCCGGCCAGCCAGACCAGCGCGGCCTCGACATCGGCATCCAGATCGGCCAGCGGTCGCTGCAGCCGCGTGAGTGCGGTCCGCAAGCGCGCCGCCTCCGCGGCCATCGCGGCGCGGCCGGCTTCACGGCCCTGGTCGAGGCCGGCCTGATAGCCCTCATCGCGGGCAGCATCGGCAATGGCATCGAGTTCCGCAGCACTGCGCGGCCGGCGGTTGCGATCTGCCAGCAGTGGCATATCCCAGCGAACGGCGGCGTCAGACATAGGTTTCGCCTCCACCGCCCAGCATGATTTCACCGTCGTCGGCCAGGCGGCGGGCGACGTTGAGAATCTCCTTCTGCGCACCCTCTACATCCGCCAGGCGCACCGGCCCCTTGGTTTCCATGTCCTCGCGCAGGATTTCGGCCGCACGCTGGGACATGTTGTTCATCAACTTCTCCGATACCGCCGGCTCGGCCCCCTTCAGGGCCAGCGCCAGCGTGTCACCACCGATCTCGCGCAGGAGCCGCTGAATGCCCCGGTCGTCGATTTCCACCAGGTTGTCGAACACGAACATCAGTTCCTGGATGGACTCACCCAGACGCTGGTCGAGTTCGGCAATACGGGCCATTAACCCCTGTTCCTCCGTCGAGTCGAGCAGATTCATGATGCTGGCGGCGACCTTGACACCCCCGACGCTCGAGGACTTGATGTTGTCGTGGCCGGCAAACTGCCGTTCCATCAGCTCGTCGAGTTCGCGCAGCGCATTGGGCTGGATGCCGTCCAGGGTTGCCACCCGCATCACGATCTCGGCACGCGAGCGCTCTGGCAGCAGGCTGAGGATGCTTGCCGCCTGATCGCTGTCCAGATAGCTGAGCACGATGGCAATGATCTGCGGATGCTCGTTGCGGATCAGTTCAGCGACCTGCCGCGTATCCATCCACTTGAGCGCATCCAGCCCCTTGCTGTTGCGTCCCAGCAGGATGCGGTCGATCAGGCTGCCGGCCTTGTCCTCGCCAAGCGCGTTGACCAGAACCGTGCGCACGTAGTCCTCGGCGCCCACACCCAGCGAGGTCTGTTCGTTGAGGGTGGCGCAGAACTCGCCAAGCACGCCGGCAGCACGTTCGCGGCTGACGTTGGAAAGCGTGGCCATGGCCGTTCCGACTTTCTGTACGTCCTTGGCACCCATGTGCTTGAGGACCTCGGCGGCCTCCGCCTCGCCCAGCGACATCAGTAGAATCGCCGCCCGCTCGGGCCCGGGGATTCTGGTTGCGGCGACTTCAGCCATCCTGTTTCACCCACGTTTGAACCACTTGCGCCACTCGCTTGGCGTCATTGCTCACGGCCTGTCTGGCCAGCATGAGCTGCTGCTCGTAAGGCCCGTCGGACACCGCCGCGGCAGCGGCCGCGCGCGGGCCCGACAGTGTCAGCCGGTCGTTGCCGAGTTCGTCTTCGACCGGCGTCACGTTGCGCATGGCATTGAAATTCGGCTGGGAAAGAATCTGCCGCAGCACCGGCCGTAACACCGCGAACAGCAGGATCAGCACCAGCAACCCGCCCATGATCTGCCGCCCCCAGTCACGCAGCGCCGGGCTCTGCCAGATGGGTGCGGCGGGCACATCGGAGATCTCCGGCGACACGAACGCCGCGTTCATCACGCTCACGGTATCGCCCCGCTCGGCGTTGAAGCCGACCGCGTCACGCACCAGGCTCTCCAGGCGCGTGATCTCGGCGTCGGTCAGCGGTACCGATTCGGTGACGCCCTGTGCATTGGTCCGCGGCACGTTGTCCACCAGCACCGCCACGGACAAGCGCTGTATATCACCGCTGGCATTCCGGGTATGGCTGATCGTGCGATCCAGCTCGAAGTTACGGGTGCTCTCGCGGCGGACGCTCTGCGTGCCGGCAGCCTCGCGACCTTCGGCGCCGGACTCCGGCGGCTGGTTGCTGGTCGCCCCCGGGATGCCGCCGGCAATACCGTTGGTACCGCCGTTATCACTGTTTTCGAGAATCTGCTCGCTGCGGATGGCCTCGGGCTTCGGCTCGAAGTTCTCGCTGGTACGCTCGGTCACCGAGAAATCCATGTCCACCGCCACCTCGGCGCGCACCCGACCCGCCCCGGTCACCGGGGTGAGCAGGGACTCGACCCGGTCGGCATAGCTGTCTTCCACCCGGCGCAGGTAATCGAACTGGGTGGCGGACATGGCAACGCGACTGTCGCGCTTGCCGCCATTGAGCAGGCGGCCCCGTTGATCCACTACGGTGACGTCGTCGGCGGCCATATCGGTTACGCCCGAGGCCACCAGATTGGCGATGGCTGCGATCTGGTTGTCGGTAAGACTGCGGCCCGGGTGAAGATCCAGGAACACGGAGGCGCTGGCCGCCTCGCGCTCGCGGGCGAAAGCAGTGCGCTTGGGCGTCGCCAGATGGATGCGTGCGCTGTTGACCGGCTGCATCGCACTGATCGTGCGAACCAGCTCTGTCTCCAGGGCATGCTGATAACGGGCGTTCTCCATGAACTGGCTGACACCGAAGCCCTGGCTCTCGGCCATCATTTCAAAGCCGCTGCCACTGCCGCTGGGCAATCCCTGCTCGGCGAGCTTGAGTCGGGCGGTGTGCAGCTCACCGGCCGGAACCGAGACAGTCCCGGCGGCGCTCAGGCGATGACTGATGCCGGCGGTATCCAGGCTCTGGGTGACGGCCGCAACGTCCTCGCTGCCCAGACCCCCGTAAAGAGTCACGAAAGCCGGCTTCTGTGCCCAGAAGAATATGAACAGCCCCACCGCGACCGCCGCAGCCAGCCCGGCCAGCAGCAGGGTTTGACGTACAGCGGGTTGAGCCGCGACATCCTGCAGGGTGTAATGCTTGAGGTCAGCCATGGCCACGCTATACCGGCATGTTCATGATGTCCTGGTACGCACTGACCAGGCGGTTGCGAACTTCGGTAGCGGCGCGAAACGCCACCTGGGATTTGCCGCTGGCCAGCATGACTTCGGACAGCGACACCGAGTCGTCCCCCATTTCAAACGCCGTCTTCAGCGTCGAGGACTCTGACTGCGTTCGGTTGACCTCGGCGAGGGCATTGCGAAGTACGTCGCCGAAGCCCGTATGTGCCGCGCCGGCAACGCCGGCGCCGGTTTCGGGACCGCCCGCGGCAGCACGCAGATTCCGCATCTGCGTGAGCACGCTATCAACATCGATTCGGGTCATCTCAAGGCTCTCGATCCGTTCCCCGGAGACTTGTTGCAAGCCCCGTGCCGCAGACTAGGTTGATTAGAATCAATTAGTTATATAAACGTCTCGGCTGGTGCGCCGGAATTACGTCGCGCCCGATGACTGCAGATCGTACTTGCGGACCTTTTCCGCCAGCGTGGTGCGCCGCAGGTGCAGCAGATCCGCGGCATGGGCGATCACGCCGTTGGTCTTGTCGAGCGCTGCCTGGATCAGCGATACCTCCACGCTGGCCATGTGCGCTTTCAGGTCGATGCCCTCCGGCGGCAGGGTGGCGGGCGCCTTCGGCGTTGTACCCGGCTCGGTGCGGCGCTGATAACGCGGCGGCAACCGGTCCTCGTCGACGTGTTCGTCGGGATACAGCACCGCAAGCCGTTCCAGCAGGTTCGACAGCTCCCGGATGTTGCCCGGCCATGCCCCCGTGCCCAGTGCTGCCAGCGCCGCCGGTGTCAGGGTGACCGAGGCCCGGCCATTGGCGCGGTGGCACCGGTTGATCTCGTCAATCAGGATGCCCAGATCCGCAAGCCGTTCGCGCAGCGGTGGCAGTTCGATGGGGAATACGTCCAGGCGGTAGTAAAGGTCCTCGCGGAAACTGCCCTGCTTGATCATGGCTTCCAGATCGCGATGCGTGGCGGCAATCAGCCGGACATCACAACTGCGTGGCTCGTTGCCACCCACACGCTCGTAGCTACGTTCCTGCAGCACCCGCAACACCTTCACCTGCATGGGCAGGCTCATGTCACCGATCTCGTCGAGGAACAGCGTGCCGCCTTCGGCCATTTCGAAGCGGCCCTCGCGACGGCTGATGGCACCCGAGAAGGCCCCTTTTTCGTGGCCGAACAGTTCCGATTCCAGCAACTCGGACGGAATCGCCGCACAGTTGACGGCCACGAACGGACGTTCGCGCCGCGGGGATTGCTCGTGCACGGCATGGGCCACCAGCTCCTTGCCGGTGCCCGATTCACCGCGAATCAGAACCGTGGCGTTGTGGCCGGCAACCTGGCTGACCAGTTCACGAACCCGGCGCATGGTCGGAACGTCCCCGGTGATGCCGCTGGGAACCCGATCGCGTTGGGCCTCGCGCCGCCGCCGGGCATCCACCCGGCACAGGATGTCGGCCAGTTCCTGATAACGGATAGGCGTGCCGATACGCCAGCATGCCTCGGGCTCCAGATCGAGATCGGCCCCCGTCTGTTCCGGCAGGAACAGCACCGGGGGATGCCGGGGGTCAGCCCGCAGCCATCCGGCCACGGTCGGCATCAAACGATCGTCGCCGGCACGACCCAGCACCACCGCAACCCAGTCGCGCGGTCGCGCCGCGCCTGACGGCAAATCGGCCAGCGTGTTGATGCGGACGGGTTGATAGTCGATGAATTCGAAGGCGCTCGCCAGGCTGGCGGCACGATCGGCATCGGCGTCGATGATCAGAATACGGGCGTGACTCATAAAGGATTCGGCCTGGTTATGTAATTTTTCTAGAGCAGAACGGCTGGCCTAACAGGCGGCAATGCGCTCGGCGGCAGGCGGTATGCCCAGCAGTCCGCGATACTTGGCGATGGTTCGCCGGGCCACCTTGATACCGCGCCGTGCCAGCGCGGCCGCGACATCGCCGTCGCACAGCGGGCGGGCTCGATCCTCGCCATCAATCATGTCCTGCACCATCGCCTTCACACCGTTGCCGCAGACGCCCTCACAGGCCTGACCGCCCACCTGGGCGGAAAAGAAGTACCGCAGGTCGAAGGTGCCGTGCGGGGTCTCGACGGTCTTGTTGCGGACCACCCGAGAGATCGACGACTCATGCATATCGATGGCCTCGGCGATCTCGCGCAGGGTCATGGGACGCAGTGCGGTTTCACCGCGATCCAGGAAATCCCGCTGGCGCGCGAAGATGGCCTCGGCCGTGCGCAACAGGGTGTCGCGTCGCATGGCCACGCTGCGCAGCAGCCAGCGGGCTTCCCGCAACTGGTCACGCATCGCGCTGGCGCCACGACTCTCGCCGCAGCCCTGCAGCCAGCCTTCGTAGGCGGCGTTGACCCGCAGTTGCGTGCGATCACTTTCCAGCAGCCGGACATGCCAGTCGTTGCCATCGCCTTCGACGCGCAGTTCCGGCACACGCAGTTCCGCGATGCTCGTTTCCGCTCCCGGCTTGGGGTCCAGACTGCGAACCAGAGCGAGCGCCGTGGCGATCTCGTCGGCCGTCACGCCGACCACTCGCGCCAGATCGGCATTGGTGGAAGTCGGGATCGTGGCCAGGTGATCGGCGACCAGAACAAGCGCAACAACCCGCCCCGGCTCATTTTGCGGAAGCGATTCCAGCTGGCAGGTCAGACATTCGGCGAGGGTGCGGGCCCCGATACCTGCCGGCTCCAGCCGCTGGACACGTGTGAGCACCGCTTCCAGCTCGGCCACGGACCAGCTCGGGTCATCGGCGGCGATATCCGCTAGGTCGGCCGCGAGATAACCGGCATCGTCAACCCGGTCGAGAATCGCTACGGCCATCGCCAGCTCACCGGGTGCGGGGAAGGCACCGGGCAGCTGGTCCATGAGCCGGGCCATCGGCATGACAGGCCTGTCCTCGATATCCGGTGCTTCACCATGCCCGGACTGGGGCCGCTCCCAGTTGTCATCGTCACCCGTCGCGGAGGCATCGTCCTCGGCGGTGTCCGCCTCGAGCATGACGTTGGTGTCCAGCGCCGCACGCAGCTGCTGCTCCAGTTCCAGACCCGACCACATCAGCATCTGGATGGACTGCACCAGTCTCGGGGTCATGGTGAGCTGCTGGCTCAGGCGAACTGCCATGGTCTGACGCATTGTCGTCTCCTGTTATCCCGCCGTGACGGGCGCCGCGACGGTTTTTTGGTCCCAACAGGGATATCGACGCCCGACCGGCAGGGACGTATCAGGAGAGTTCCGCGTTCTGTCAGGTTTTTCCTGACATCCGCGACGGATCGCCGTCAGCGGTCAGCGTCGAAATGGCGGATGGCGAACTGCAGGAGTTGGTGGCCACGACGAAATCCCAGCGCCCGCATCACCCGGGCGCGATGGGTCTCCACCGTCTTGACGCTGATACCCAGGTCCGCCGCGATCTCCTTGTTGGTGAGACCACGGCCCAGGCAACGCAGAATCTGGCGCTGGCGATTGGTGAAACGGGGTTCGCGGGGTTCCGTGCCGCCGTTGCGGCGGGTGAACTTGGAGACCATGCGGCCGGAAATATCCGGACTGACATACAGCTGACCGCGAGCCAGGGTATCCAGGGCGAGGCCGAGCTCTTCGGGCGCGGAGGCGCGCCCGAGGACACCGGCCACTCCGCGTTCGAACAACTGCCGCACTTCGGCACCGGGCCGGGCACCGCGCGCCACCAGCAGCGCGATGCCCGGATGATCACAACGCAACCGCTCGATCAGGTGCACCCCGGCATCAGCCGCAATACCGGTATTGAGCAACAGGATATCCGGGGCCTGGACCTCGGCCAGAGCGAGGGCTTCATCGACGGTTTCCGCCTCACCAACCACCACCACGGCCGGCAATGGTTCCAGCAGACAGCGCAGTCCGGCGCGGACCAGGCGCTCGTCGTCGATCAGACCAACCCGCATGTCCCCTCGGCCATTCCCGTTTGCCTTGTCCGTCAAATCACAATCCCGTTGCGGTTAATCAACCGGCGGCGCGGACCGCTCGCGGGCCACCGCACGACGATGCTGCCGAAAAATCCAGCGCTCCCAGGCCGCCAGCAGATCTCCCGTCCACTCGAACCGGGCATGCACTCGGAACTGGTCTGCCTCATCCTCGCATTCTTCGATACGGGCCGGCGCGCGGAGATCGTAGGCCAGATCGGGATGCAGGCGGATGATGATATCCAGGAGCTCACTCACGGCGGGCGGCGACGGTGTCGACCAGCTCGCCCCCGAACGGGTTAGCGTGAGCGGCACCCGGGGCGGCGGCGGCGAGCGATCGCTGATCAGCACACTGACCATTTCCATCAGCAGATCCAGCTTGTGGCTAAGCCGGTGGGTGACAGGATTACCGTCGTCACCGGCATCCTCCTGCGATGCCTCCAGGCTCGCCACCACTTCCAGCAAGCGCAGGTTGCGTCGATAGCAGGAGTCCGTCTGCATCGTGTCCGTGACCCCGGCGCGCGGCACCCACTGCATGGGCAACGCCATGGTGCACACCGGCCCTTCGGCAGCAGCGCTCATGAGCGGGCAGTGTCCGCTTCGACATCCCGATAACCACGTGCCGCACCGCGACTTCGCTGATGCTGACGGAGTTCCGCAGCCACCGCGTCGCGGCGGGCCAACAGGTCCGGCAGACCGGCGGCGTCATCTGCGCGAATCCTGCTTGCCAGCTTGATCGCGTCCGTCCGGGACACCGGACTGCCGGGCCGGAACATGGCATGCAGCGCGTGATCGCGAGCCGTCAGACAAGCCAGCGCCTGCTCATGATTGCCCGCAATCAGTGCCGCCTGCATGTCGCCATGGGCCCGGTTCGCTTCGACCAGCACTGCCGCGCTCATGAATCGGCCGGCACCGGCATGTCCTGCCAGGCCACGCGGATCTCGGCGAGAAGATCACCCACTTCTCCGAGTCCGGTCAGATCCGAGCGACTGCCGGCCAGCAGCACCCGCCGCGACAGATAGTCGTAGAGCGCCTCCAGCTGCCGGGCAATGTCGCCGCCGGACTCGAAGTCCAGGCTGGCCCGCAGCTCGCCGAGAATAGCCAGCACCCGGCTCAGCGCGGCACCGCGGCCGGCGATGTCGCCGCGCTCGATGCAGCCGCGGGCCTCGGCCAGCTTCTGGGCTGCTCCATTCAGCAGCAGGCCGATCAGCTTGCGGGGGCTGGCCTGCTCCACGCGGGCGTCCACGGCGACGGATTGATATTGACGGGCGGCGCCGGCAAAAGCATTCATGAGTGGTCTCCTTGGGTAACGGAATTATCGGCCGACCGGCGGGGGACAAGAGAGTCTTAGGCTCTAGCCGTCGCCCCGATTGACGCCGGGCAGTCCAGCCAGTTGCTGGGTAAGGAAGTTGCCGGTGGACTGCATCTGCGCCACCAGGCTGTCGAGGGCGGTGAACTGCGCCGTAAGGCGGGCGTTCAGACTCTGCATGCGGCGGTCCAGATCGCGCGAGCGATCCGCAATATCCTCGAGGCGCCCACTCAGCCCCTCGTTGCGGCCTTCGATCAGGCCGTCACTGCCGAGATAACTCTGCAGACCGGCGCTCATGGCGCCGGCCATGCCGGCGCTGCCTGTCAGGGCGGCACGCACGGCATCGGGATCGCTGTTCAGAGCACTGCCCAGTGCCGCCTTGTCGAGGCTCAGCGTGCCGTTCAGCGCGGTGGTGATGCCCAGATCCGCCAGGGTGCCAATGCCATCGACCCGGGTATCGCCGAGGATGCGGCGCATGCTCTGCGCGGCACCACGCAGCATGGCATCACCTACCAGCGCACCGCTACGATCACCACTGGGGTCCGCCCGTGTCACGGTGCTAATGGCCGCATTGAAGGTGTTGTAGCGGTTGACCAGCGCCGCCACGGCGTCGATCACAGCCTCGTCGTCAGCACGCACGGCAACGTCGATCAACTCGCCGGGCGCTGCCTTCGACAGCGACAGGGTCACCCCGTCGAGCGCGCCATCGATGTTGTTGTCACTGGCGGTATGGAGAATCCCGTCGACGCGTACCTGAGCGTCCGCAGCGGCACTTATCTCGCTCATGTCGCTGCCAGCACCGGGCGGGTAGGTCAGTGCGGCAAGTCCACCGTCACCGCCACTGGCAGTGACCGTCATCGTGTTACCGGTGCCGGCTGCCGCGGCGGTAAGCACGAGGTGCGCGCCATCGTCACCCTGGATCACCGAGGCGCGTACACCCGGATTGTCGGCCGCGTTGTTGATCGCATCCCTGATGCCGGCAAGGCTGGCATTGGTTTCATCGATGGCGACGGTGAAGTCCGTGGTGCCGGAGGCGATGGTCAATGAACCGGTGCCTACGAAAGCGCCGCCATCGGCGAAGCCGCCCGAGGCGAGTTTCTGAGTCGATGCCAGCGCCAGCACCTCGACCTGGTAACGGCCCGGGGCGGCGCCGTCGGCCGCCGAAACCGACAGGATTTCGTCATTGGCGGAAGTCGCCAGCCGGGCGCCAAAGGCGTCGCCGTCAACCAGACCGGCCAGCGCGTCATCCAGCCCCGACGCCACCGCCTTGAACGTGCCCAGCGCCGAAATCTGGGCGTCGATATCGGACTTTTGACGGGTGAGCCGCTGCTCCACCGGGGAGCGCTCGGCGGCGACCAGCTGCTGCACGATGCCGTTGATGTCCAGCCCGGATCCGATGCCCATCGAACTGATTCCCGCCATGCCGAATTCTCCTTGCGATTAGGTCTGTTTACGTTCAGGCCATCGCGTCCAGCAGACGGGCATCCCCCGCCGCCAGACGACGAGCCACGCTCAGTACTTCTTCCGGCGGCAGCTGCCGCAGGACGTCACCCGTTTGTTCATCGATCACCGACACGATCACCCGATTGAGGGTGTCATCCATCTGGAAGCGCAGCGCGGTATCCCGGCCGACCAGATCGGCGTTGATCATGGCCACGGCAGATCCCAGTGCCAGTTCGGACTCGGCCGGCCCGGCGCCAGCCTTGGGCGCTGCCAGCGGGCCGTTCTGTAGCGGGCGCGGGTCGCGCCATGGCCGATGCCAGTCGGTTGCGGCCAGCGGTTCGATCGAATCAGTCATGCGTCGTTACCTCAACGTGAACGGCCAAAGCCCCGGGGCACCAGACTTGTCGCCTGCCGCCCCGGGGCTGTCACCTCGACCCCCGCCTTACTGAAGCAGCGAGAGCACGTTCTGCGGTGCCGAGTTGGCCTGGGCCAGCATCGCGGTACCTGCCTGCTGCAGGATTTGTGCCCGGGTCAGGGCGGCCGTCTCCTTGGCGAAGTCCGCGTCCTGAATACGGCTGCGGGCCGCCGAGAGATTCTCCGAAGAGGTCTGCAGGTTGGAGACCACCGACTCGAAGCGGTTCTGGATGGCGCCCAGCGAAGCGCGGGCCGAGTTCACGGCCTGCAGGGCCGCGTCCATCGACTGCATGGCGGTGTCGGCACCACCGACGCTGGAGATATCCAGGCTCGCGAAGCCGGTCGAGGTTGCGGCAGTCGCCGTGGCCGCGGTCAGACCGGTGGTGGCCGCCGTGGAGGTGGCACCGGCATGGTTGATGACGATGTCATCGGCCGACACCAGGGTCACCGTAGTGGCGGTGTCATTGACCGCGTAGACGCCGGTCTGGTCGGACACCGAGTTGACGGCATCGCGGATGGAGCCGGCCCGCTCGGTGGCGCTGGAATCGGCGGCAATACCACCGACGCTGACGCCATTGATTTCCAGATCACCGGCGGTAATGGCACTGAAATCCGTGGCGGCGGCGCCGGTGACTTCGGCGCGGTCGTAGCTACCCAGCGCGGTGGCGTTGGCGTTGACGACCGAACTGATCGAAATGGTCTCGCCGGAATTGGCGCCGACCTGGAACTCCTGGTTGGCGAAGGAGCCGTCCAGCAGCTTGACGCCGTTGAAACTGGTCTGGGAAGCAACGCGGTTGATTTCGGCAACCAGCTGCTGGGCTTCCGTATTGAGGGCCTCCCGGTCGCTGGCGCTGTTGGTGGCGTTGCGGGACTGCACCGCCAGCTCGCGGACGCGCTGCAGGTTGTTGGAAATTTCCACCAGGGCGCCCTCGGCGGTCTGCGCCAGGGAAATGCCGTCGTTGGCGTTACGCGCGGCCTGGTCCAGGCCCCGGATCTGGGTGGTGAAACGCTCCGAAATCGCCAGACCGGCGGCGTCGTCCTTGGCGCTGTTGATGCGCAGACCCGACGACAACCGCTCGAGCGACGTGGCCAGATCCGAACCGGTGCTCGACAGGTTCCGCTGGGCGTTGAGCGACATCAGATTGGTGTTGATGACTTGCATGACAGGTTCTCCGTTGAATGCGTCTGACGTCGGCTAGTAGTGTCCCGGCGTCCTCGTTCAGGCGGCGGCTGGTACTTCGGTTGAGGTACTCAGGTCGCCTTGCGAATGGCATAACGGACGGTGCCGCCCCGCTTTTAGCGATTTCTTGAAATTATCGAAGGAAATTGAACAGAGAGAGCCCCTGCACCCGGACAAACGCATTCTGCGCGGCCTGCAGCGCCGTGCTCTGGATACTCAGGCGGGTGGCGGCTTCGGCGATGTCTACGTCACGCAGGTCTGACAGAGACGCCTCGAGTTCGAGCGCCATGCCCTCGCGTGCCGCGTCACTGCGATCCAGCGCCTGCAGGCGGACCCCGACGCCGGTACGCAGGTTTTGTATGTGATTCAGCGCGCCATCAAGGTCGGAAAGCGACCCGACCATAGCCGTACGGCGCGCCGCATCGGGCGTGCCGGTGGACAGGGCCTCCGCCAGATCACCGGCCATCGAGAACAGACTCGCGGATCGGCTGGCGGTGAGATTGAACGCATCACCGTCATCGGGGCTGCCATTGAACGTCAGGCTGAGCCCACGGAAGGAAATGGGTTGATCTGCGGTATAGGAGCCGGAAGCGATCGTCGCACCGGCACTGTCGGTGACGGTGTAACCGCCGTCGCTAAAGCCGATGGTGTAGTCACCGCCATCGTAGGCTGCCGCATCCGCCACCTGGGCGTTGCGCAGATAGCCACCACCAGTATTGGCGGTCTGCACGGCCACGCTGAATGTGCCGTTGCCGGCGGGCACGCGCAGGAAGACGTCACTGCCGGTATCGCCGTCGGCAACGGTACGGGCGGCATCGATCGGCACCTGTCGGGCCAGATCATCTCCGAAGTAGGTCACGCCGCCGCCGGGCGTCTTCGCGAACGGCGCGGCCGCATCCGCGCTGCCGGCAAACAGATAGCGGCCGCGCCCGTCGGCACTGTTGGCCAGACCCAGCAACTGATCCTGCAGCGAGCGAACTTCCGCCGCCACCGCCGCGCGATCGTCGTCAGCCAGCGTATCGTTGCTGCCACGCACAGCCAGTTCGCGCAGCCGCTGCAGCACGTCGGCGACATCGTTTAGCGCCGACTCCTCCATCTGCAGGCGCTGCCGGGCCAGGTTCGCGTTCTCCGCAAACTGGGCCATCCCGGCCAGCGTGGTGTCCAGGCGGGTCGCCCCGGCCACCGCCGCCGGGTCATCGGCCGCGCTGAGATGACGCTGGCCGGAGCCCACCTGCAATTGCGTGCGGGCCGTCTCGGTCTGCAGCCTCAGCATCTGGTTCAGGGCCTGCTGAAACTGGCCCATGGTGGATACACGCATGCGTTATCTCCCCACCGCGGCCAGCAGTGTCTGAAAGGTCTCGTCGGCCACGGCAATAATGCGGGCGGCGGCCTGATAGGCCTGCTGAAAACGCAGCAGATCCGCGGCCTCCTCATCCAGGTTCACGCCCGAGACGGCTTCCCGCTCGGCCACGTTCTGCTGGTTGACGGCCGCAGCCGCCTCGGTTTGACGACCGAGCTGGCGGGCCCGATTGCCGGCCGCACCGATCATCTCGGCATTCTCCGCGGACAGGGTCCGGGTGCCGCCCGCCAGCAACGGCGCGTTGCCCACGGCGGCCAGCGCCAGCGCATTGCGGTTGTCGCCGCTGTTGGCCCCGGTCGGACCCACGTTGAACACGTCACCGGCTTCGGGCGCGCCACCGAACATCACCCGCCAGCCGTTGGCCGTGATGCCGGTGGCTGCGTCATACGTGAAGGGCCCGGCGCCACCCACGGTGTACTCGGTGTCGCTGGTGAAGCTGATGGTGGTCGGGGTATCCAGCGCCGCATCCGCCGCGTCCAGCACGCTGACGCTCCCGGTGGCACTGCCGGGATTCCCCGTGTCAGCGGCCACGCGCAGGCGACCGGCGGCGGCGATGCCGGTGGTATCGGTCAGCGCCACGCCCATGTCGGCGGCCGCATCCTGGGTCGAACGGATCAGGAATCGGTCGCCCGCCGCCGGACTGCCGGAAATCGTCAGACTCAGGCCGTCCGCAACCAGTGGATCGCCGGGTGTGCCGGTGCCGGCAACCGCGACGCCGGCCCCGGTGACCGCATCCGCAAGCTGCCAGGCGCTGCCATCGAAGGACAGGACATAGCCACGGCCGGTCAGATCACCCACGTCGGCGTAGCCTACGGCCACATCGGCGCTGCCACCGTTGTCGGCGTGGCCGCGCACGTCCACGACCGGCACGGTGAAGATGTTGCCCCCGGGCTGGCCGGCCGCATCCACCCCACCGGCGTTGGCCGCATTGATCGAGAGGGAAATCGCCGCCGCCAGCCGGCCTAGGCGGCCCGCCTCGGCATCGAGCGTGGTGCGACTACCTAACAGCCCGGCAACCCGTCCACCACTGATCTGATCGCCCACGGGCAGCGCCTGACCACCGGCATCGAAAACGAGCCGTGAACGCTCTGCCTGGTAGGGGTCGGCCTGCAACGCCAGCCGGTTGGCCTCTGCCCCCAGTACCAACGGCTGGCCACCGGCGATGAACACGTTACGACTGCCGTCGTCGGCATCCACGGTCCGCACGTCGACCAGACCGGCCAGTTCATTGATCAGACGGTCGCGCTGATCGAGCAGATCATTGGGCGGCTGCCCACCGCTGCTGCCGCGGGCACGCACGATGCTGTCGTTGATATCGGCGATATCGCGGGCGAGCTGATTGATGTCGGCAACCGCCTGGGCGAGCCCCGCTTCCACCTCCTCGCCAAGCCGGGCCAGTTCCCCCCCGGCCCGGTTGAAGCCGGCAGCCAGCGACTCGGCGTACCCCAGAACCTCGCTGCGTACCGCGCCGGACGCGGGATCGCTGGCCAGCTGCGACAAGCTGTTGAAGAAGGCATCCAGGTCGCTGGCCAACCCGATCCCGCTGTCCGAATACAGTTGATCGATGCGCCGCGCGCTGGTTTCCAGCGTTTCCAGCCGCCCCAGAGTGGCGGCGTCGAAGGTCAGACGCTGATTGATCGCTTCGCTGAGCAGCCGCTCCACACCGGTGGAGCGGACCCCGCTACCGATCCCGGTACCCGCGGGCACCTGGGAGACGAAGCCGGTCTGCTGACGAGTGTAGCCGGGCGTCGTCGCATTGCTGATGTTGTGGCCGGTCGTGTCCAGCGCCCGCTTGTAGGCATTGAGCGCGGATGTACCGATACCGAGAAGGTCAGGCATGAATGTTCATCCTTGTCATAACGCAGCGGCACCATCGCCAGCACGCGCCATCGCCTGCTGGAACCGGTCGCTGTGCAGAATCCGCCGCACCTTGTCGGCATAGGCCGGATCCGTGGCATATCCGGCAGACTGGAGGCGCGACAGAAAGACGTCGGCATCGCCGCCATGGTCAAGTGCCGCGCCATAGCGCGGGTTTTGATTGAGAAACTCGACATAGTCGGCAAAACTCTCGCCGGCATCGTCATAGGCGCGGAACGCGGCCTCGATGGTGACCATACGTCCGTCCCGGAATTCGCGGGTCACGTGCGCACGACTGCCGCCCTGCCAGGCAGTATCCGCCTTGATCCCGAACAGGTTGTGACCACCGGTGGGCGCATTCCCCCATCCGCTTTCCAGGGCCGCCTGGGCAAGCAGGATGTCGGGAGACAATCCCAGTTCGGCCGCGGCGCGGCGGGCGTGCGGCAGCATTTGGGAAACAAAGGCTTCCGGCCCGTCGGCGAACGCGTCATCGGCCGGCCGGACCGACATGGCCCCGCCAATTGCGGCGGTGCCGTCGAAACGGGGCAGCGCCCCGCTCGGCCCGCGCGGGGACTCGGGGGGCAACGGATGATCGCCACCCAGCTGGCGCAGCATCATGTCGGCAATACCCAGCCCCTGGGCGCCGCCGACCTCGGCGGCGAACGTCTGGTCCAGCATGTCGCGATAGACGCCACCGCTATCGCCCATCAGGTCGTTGCCGAATTCCGTGGCCCGCATGCTCTTGAGCATCATCTGCATGAACAGACTCTCGAACTCGCGCGCCGCTTTCGCCAAAGCCTCACGCTGGGCTGCCGCACCCGAATCCGGACGCGGCGCCGCCGCAAGCGCATTCAGGCCATGGGTAGCCATGGTCAGATCACGACCAGCTCGGCCCGGAGCGCGCCGACCTGCTTCAGGGCTTCGAGGATCGCGATCAGATCACTGGGGGCGGCGCCTACGCGGTTGACCGCGCGCACGATGTCCTCAAGCGTGGCGCCGGGCTCGAACAGAAACATGTTGGAGCCTTCCTGGGCAATCTCGATACGGGAATCGGGTACGACGACGGTCTGGCCATCCGAAAACGGCGCCGGCTGGCTGACACCGAAATCTTCCTGGATGGTGACCGACAGCGAGCCGTGCGTGACTGCCGCCGGCGACACCTGCACATGCTGTCCGATCACGATAGTGCCGGTACGGGCGTTGACCACCACACGCGCCGCGCGCTCACCCGGATCGATGCGCATGTTCTCCAGCTCTGCCATGAATGCCACCCGCCGACCGGGCTCGCCGGGCGCGCGCACCGCCACGGTCACGGCGTCGAGTGCCCGCGCAACATCGGCACCCAGCGCTGCATTGATGGACTGGACCAGCCGGTTGGCGGTGGTGAAATCCGCGGTGTGCAGGTCCAGGCGGATATCCCCGCCCTCGCTCACGGTGTTCGGCAGGGCCCGCTCCACCGTGGCACCCCCGGGAATCCGGCCGGCGCTCGGGATGTTCACCGACACGCTGCTGCCGTCGTTGCCGCTGGCGCCCACGCCGCCAACTACCATGTTGCCCTGGGCCATGGCGTAGACCTGCCCATCGGCGCCGCGCAGCGGGGTCATCAGCAGGCTCCCGCCCCGCAGGCTGTCGGCATTGCCGATGGAACTCACGGTGATATCGATCTTCTGACCCGGCTTGGCGAAGGGGGGCAGATCCGCGTGAATAGCCACGGCCGCGATGTTGCGCAGCTGCGGGTTCACGTTGGGGGGGATCACCACGCCCAGCTGGCTGAGCATCGCACGCAGGCTCTGCAGGGTGAACGGTGCCTGGGTGGTCTGATCACCGGTCCCGTCCAGCCCCACCACGAGGCCATAGCCGATCAACGGGTTGCTGCGAACACCCTCGACGCTGGCGAGATCCTTGATGCGTTCGGCACCCGTGGCCGGCTGGACAACCAGCGCCAGGAAGGCGGCACACAGAACCCGGACGGGAATACGTATCGTCATGCTGGCCATCCTCTAGAAGGGAAACCAGGGCGAATTGAAGACCCGCAGCAGCCAGCCCTGGCTGTTGCTGTCGGCGAGCGCACCCTTGCCGCTGTAACTGATCTGCGCCTGCGCCACGCGCGCCGAGGGCACGGTGTTGTCCGGCAGAACATCATCGGGCCGGATCACGCCGGCCAGCCGGATGTACTCGCGACCCTGATTGATCGTGAGCCATTTCTCGCCGGCGATGACCAGATTGCCGTTGCCCAGCACTTCGGTGACGGTCACGGTGATGCGGCCATCCAGCTGATTGCTCTGACTGCTGGCGCCGCTGCCGTCAAAGCTGCGGCTGCCGTCCACCGACGCGTTGAGCAGCGGGCGCCCGTCGTCCATCACCTCGCGCCCGAAAAGCGTGGGATTGGCCAGGCTGATGCCGCCTTCCTTCGAGGTGGTGGTGGCGGCAGCCTTCTGCGCGCTGGTCTTTTCGGCCAGCAACACGGTCACGGTATCCCCGACCTGGCGGGCCCGGCGATCCTGGAACAGCGACAGACCCTGACCTGCCTGGTAGATCGCGCCCGGCGTGCTGGCGGCCGCCGGCGGTGGCGCAATCACGCCCGGCGGTTTCTCCGGGGGCGCGGTGGCACAACCGGCCGACACCGCGACCAGACCGATCAGCGCGATCCCGCGCCAGTGAAGCCGGATGGTCACAGGTTGTTGCTCAGATAGGCGAGCATGTCGTCCACGGTGGAAATCGCCCGGGAGTTCATTTCGTAGGCCCGCTGGGTCTCGATCATGTTGACCAGTTCCTCCACCACATTGACGTTGGAGGACTCCAGCGCGCCCTGGTTGAGCGAACCCAGGCCGTTGAGCCCCGGGGTGCCGGGCGTGGCGGGACCGCTGGCACCGGTCTCGATCAGCAGATTCTGCCCGCGCGCCTGCAACCCGGCCGGGTTGACGAAGTCCACCAGCTGCAGCGCGCCGATCTGCTGCGCTGCCGCCTGACCGGGCAGCTGTACGCTGACCGTGCCGTCCTGGCCGATGGAGATGCTTTGCGCGCCCTGCGGCACGGTGATACCCGGCTCCAGGGCCAGACCCGCGGCCGTGACCAGCTGCCCCTGGGAATCGACACGGAAGCTGCCGTCCCGGGTGAAGGCGGTGGTGCCGTCAGCCTGGAGCACCTGGAAGAAACCGCGCCCGTCGATCGCGACGTCGAGCGAATTCTCGGTCTGCACCACGTTGCCCTGGGCGTAGAGCTTTTCGGTGGCAAGCACCCGCACGCCGGTACCCAGCGACAGGCCGGTGGGGTCCTCGCTGTTCTGCGTGACCTGGGCACCCGCCTGGCGGATGTTCTGGTAGAGCAGATCCTCGAAGGCGGCGCGGCCTTTCTTGAACGCCGTGGTATTGACGTTGGCCAGGTTGTTGGAAATGACGGTCATGCGCGTCTGCTGCGCATCGAGGCCGGTCTTGGCGACCCAGAGGGATGAATCCATGGCTTGCGACTCCTTGCGAGGCGTCAGGTCTGGCGGAGCAGGCGCGCGCCGGCTTCCGCGTTGTTTTCCAGGGTGCGCATCATCCGCACCTGCATCTCGAACTTGCGCGACTGCTCGATCATGCTCACCAGGGCTTCGGTGGCATTCACGTTGCTCTGCTCCAACGCACCGGGGATCACGCTGTCGCCGGCCATGGGTAGGGCCGCCTCCCCTTCGCGCAGGCGGAACAGACCATCAGCACCGCGCATCAGGGTTTCCGGTCCGGCCTCGATCACCTGCAGCCTGGCCACCGCCGCCCGTGTATCCGGGCCGGCGCCAGTGGGTACGATCGACACGGTGCCGTCGTCACCGATGGCCAGGTCGTCGTGAGGCGGCACGGCAACCGGCCCGCCATCGCCTAGAACCGGGTGACCGGCGGCCGTGGCCAGTTGCCCGAGGGCATTGACCTGCAGATTTCCGGCCCGGGTATAACCGACAGTGCCGTCGTCCGCCTGTACCGCCAGCCAGCCGTCACCGCGCAGGGCAATATCCAGCGCCCGGCCCGTGTTCACGACACCGCCCGCCCGGGCGTCGAAGCCGCCGGCGCTGCCGACGGCATTCACCCGGGTGGCCCAGCCAGCGCCGGCGACAGGGGCACTGCCGGCCGCCGCCAGTTCCGCACGGAAGCCCGCGGTGGACACGTTGGCGAGATTGTTGGTGGTCACGCCCAGGGCCTGTCGCGTCTGGCTGGCCCCGGTCATGGCAATGAAGAGCGCGCGGTCCATCAGCGGAGGTTGATGATGGTCTGGGTAATGGTGTCGGCCGTGGAGATCATCTGCGAGTTCGCTTGGAAGTTGCGCTGGGCAGTAATCATCTCGACCAGTTGCTCGGTCAGGTCGACGTTGGAACCTTCCAGAGCACCCGACTGGATGAGGCCGAGATCGGAACTCCCCGCGCTGCCCCGCAGGGCCTCACCGGCGGCAAACGTCGAGCCCCAGGTGCTGTCACCCAGTTGTTCGAGACCCTGCGGATTGGCGAAGCGGGTCAGGGCAACCTGACCGAGTGCGTTGGACTGACCATTGGAATAACGCGCCTGGACAATACCTTCCTGGGTCACTTCAATGCCGGTGATACGGCCTGTCGCATAGCCGTCCTGGGTGAGACTGGCCACGCTGAAGGATTCGCCGTACTGCGTGGAGGCCCCCATTTCGAGGGTGATATCAAGCGGTGCCGCGCCATTGGCCAGGGTGTAGGTCGGAAGCACGATTTCACCGTTGGCCGGCGTGGTCAGTGCACCGCTGCTGTCATAGGTAATGGTGTTGGCGCCGCCGACCAGATTGCCGTCAATGGCGGTGTGCACGTCCCAGGTGTTGGGCGCTGCACCCTTGACGAAGTAGAGAGTGGCGGCATGGGCCGCACCGAGGGAGTCGTACACGGTCGCGGAAGTCGTGTGATTGAAAGTCTCCGGATCCGTTGCGTCAAACGCCAGTGCCGGAGCAGTTGCCGATGCCGGCAGATTGGCCTCCACGTCCAGACCGGTGGTCGCCGCCGGCGCGTTGTCGGCGGAGGACAGACGCAATGAGGTCAGCGAGCCGGTATCGAAACGTCCGCCAGCCAGCGCCGGGAAAACCTGCAGGGACTGCCCCAGGCTGTTCACCACCTCACCATCGCGGTTGACCTTGAACGCCCCGGCCCGGCTGTAGACCTGGCTGCCGTTATCGTCGAGCGTGAAGAAGCCGTCACCGCTGATCGCCAGATCCAGCGCGTTTTCGGTGAATTCGATGTTGCCCTGGCCGAACTGCTGCGCCACGTCGGATACCCGCACGCCGCTGCCGATCCGCGACGTCCCGAGACTCTGGGCACTGTTGGCAAAAACATCCGCGAACTCCGCGCGTGAAGCCTTGAAGCCGGTGGTGCCGACGTTGGCGATGTTGTTGGCGATGACGTTCAGATCGGACGATGCAGCATTGAGGCCGCTGAGGGCGATTCGGAAACTCATGACGTGCTCCTCGTGATTTCTAGAGAATGCGGCGTACGTCGCCTAGTGCGACGTTGCCGAGGGTGAGGGTATGAAGGTTCAGGTCGGGACCGGACAGGTCCACGCTGTCGACCCGGCCGACCGCGAGTACCGGCAGTGCGTGCTCGGATTCGCCGTCCCGGGCAGACGCCCGGACGCTGTAACTGCCGGCCGGCAATTCGGCACCGGCATTGTCGAGACCATCCCATTCGAACGAGACCAGACCCGCAGCACGGGTGCCCAGATCTAGGGTGCGCATGGTCTGGCCCGCGGCGTCGACGATATCGATGCGCACGGCGCCGGCCGCCGACAAGTCCAAGAAGCCGGCGGCACCGCCACCGTCATGGACAAGCGTATCGCTTGCCACCAGCACATCGCGGCCGATCAGATTGGCTGCCGTCAGCGCCTTGTCCACCGATAGCGATTCGGCCAGCCGGTCGAGACCCGTCTTGAGTTCGGACACGCCGGTGGCGGTGCTGAACTGAGCCAGCTGGGCGAGGAAATCGCCGTTTTCCATCGGTTTGAGCGGATCCTGATTCTTCATCTGGGCCAGCATCAGTTCGAGAAACTGATCCTGACCGATGTCCTTCTTGCTCCCGGCGGCACCGGTCGAGGCCGATCCGAGACCGAGAGACTGCAATGCGCTGACGTCCATGTCGGGATCCCTTCTACTTGCCGAGTTCGAGCGTGCGCAGCATCAGATCCTTGGTCGTGCTAAGCACTTCCACGCTGTTCTGATAGCTGCGAGAAGCCGAGATCATGTCCACCATCTGCTCGACCACGTCGACGTTGGGGGCATACACATAGCCTTCGGCATCCGCGGCCGGGTGGCCGGGCTGATACCGGCGCTGCGGCTCGGCGGTGCTTTCCACCACCCCCGCGATACTCACGCCGGCATTACCCGACGCATCGGGGCGAGACGCATGGAAAACCGGGTGCAGGGCACGATAGGTAGTGGCCGGATCGCCGGTTACCGCGTCGGCGTTGGCCATGTTGCTGGCAACGGTGTTGAGCCGCACCGACTGGGCGGCCATGGCCGAACCGGCAATATCGAAAATTCCGAAGCCGGCCATGATCACCGACCTCCGGTAATGGCCAGCATCAGCGACTGGATGCGCCCATTGGCGAAATCCAGGCTGGCGCGATAACGGGTCGCGGCTTCCGCAAAGCGGGCCTGCTCCTGGGAGGCGTCAACGGTATTGCCGTCGGCGCTGGGTTGCAGGGGCTGGCGATAGACAACACCCGCCGCCGCGGTCGCCGTGCCACTGAGGTGGCTGCCCGCGCTTCGGGCCATGGTCAGGCCGCCATTGGAGACGCCGGCCAGCACTTGGCGAAAATCGATATCCCGCGCCTTGTAATTGGGGGTGTCCGCATTGGCCAGATTCGCGGCCAGCACGGACAGCCGGTCACGGTTGACGCGCAACGCATCCGCATGGATGCCGTAGATGGCGTCGCTGGCAGATCCTATCGGTTGAGTCATCGCTCACAGGTCCCTGAATCGGTCACGGGAACCCTGGAGCAAGCCGCGTGCCACGGGGAGATACGCGGCATCGAAAACGGTCCGAAAAACCCGCAGGCAGGGCGGGGTGTCCCCGTGGCCAAGTCACCACCTGGAGCCCGGGGATTCTCGAAATTAAGCGATCTCGTTCAATGAGTTAAGTCGGTCCAGTATGCCCTGTGCGAGCTCATCGGAACTGAATTTCGGCACGAACTTGTCGGCTCCGACACGGGCCACCATCGCGTTGTTGAACACGCCGGACAGCGACGTATGCAGCAGAACGTAAAGGCCGGCAAAGCGCGGATCGCGACGGATTTCCGTCGTCAACGTATAGCCATCCATGTCGGGCATCTCCACGTCGGAGATCACCATCAACAGCTCGCTGTCGACCAACTGACCGCCGGCGACCATACTTTCCAGCATCTGCAGTGCCTCGCGGCCGCTGGTGACCAGAATCGCCTCCAGCCCCAGCTGCTGCAGGGTCCCGGCGATCTGCGTGCGCGCCACCCGCGAGTCGTCGGCGACGAGAACCCGTCGCGGTCCCCGCGTGGGCTTTTCCGCCGCCCGCGAAATCAGCTCGGCGGAGACCGTGGCCGGCGGCGACGAGAACTCCGCGAGCACCCGTTCGACGTCAATGATCTCGATGATGTCATCGCCAATGCGGGTCACCGCCGTCAGATAGCTGGCGGGATCATCCTCGCGCGGCGCCCGGACGTGGGCGACGTCCACGTTGACAATCCGCTCCACCCGCTCCACCTGAAATCCCTGCACGCAGCGATTGAACTCGGAGATCACCAGATGCCCGGCCGGGGCACGCGCGGGGGCCGGCAGTCCGATGGCGGCGGCGAGGTCCAGAACGCTCACCAGCCGACCGCGAGTGGAGGCCAGCCCACGAAATACAGCCGGCGCGCCGGGCATCCGCCGAATCGGCGGCATCGGCACGATTTCCTGCACCTTGAAGACATTGATACCGTAGAGCACCTCGGTGCCCAGCCGGAACAGCAGCAGTGCCAGCCGGTTGTAGCCCGCCAGCCGCGTGCGCTGATCGACCTGTGACAGCAGTTGTGAATCCATGGATGCCTCCTTGCGGCAGGTAACGGCCGCCCGGCAGCGGATTTGAGTCGCCCCGTGGCACGTCGATTGCTTTACATCAAGCATGACCATCCTTTTCCACATTCATGTCGGGCTGACCATCAGCCTTATGCTGCTGTCCGGCGCGTCGATGGCCGCACAATGGCACGACGTCGCCGACATCCGCGCGGCCGCCGAACAGGTCTTGGGCGGTAACGGTGTGCATGCCGAAGCCACCAGCCTGGATCAGCGTCTGCGGCTGGCGGTCTGTGCCGAACCACTGGTTGCCAACCCCGGCCGCGCGGCACCGGGGGCGACCCGGGTGACCGTGCGGGTGGCCTGCCCGGCGCCCAACTGGTCCCTTTATGTTCCGGTGCGCCTGTCGCGACAGCAGTCGGTGGTGGTGCTGACGCGGGCGGTGAATCGTGGTCACGTGATCACGGCCACGGATGTCGAAGTGATCACGCGGCCGGCCAGGTCCGGTTATCCGGTGTTGCGTGACGCCGCCCACGCGGTGGGCCAGCGACTTCGCCGCCCGGCGGCCGGCGGCACTGAACTGACGCCATCCTGGCTGGAAACGCCCGCCGTGATTCGACGCGGCCAGCGGGTGATTCTGGTCGCCCGATCCGGCGGACTGGAGATCAGGACCAACGGTGAAGCCATGAGTGACGGCGGTACCGGTCAGCAGATCCAGGTTCGCAATCTTTCCAGTGGCCGGGTGGTCAGCGCACGC
Source organism: Spectribacter hydrogenoxidans (assembly GCF_031846275.1). Taxonomy (NCBI): domain Bacteria; kingdom Pseudomonadati; phylum Pseudomonadota; class Gammaproteobacteria; order Salinisphaerales; family Salinisphaeraceae; genus Spectribacter; species Spectribacter hydrogenoxidans. Next base: position 77,405 of record NZ_JAVRIB010000001.1, read on the forward strand.
GTACGTAACGGCGACATCGTGGATGTTGCGTTCTGAATCCAGGGCCGAGGATCTTTTTCCACCCGACCGCTAAAAATTTGACGCTGGCGACCGATACCCGTCACAAGCAAGCAGGCATGGAGACAACTTTGAGTCATCGAATCGACAATCCCGGACCCGCCCCCGGCGTCACCGGCAACCGCCTCCGGACCAGCCAGGCGTCGGCCGAGGCCAGCGGCAGCAACCGGCCGGACAGTGTGCCCGCGACCGATTCGGTCCGGCTCACGTGCGACGCACAGCAACTGCAGTCGCTGGCCGACAACCTGAAAACGGGAGACGACGTGGACACCGCCAAGGTCGCGCGGCTGCGCGAAGCCGTTCTCAGCGGCGACTATTCGATCAATCCTGCGCGGATTGCGGATCGTCTGCTCGCATTCGAGACCACCATCAACCGCGCATGAGCCATTCCAACCTCCATCGACGGCAACTGGCCGGGGTGCTGGCACTGACCCGCCACTGCCACCGGCAGCTGCGTGCCCAGCAACAGGCCCTGCAAATACCCGACTACAGTGGCTTGATGGAAAGCAGTCGGGAACTCGAGCGGATCAGCACTCGCCTGGGCCGCGAATACGAGACGTTTCTCGCCGGCACCGGTTACCGCGATCTGGCCGCCCTGACGGCAACCCCCGCGCCCGGCATCAGCCAGGCAGCCCTACACCGACTTCAACGCACGGCGACCCGCTGTGCGGAACTGAATCTGGCCAACGCGGCCCTGGTCAGCACACGCGCCGGCCGGTTATCACGCCTGACTCGCCAGTTGCACCAGGCCGACGGCGGCGGCCTGTATACCGGCGGCGGCCGCCCCGGCGCCGACGCCGTCATGGCCTGCCGCAGTCTGGGGCAGGCCTGAACGTCGATCAGGGCATAGCGGCACTACCCCGGGCACGGCGCAACTTCCGATGCCAGGCAATCAGGGCCGGCATCCCGACGATCTCGACGGCTATCGCCAGCACCACGAACCCGATGCTGAAAGCCGTGTCGGGGAAGCCCTGATCAACCAGCGCCAGAATCCGGCCGATGCCGCCGAGGAAAACCACCGCGAGCGCGCCGTCGAGCACCGGGCCGTATCGTTCCAGCCGGAACACGCACAGGCACAGCAGCAGACCCAGTCCCAGCCAGATGCTGGCGAGAAACCGGAACTGGCTGTTTAGCACGGCGTCATTCGCGGCCTCGGCCGACAGCTGCATGCCCAGCGCCGCCTGTCCCGGCACGCCCAGGAGCATGTCGGCGGTACCGGTGACAATCGCCAGCGCGGCAAACAGCAGCACGACGGTCTTGAATGCTTTCATCGGTGGAATCCCCTGCCCGGCATGACGGGCGGTGGTGTTTGTACGTTATCCCCGCTCATTCCCCTTGATCGTACTGTACCGCGTCATCACCGTCTGGCAACCGCCCCGGCCGCTCACCCACGGGTCAGCCGTCGACGCAGGGCCCACAGCGACAGCGGCGCGAACACCGCCGTAATCGCCAGCGACCAGGCGAGCACGCCCAGCGCCGGTGCCAGTACCTCGCCGCCCCCGAGCAGGCCGCGTACGGCGTCGGCCAGCAGGGACACCGGATTGAGATTGACCACCGTCTGCAACCAGACGGGCATGGTCTCGACCGGGACGAAGGCGTTGCTGACGAAGGTCACCGGAAACAGCGCGGTGAAGCCGAACAGTTGGACGTGTTCGGGATCGCGGGCGATTACCCCCACCAGCACCATCAGCCAGGACATGGCCAGGGCAAAGGTGAGCACCAGCACGATCATCCCGATCACCGCGACCGGTGAGGTGGTCACGCGAAACCCCAGCAGATACCCCACCGCCAGCAGCAGCAGGATGCACCAGCCCTGCTTGACCAGGTCGGCGATGATCCGCCCCGCCAGCGGGGTCCAGGGGGCGATGGGCAGGGCGCGCAGCCGGTCGAAGAACCCCTTGGTGAGATCGGTGTTGAGCCCGTGGCCGACATACACCGTGACGAACGTCATGTTCATCACGATCACCCCGGGCAGCATGTAGGCGAGATACTCGGCCGTGGTGCCGGCGATCGCGCCACCGAACACGAACAGGAACAGCAGCAGAAACAGTACCGGCTGGATGCTGAAATCCGCCAGTTCCCAGGGGTTGTGGCGAATCTGCAGGAGCGTACGCCAGGCCAGGGTGATGGTCTGCTGGGCAACCGCCGCCAGGCGAGAACGTGCGGGCGCCGCGCTCATGCCGATGCCTGGTCGAGGGGCGCCGCGTGGCGACCGGTCAGGGCCAGAAACACGTCATCCAGACTGGGCTGGCGCAGGGCCAGATCCGTGACCGGGATGGCCGCCGCGTCCAGCCGGCGAACCAGTTCCACCAGCACGCCGGGATCGGCAACCGGCGTGGTCAACCGGTCGCCGTCCCGCTGGGGCTCAACACCGACCAGGTCGGCCACGATGGGTCGCAGCCGATCGATGTCGGCGGGATCGCGCACCCGCACCACCAGGGCCCGGTCACCAACCCGGGCCTTGAGCGCTGCGGGCGTGCCGGTGGCGATCACCCGACCGGCGTCGATCACCACCAGGTCATCGGCCAGCTGGTCGGCCTCGTCGAGATACTGGGTGGTCAGCAACACGGTGGTGCCCTCGGCAACCAGCTGCCGGATCAGCGCCCAGAGTTGCAGGCGAGCACGGGGGTCCAGCCCGGTGGTGGGTTCGTCGAGAAACAGGATCGCCGGGCGTCCCACCAGACTGGCGGCCAGGTCCAGCCGCCGGCGCATGCCACCGGAATAGGTCTGGGCGGCACGATGGGCGGCCTCGGTCAGCGCGAACTGCCCCAGCAACTCGCCGGCGCGCTGGCGTGACGCCGCCCGCGACAGCCCCAGCAACCGGCCGATAAGCACCAGGTTCTCGCGGCCGGTGAGTTTGTCATCCACCGCCGCATACTGGCCGGTCAGACCGATCCGGCGGCGCACGGCCGCAGCCTGGCCGACCACGTCGAAACCGCCGACGCGGGCCTCGCCGGCATCCGGCGCCAGCAGCGTGGTGAGAATGCGCACCGCCGTGGTCTTGCCCGCCCCGTTGGGGCCGAGCACGCCCAGGACCGTGCCGGGCGGCGCCGTCAGGTCGACGCCGTCCAGCGCCCGGGTGGCACCGAAATTCTTGACCAGGCCGCGGGCCTGAATGGCGGGTGTCATGACTATTCAGTGAATCCGATCGCGCGAGTGGCGCGGGGGCGTCATCGTCCACCGAAGCGGGCATTCTGTCCACCGCAGACCACCCCGATCGGACCGCGGTTGTCGCCGTGGCTGCGGGCAGGCACCATCCGATGGCCAACCCAGCCTGGCTGCCGATGCCACCCGGGAGCTGTCTTGAAATCCTGTCTGACCGGCCTCGTCTGCCTGATCCTGTTGCTGCATGCCGAAACCGCGCCGGCCCAGAAGCAGGGCGATATCGTCGTGCTCACCGGTCTCGCCCACATCCGTCCGGACGAATCCAGCAGCACCGTGCGCACTCGCGTGCGGCCCGGGCTGGCCACCCTGCTGACCGGCGACAGCTTCAATTCTCCCGGCACCAGCTTGTCGGTGAGCAACTCCAGCACCCTCGCCATGGTGGTGAAGCTGTTCCTGACCGATCATCTGGCAATGGCGCTGGATGGCGGCATACCAGTGAAGTTCGACATCAGCGGCCAGGGCATGGTCGCCCCACCCGGGCTCACCGGCGAGCTGCTGAGCGTGAACTTGGGTGATCCTGACAGCAATCCGATCGGCGAAGCGCGGCAGTGGAGCCCGGTGTTCATGCTGCAGTACAATTTCGGGCAACCCGATGCCACCTTCCGTCCCTACATCGGGCTGGGTGCCACCTATACCTTCTTCACCGACGTGGGCCTCAGCGATGGCGTGCGCGCGGACATTCGCGACAACTTCGGCACGCCCCTGGCCCTGGCAGCCGGCAAGCCCGGGCCGACGTCAGTGTCGCCGGATGCCTCGTCGGATTTCGCCCCGGTCTACAGCCTGGGGATGAGCTACCAGCTGGACGGGCGCTGGAGCCTGTCGATGGCCGCAACGCATCTGGGCCTGGAATCCGATTCCACCATCCGCGTGAAGGCCAACGACGGTACGGAACTGGCCGAAAGCCGCAGCAGCCTGGACCTGGGTACCTTCGTGTTCAGCCTGCTGATCGGTTATAACTTCCAGTGAGCCGGCGGCCCTGCCAACCCATCCGGGTGGGGCCGCGATCCACCATTACCGTTAGTTTGAAAGCAATATCAGGTGTACGCGCGAATGTCAGCGCGACCCAAGGCCTTCATGGCCATAACCATCCGAGAGGAGACCTGCCATGGCAACCCCCGCCGCACAGAGCAATCAGACACTGCCGTTCGATGACCGCAACATCAACTGGCTGCAACTGGGCGAGATCGAACCGTTGCTCGAGGGTGTCGAAGCCTGGTTCTATGATGTCGATGAGAAGCAGGGCGCGGTGGACGCGCTGCTGCGCTTCCCGGCCCATGCCCGCATCGTGCTACACCGGCACCTGGCCCCCTACCGGACGCTGGTGCTGCAGGGCGAACTGCGGCTGTACGACCGCAACGACAAGCTCACCGAAATCCGTCCGGTCGGCAGCTACGTCTACAGCGACGGCAACGGCGACCCGCACAGTGAAGGCGGCGGCGATCAGGACGTGGTGGTGTTCTTCAGCAACCGCAACATCCGCGCCGACGGCGCGGTCTACGAATTGCTCGACGCCGACCTGAATCCCGTCAAACTGCTGGGCCTGAGTGATTTCAAGGCACTGCAGGGGATGCAGAATACTGGCGCCTAGCCGGGGCGGACCGACAATCACGCCTCGCGGCAACTAACCAAGGGCAATGCGGCATCGCGAAGAAGGGCCCGTGTCCAACGGCCCGATTGACAATCACATGCTTGACGCAGTCGTGGTAGGGGCCGGCTTCGCGGGCCTGTACATGGTGCACCTGCTGCGCAATCGCCTCGGCCTTTCGGTGCAGGGCATCGAGGCCGCCCAGGGCGTGGGCGGCACCTGGTACTGGAACCGCTACCCCGGGGCCCGCTGCGACATCGAGAGTCAGCTTTACTGCTATTCATTCTCGCCGGAACTCGAGCAGGAGTGGAACTGGTCCGAGCGCTTCCCGGCCCAGCCGGAAGTACTGGATTACCTCAACCACGTTGCCGAGCGCTTCGACCTCATGCGCAGTTTCACATTCGACACCCGCGTGGTCGGCGCCGACTTCGATGAAACCACCGATACCTGGCTGGTTTGCACCGATGGCGGCGCCCGGATCCGGGCGCGATTCTTCATTGCCGCCACCGGCAATCTGTCGGCGGGACGGATTCCGGATTTTCCCGGACGCGACGACTTCCGCGGCAATACCTATTTCACCGGCGACTGGCCGCACGAGACCGTCGACTTTTCCGGCCGGCGCGTGGCGCTGATCGGCACCGGCTCCACCGGCGTGCAGCTGGTACCCCATGTCGCACAACAGGCCGCCGCCCTGACCGTGTTCCAGCGAACCCCGGCCTATGCCTGCCCGCTTGGCAACCGTCCGCTCGATACCGAGGCCATGGCCCGCATCAAGGCCAACTACCCGGCCATCCGCCAGCGCGAATGGGACTTCCCGGGCGGCGTGATCTTCGACGACGTGCGGCCATCGGCACTGGCCGAGACCCCCGAGGCGCGCCAGCACTTCTATGAACAGAAGTGGCGGGCCGGCGGCATGAACCTGTGGCTGGGCAGCTACGAGGATATTCTCGTGGACGAGCGTGCCAACGAAACCGTGGCCGAATTCATCCGGGACAAGATCCGGACCCGGGTGGAAAATCCGGACACCGCCGAAAAGCTCACGCCCCGGGGCTACCCCTTCGGCGCCAAACGCCAGACCCTGGAGGATGGCTATTACGACGCGTTCAACCAGGACCATGTCGAGTTGGTGGATGTAAGAACCACGCCGATCGAGTGCATCACCCCCGACAGCATCCGCACGGCGGATCGGGACTACCTGGTGGACGACATCATCTTCGCCACCGGCTTCGATGCCTTTACCGGCTCTCTCTACCGGATGAACATACGCGGCCGGGGCGGCCGCCTGCTGTCCGACCACTGGGCGGCCGGGCCGCGCCCCTATCTGGGCCTGAACACCAGCGGCTTCCCCAATCTGTTCTTCATCACCGGGCCGTTGAGCCCGTCGGTGCTCTTCAACATGCCGCGGGCGATCGAACAGCACTGCAACTGGGTGGCGGACTGTATCGCCCACCTGCTCGAGCACGACTACCGTGCGATCGAAGCCGAACCCGAAGCCGAACAGGGCTGGGTCGAGCATGTCCGGGAGGTCGCCGACGCGACCCTGCTACCGAAAGCGGACTCCTGGTACCTGGGCGCCAACGTGCCCGGCAAACCAAGGGTGTTCATGGTGTACCTCGGCGGCTGCGCCAACTACAAGAAGATCTGCGACGACGTGACCGCGGCCGGCTACCAGGGATTTGCCCTGACCCCAACCACCTCGCCGGATACAGCCCCTACGCCTGGTTGACGGGTTATCGACACCGGCGACTTGCTACGCTGGCAGCGAACGGCGGTGCAAGGCGCTGGAGGTTCTGCATGACAAATCGAACCGGCTGACAAGGAGAAGACATGAGCAACGAAGCGATGGCCGCCATGGTCACCGGCAACACCATCGGTGAAGCGCTGACCCGTAGCGTGCGCCGCAACCCCGAGGCGACCGCCCTGATCTTCGGTGATCGCCAGTGGACGTTCGCGGAACTGGATGCCGCAGTGAACCGCGTCGCCAATGGTCTGATCGCGGCCGGACTCCAACCGGGCGAACGGGTGGCGGCCTACGCCCATAATTCCGATTCCTACGCCCTGCTGTGGCTGGCCTGCTGCCGGGCGGGCCTGGTGCATGTCCCGGTCAACTATTCGATGACCACCTCGGAACTGGCCTACATCCTGGAGCAGTGCGGCGCCTCGGCGCTGTTCATCGATGACCAGGCGCACGCCGACGTGGACACCGCCCAGCAGGGCAGCCAGGTCCGGCTGCTCGGGCACATGACGGGGGGCGGCGAGCCGGACGTGCTGGCCTGGGCACAGGGCGGCGCCAGCGATGCCGCGCCGGGAGTGCCGGTGGCGGAAACCGAGCTGGCGCAGCTGCTTTACACCTCCGGCACCACCTCCGCGCCCAAGGGTGCGATGATGACCCACCGGGCGCTCATGGCCCACTACACCAGCACCATCATCGCCCTGTCGATCGATCCGAATGACCTGTTCCTCGGCGCGCTGCCGCTGTATCACTCGGCGCCGACGCACGTGTTCCTGATGCCGCAACTGCTCATCGGCGGCGCCACGGCGCTGATCGACGGCCCCAAACCCGGCCCGGTGTTCGACTACATCGAAAAACACCGCGCCGCTGCCTTCTTCGCCCCGCCCACTGCCTGGATCGCCCTGCTGCGCGATCCGGATTTCGACAATCGCGATCTGTCCGCCCTGAATAAGGCCTACTACGGCGCCGCGATCATGCCGGAGCCGGTACTGCACGAACTGCGCGAGCGACTACCCGGGCTGCAGGTCTACAACTGCTACGGGCAGAGCGAGATCGGACCGCTGGCCACCGTCCTGCAACCGGCGGAACACGATGATCGTCCCACCTCGGCCGGGCGACCGGTGTTCAACGTGGACGTGCGCATCGTCGACGAGGACATGAACGATGTGCCCGTGGGCGAACTGGGCGAGATCGTCTATCGCTCCCCCCAGCTGCTCCAGGCCTACTGGGACAAGCCCGACCAGACCGAGGAATCCTTCGCCGGCGGCTGGTTCCACTCCGGGGATGTGGGCCGTTTCGACGAAGGTGGCTACCTGTACGTGGTAGACCGCATCAAGGACATCATCAACACTGGCGGCGTCACGCTGTCCAGTCGCGACGTGGAAGACTGCCTCTACACCCATCCGGCGGTGGCCGAAGTGGCGGTGATCGGCCTGCCGGACGACAAGTGGATCGAGAAAGTGGCCGCGGTGGTCTGCCTGAAGGCGGGCGAAAGCGCCGATGCGGCCGCGCTGGAAGCCCACGCCCGCGAGCACCTGTCAGCCTACAAGGTGCCCAAGGTGTTTCATTTCGTGGACGACCTGCCCCGCAATACCGCAGGCAAGCTGCTCAAGCGCGAACTGCGCGACCGGTTCAGCGAGTAAGGCGCCGCGCCGGCGTCGGGATCAGTGCCGGGCGGCCCGGCACTGGCCCGGCGTGCGGTCGAACCGCCGCCGGAAACTGCGGGTCATGTGGCTCTGGTCGGAAAATCCGCAGCGCCCGGCGATGCACTTGAGCGGCAGGTCGCTTTCCTCCAGCAGCCGCCGGGCGGCATCGATGCGCTGGTCCAGCACGAAGGCATGGGGCGGGGCGCCGAACGCCGCGCGAAAACGCCGCGCGAAGGCGTAGACACTCAGCCCGGCCACCCCGGCCAGTTCCGCCAGCGCCATGTTGCGATGCAGGTTGGCGTGAATGTATTCCAGCAACGCCCGGCGCTGGCGCTGCGACAGCCCGCCGGCAACGCCATCCGGTTCGCGGAAGGACACATCCGCGTAATGGCGCAGGATGTGCACGCAGGCCTGGTTGAGCACGGCGTCGGCAAACAGGCGACCGCCCAGGCCGGGGCCGCGGGCCTCGTCGGCCAGTTGCTGCACCAGCCCGCACAGATAGCCGTCCTCGGCCTTGAGCAGATCGTGCAGTTGCACATCGCTGACATCGCGATCAAACACGTCCGCCGCCACCCGGGTGAGTTGATCCGGCGAGAGATAGAGGTGGGTGACCTCGACGTCCTGACTCCAGCGCCAGTGCGCCTGCATGCAATGGGTCAGCAGGGATATGTTGCCCGGGGCGACACACTCGTTTCGCCAGCGGCTGACGCACTGCCGCGCCATGGGCGACACGCCCCGGCCATAGGCCACGATCATGTAGTCCCGCATGCCGGGCACGAAGACATCCGACGGGGCGTAGTGCCAGCCGCGCAGGCGCATGCCGCCCCAGTCGAGGTCGTCAGTGTCAAAGGTCAGCCTGCCCGGCACCCAGGCCGGAAGCTGATCCGGTGTGATCGGCTCGGTCATGAAAGGTCCTGGAACCTGATCACGCCGAATATACGACGCCATCCGACCACATGCCAGGGCACGGCCGCATGAATCGCCGGTACGCTGATAGTCAGTCCACGGTTGTCAGGCCGAGGCGAACCGCAACTCCCGCGGCTGCACGTCGTCGCCATCCGGCTCGTCGGTGTCGACCAGCCCGATTCGCGTGCCCACCCAGACCGCCTCGGTGCGCTTGTGCACATCGAGCTTCAGGTAGATGTTCTTAAGATGGTATTTCACCGTATTGATGCTGATGAACTGCGCCTGCGCGATGCGCTGGTTCGACCAGCCGCGGGCAACCAGCTGGAGCACCCGCTTTTCCCGCCGGGTAAGCGGCTCCACCAGCAGCACGTCAGGATCCGCGGGACGATTGAGACACAGCATGAAAACGCACCTCCTCCGGGGCACGCCGGATTGCGGCGGAGCCGATGAGGCGCGTGCCGGATGCCCCGGCGGTAACACCCGCGTCGACGACCGCCTGCGCGGCGCACCGTCCGATATTGTTGGAATTCCGGTCAGTGCCGGCCCGAAGCCGGCTTACCGAGTGTGCCCCGATCCGCAGCCGGTGTATTGAACGCAACAACCGGCCTTGTTGAATGTTCTTGCCGCGCGCGGCTACTCGCCATCGTGCTTGAGACGGCCCTGCGCCTCGGCGTAGGACAGTTCCAGAATGCCGGACTGCTGCATCGAGCGACCCAGCGAGTGGGCCAGGGCGAATGCCGATGCCCGGCGATAGAAGCCCAGCCGCTTTTCATGCACCGGCAATACCTCGTCCATGCTGTCGGCACCGTCCAGTCGCTGCTCGAAAGCATCGCGCTTGCGCTGAAGCTCGTCCATGAAGGCCGGATCGTCGGCCATGTCGTCGGCCAGCGCCAGTGTCCAGGTCATGTCCGGCTGCAGTTCGCATTCGCCAATGAAACGACCGGCGATGTCCTCGCTCCACATCGAGGGCGGATTGATCGACAGCCGGTAAACGCCCACCTTGCAATACAGGTAGTAGGGCTTGCCCGGCACCGGCTGGAACCGGAACTCGCTTTCCAGCACGAACAGGGAAGTGAACAGCTCGGTCGAGACCTGTTCGACATGCTTGGCCGGCACCGCGGCCAGCCTCGCGCGCTGCTCGCTGAGGGTATTCAATACCAGCGAACCGCCCTTGCCCTGCGGATTCGGGTTCTTGCCCATGGATTGCTCTAGTGGTCGAATTTCCGCGGCAGATAACCGTTGCCGCCGACACCTCATGCATGAACGTGGGGCAGGCTCGTACGGATGCAAGCCCATCGGCGGATGATCGAGCCGATTCAATCGTCACGATCATCCCGCGCGGGCGACTTCAGCAATCCGGACATCAGTTTGCCGATGCCCCGATTGGTGCCGCGAATCTGCCGGTAGACCAGGCCGCTGGTGTGATCGTGCACCTCGCGGACCGGTCGGCTGCCCGACCCGCACAGGTCGAAGGAAAGATCGGCGATGGCCCGGTGGATACGCTCGACCGAGGCAGTCGCGAAATCCACCGTTTCCTCGACCAACTGACGGTTGGCTTCCAGATCATGACGCGCCTGCACTTCCCGCCGGGCGTCGGCCAGTCGGCTCTGCCACCAGGCCACCGCTTGCTCGCCGGCCAGTACCTGGTGATGGCAACGCCAAAGCAGGCTGGCCGCCAGCGCCTCGATCAGCAGTATCAGCAGGCACGTCACCATCAATCACTGCCCCGATGGATACCGATCCGGGCATCGATGCCGCGCTCCCGAAGCTGTTCGTCAAGCTCGCGACGCAGTTGTTCATACACCCGGCGCCGGACCAGTCCCGGCGCCACACCGCTGACCGGGCCGGCCATGCGGGAATGCACCGCCGCCACCGCCAGCGGATCGGCCACTTCCACAATCAGGCACATGCCCTCGCGACTTGCAATGGCCTGCCGCACCTCGGCATCGGCCGCCGAAACATCACGCCCCAGTGCATCAACACGGCCACGCAGCCCACACGCCTGACGCCAGATCAGTCCAGCAGCGACAAGCGCCAGCAGCGCGCCCGCCAACACGACCCACCAACCCGCATTCATGCACCTGCTCCCGACCAATCCGGTGGCTATCCTAACCTGCACCCCACGCCACTGACAGTCAGGGATGGCGGATGGCAACCGGTTTCGGCTAGCCTGAAATCCGACACCACACCTGCACACCACAATCGCCCGAGGGGCGTCTCCAGGGAGAATTTCGATGCCCAGCAAAAAGATTCTGGCCGGCTGCTGTCTGGCCCTGCTGCCGGCCTGGGTGCAGGCTCAGGATTCCAGCCTCGCCGCCGGCGTGACCGCCGGGACCATGGGCCTCGGCCTGACCGCAACCACCCGTGTGAGCGAGCACGTCAATATCCGCGCCATCGTGGCCGGCATTTCGGTCGACACCAGCGGCGAGACCGACGAGGTGGATTACGAGGCCGACGCCGACCTGCTGTTCGCCGGCGGCATGGTTGACCTGCACCCGGCCGGGGGCGTATTCCGGCTGAGCCTCGGGCTGTTCCACAACGGATCGGACATCCGGGCCAACGGGCGCTGCACCCGGACCGACTGCCAACTCGGCAGCGGCCTCGGGCTGATCGGTAACGGTGACCGTATCGAGGGGGATATCGACTTCAACAGCGCGGCGCCCTACCTGGGCCTCGGTTGGGGCAATTCAGTGGGCACCGCCGGACGGTGGCACTTCTCTTTCGATCTCGGCGCCATGTACATCGGAGAAGGCGAGGCATCACTGCGTTGTGCGCAGGCAAACACGATCAATCAGGCCGCCTGCACCGCCGGCATCCGGGAAGAGGAACGCCAGCTGCAGGAAGACCTGGCGGACTTCAAGATCTACCCGGTTGTCATGCTGGGTGCGGCCTTCCGTTTCTGACGCGGCACGACCACCGGCGCATGAAAAACGGGGCCGCAATGCGGCCCCGTTTTTCGTCACGGCAGATGTCGGGCGGGGTCAGCTGATGGCGAAACCCGGGTAGCCCTTTTCCTTCAGTTCGTCGCACATCTGGTGGTAGGCATTGGCGCCCCCGATGTACGACAACAGCCGCCGCGGCTTGCCGTCGATGTTGGCACCCATGTACCAGGAGTCGGTCTTGACCACGAGGGTCTGGTTGGCCACCTCGTCATGGTGCTCGACCCACTCGGCCTCCTTTTCCTCGGTCGGCTCGATCACGTGCCGCCCCTGGTCGCGCAGGTAGCCGATGGTGTCAGCCACCCAGCCGCCCTGCTGGATCAGGCAGGTGGCCATGTTGCAGAAGGCGGTGGAGGGCGCCAGCGGACCCGCCACCGTGAACAGGTTGGGGAAGCCATGCACCTGCAGACCGAGGGTGGAACGGATGTCCTTGTCCCACTTGTCCTTGAGTGACTGGTTGCCGCGGCCGCGGATATCGATGCGGGTCAGAGCGCCGGTGCCGGCGTCGAAGCCGGTGGCCATCACCAGAATGTCCAGCTCGTACTCGGCACCGCTTTCCAGCCTGACGCCCGTTTCCGTGATCTCGGCGATCGCATCTTCCTTGACGTCCACGAGATGCACGTTGTCGCGGTTATAGGCCTCGTAGTAGCCGGTTTCCAACGGTACACGGCGGGTGCCGAAACCGTGACACTTGGGCACCAGCTTTTCAGCCGTTTCCGGATCGTCGACTCGCTCCCGGATGCGCTCGCGCGCGAACTCGGAAATGTACTCGTTGATTTCTTCGTCGGTGAATACCTCCGCAAAGCCCAGCCAGAAGTGCAGGCTCCCGTCGTTCCAAAGGTCCCAGAGCCGCTGCTCGCGTTCCTCGGGAGTCATATCGTTAAACGGGGTTTCGCTCAAGTCGTAATCGAAGCCAGCGAAAGTGTTGAAAACCGTCTTCTCGATTTCCGGGTACTCCTCGCGCAGCGCGTCGCGATCCGCGTCGTCGTACTGCGGATTGCGCATCGGGATGGTGTAGTTGGGCGTGCGCTGGAACACGAACATCTCGCCCACTTCCCGGGCGATGGTCTGGATCACCTGGATGCCGGTGGCACCGGTACCGACCACGCCGACGCGCTTGCCGGCCATCTCGACCTTCTCGTGCGGCCAGCGGGCCGTATGGCAGATCTGGCCGCGGAACTTCTCGTGCCCGGGGAACGGAATCTGCGGCGCCGACAGCATGCCCGTGCAGCTGATGAAGAAGCGCGTTTTCAGCGTGTCACCCTTGTCGGTGGTTATCGTCCACAGCTGATTGGCCTCATCGTAACTCGCCGACTCCACCCGGGTGTTGAAACGGAATTCCTTGCGCAGGTCGAACTTCTCGGTGACGTAGTTCAGATAGCGCTCGGTCTCGGGCTGGGCGGGAAAGCGCTCGCTCCAGTCCCACTCGTCCAGCAACTCCTGAGAGAACCAGTACTGGTAGATGTGCGACTGTGAATCCACCCGCGCGCCGGGGTAGCGATTCCAGTACCAGGTGCCGCCGACATCGCTGCCGGCCTCGAACCCGATCACGGATACACCCATCTCGCGCAGTCGATAGACTTCGTGAAGCCCGGCGATGCCGGCGCCCACCACAACCGCCTCGTAATCAAGGGCGGCGCCGTTGGTGGTGCCCTCCTTAACGCTCTGCACTGCTTCGCCCATAACACTCTCCTCCACAATCTCTGGAACGTCATTCGCCCGGTCACCGGGCCTTTATTTGGTAACTTGGCTGACGTTAGCACGACACGGCAACACCACGGTCACCCCTTTGGGTAGGCCGCAACCACGCCGTACGAGTCGCAGCATAACGCGTCCGCCACCGGCATTGATCCCCATCATCAGGTAATTCAGGTCGCGTTCAGGAAGGCGCTCTAGAATGCTGCACAGCAACAGGCCGCTTTGGCCGGGTTGCCGACCGTCACTTCAATCAGAGGAACGCACCATGCGCCATGCCAACCTTCATCTCGCGGCCGCCGCGGCCCTGCTCTGCGCGGGTACCGCACAGGCAGTGGACCTGGGCCTGAACACCAAGATCAACATCGGCGTGAATGCCGAGACCTCGCTGACCGAACAGTTCCGCGCGCTGGACGCCAACGATGACGGCGTGATCACCGAGAGCGAAGCGGAAGCCAATACCTCGCTTGCCTCCATGTTCGAGACCTATGACAAGGACAACAGCGGCACGCTGACCAGCGCCGAATACAAGGCCAGTCTCCGGGCCGAGGCCGATCAGAGCCTGACCGAAAAGGCCACGGCAGGCGCCAAGGCCGGTTACAACGAAACCAAGGAAGCGGCCGGCAAGGCGGCCGGCGCGGTCAAGTCCGGCGCCAAGGCCGGCTATGAAGCCAGCAAGGATGCGGCCGGCGCCGTCGCCGACAAGACCAAGGCCGGCATCAGCGCCACGGCCGACGCCGCCGCGGGGCTGGCCAACGATTCACGCAAGGCCGCCGCCGCCAGCGCCAACGTCGGCGTGGAACTGAGCAGCAAGCTCGCCGCCCAGTTCCGGAACCTGGATGGCAACGAGGACGGCGTACTGAGCCGGAGCGAGGCCAGTGCCGATGCCGACATCGAAAGCAACTTCGACATGGCTGATGACAACGATGATGGCCTGCTCAACAAGGCCGAGTTCAAGGTCGCCGCCAAGGCCCGGGCCGAGTCCGGCCTGCTTAACGGCGTGTTCGGCGGTCTGTTCGGCAGCTGATAGCCGACCCCCGTACAGTCCGACGACTGCATCGACGCCCCGCCCCCGTGCGGGGCGTTCTTGCATGCGGCCGGCGGGCGACCCATTCTTGCTATCTACAGCAGACCAGAAAGACGCGGAGTGCAACATGGCAACCGGCTGGGCAAAGGAAGGCGCGGTTCAGGAACAGATCGACGCCACCGTCGACGACGCGGTCGCGCAGGCCCGCCGCCGGCTGGGCGGCGCCGGCCAGTCGCTGACCCATTGCGAGGAATGCGGTGACGCCATTCCGGAGAAGCGGCGCGAGGCCGTGCCCGGCGTGCGGCTGTGCGTCACCTGCCAGAGCCAGGCCGATCAGGCCGAGGCAAACGCCGGCGGTTTCAACCGCCGCGGCAGCAAGGACAGCCAGTTGCGCTGACGCACCCGTCAATAGCGCTTGGGCGCCTGTCAAGGGCCGGTTACACTCCCTTTGAAATAAATCTGAAAAGCGATCTGATCGCTTTGGGAGAGGCCTGTATGCGTGCACTGTTCCCGAGTCTGCCGGCTGTGCTGCTGGCATTGAGCGCCTGCGGCGGCGGTTCGGGTGGCGGGGGGATCAACCTCGGCGGCGGCGACAATGGCGGGGACGACCCCGGCCCGGTCTCGCCGGGCGTGCCGCTGACCAACGCCCCGGCGGTCACCGCACCGTTTGCCGACAACGGCACCGTGCTCAACATCCTGCCGCCCGGCCAGGACGACACGGGCGGCCTGGCCAATGCCAGCGTGCCCGGTCCGCTGCCGGTCAGCGAACTTGGCCCGGTCGTCGAGGAGGTTTCCGAGCGGACCGGTCTGGTGCCGGCGCTGGCCGCCGAGACCCACTTCATGGATCAGCTGGGCGCCTACGACGCGCTGGCCCACAGCCCACCCGGGCTGACCAACGATGAGCTGGTACCAACCTATTTCAAGACCGCCGAGATGCGCGGCCCGGACGACTTTCCTGCGGGAAGCGGGCAGACCGTGACCGGCGCCGGTTACGAGGTCGCCATCAAGCGCGGCAACGACCGCGGCGTTCCCCACATCTTCGGTGACACCCGGGCGGACGCGCTGTTCGGCACCGGCTATGTTACCGCCGCCGACCGACTGTTCCTGCTGGACGTGCTGCGCCGCGCCGGCCGGGGCGAACTGTCGAAATTCCTGGGCCCGGCCGATTTCTCGTTCGATCGCGACATTGCCTTCGCCGCGCCCTATCGCGAGGCCGATCGCACCCGCCAGATCACCGAAACCGCCGAGAAGTTCGGGGCCGCCGGCGAGCAGGTGCTCGCCGATGTGCAGGCGTTTGTCGACGGGCTGAACACCTACGTCGCCGAGGTCCGTACCTCCGCCCAGCTGCAGGCGGCGGGCACTTCCAAGCTGCCGATCGAATACCTGGCCCTGGGCGTCGAGTTGCAGGACTTCACCCCCGAGGACGTCCACGCCATCGCCACGCTGATCCAGTCGATCTTCGCCGGCGGCGGCGGTGGTGAGGCGGACAACGTCCGCCTGCTGCACGCGCTGGCCGACCAGACCGCCGATGCCGCCACCGCCTGCCGCCTGTGGCGGGACATCCGCCATGCGCTGGACCCGGCGTCCTCGGTCACCACCACCAAATCCTTCCCCACCCAGTCGCCGGCCGACTACGACGACAACATCTGCCCGCTGCAGGGGGATTTCGCCGCCGCCTATCCGGGCAACGCATTCTTCGACGCCGGCAGCTACGAGCCGCACGACTTCTTCACCACCGAGCCCTGCGGGCTGCAGCAGCAGACCGCCTGCCCGGATCCGGTGGTGACCGGCAACCTGCCGCAGCTTCCCGGCACCGCGCCGGTGATCGATATCCTGGACGGACTGCTCGGGGGCCTGCTGGGCGGGCTCACCAGCAACCAGACCACCGTTCAGCCGCCGCTGCGCCGCCAGGCAACAGCGGCGGCCTCACCCGAACAGCTCGCCCGGGCACGGCAGCGCGTCGCCAGCCTCGCCCGGTCCCTGTCGGGTCTGGCCGACGGCCTGCCCCGGCAGATTTCCAACGCTCTGCTGGTCGGCGGCAGCCACACCGCCAGCGGCAACCCAATTGCCGTGTTCGGCCCGCAGACCAGTTACTTCACCCCGCAGCTGCTGGTGGAAATGGCCGTGCACGGCGGCGACATCCACACCCGCGGCATGACCTTCGCGGGCCTGCCCTACGTAGTAATCGGCCGCGGCGTGGATTTCGCCTGGAGCGCCACCTCGGGCAGTTCCGACCTCACCGACATACGGGCCGTGCGCCTGTGCGCGGCCGAGGCCGGGGAACCCCGCTCCGGCTATCGCGTGAATGGCCAGTGCAAGGCCTTCGACCATTTCACCGAATCGTGGCCGGCGCGCTGGAATCTGGCCGTACCCATGGACGACCCGGCCAGCGTGGGCCAGAACTTCGCGGTCACCCGCGACATCATCCGCACGGACGAATACGGGCCGGTATTCGCCTTCGCCACCGTCGACGGCCAGCCGGTGGCACTGACCCGCCAGCGCAGCACCTACCGGGCCGAGCTCGACACCGTGGTGCCCTTCTTCCTCGCTACCCGCAACGATGTATTCGATGCGGAGAGCTTCCTGCAGGTGTTCAACACCACCACCGGCAGCTTCAACTGGTTCTTCGCCGACCGCGACGACATTGCCTTCATCCACTCGGGCCTGTATCCGCGCCGGGCCGAGGGCGTGCATCCGGACCTGCCGGTCTGGGGTGACGGCACCCGCGACTGGCAGGGCTTTCTGAATCTGGCCGAACACCCGCAGGCGATCAATCCGTCGCGCGGTTATCTGGCCAGCTGGAACAACCGGCCGGCCCGCGACTGGTGGGCGGCCGACGCCAACGCCAGCTACGGCCCCAACCACCGCAACGACTCCCTGGACCGCCGGCTGACAGCCCTGGTCGACCAGGGCAATGTGACCCGCGCCAACGTGGTCGAGGCGATGGGCGATGCCGCTACCGTGGACCTGCGCGGGCAGGAAATGCTCCCGTCGGCCCTGGATGTGCTCGAGCAGGGCACGCTGACGAACGAGGAACAGGCCGCCGTGGACCTGATGCGCGACTGGGTCGCGGGCGGCGCCCTGCGCCGCGACCGCGACAACAACGGCGAGTACGACGACGACGCGGCTGTCGCCCTGATGGACGCCTGGTACAACCCCATGATCGAGCAGGTGCTGCCGCAGCTCACCGCGCTGGAAAACGTGAACGGCGGCAACCGCATGATCATGGGCCGCGACAACCCGCCGGGCCCGATGGGCTCGGCCTACCAGTCCGGCTATTTCCAGTACCTGGAGCGCGTGTTCGACATGGCGCTCAACACCGACCCGCGGCCCTACCGCGAACTCGAGTGCGGCGGGCCCGACGGCAACTGCCGGGCGGCGCTGCGCACCAGCCTGGCCACGGCGCTGGACAGCCTCGGCGGCATCGCCAACCGGGCGAACTGGGACGCCGACGAGGCAGGCGATCGCATCGTCCACCGTCCGCTGGGCCTGTCGGCGGTACCGGCCATCGACTGGCAGAACCGGCCGACCTTCCAGCAGGTGGTGGAATTCGAACGGCGGCGGTAGCCCCGCTGCTCTCGCTTACAATGTCACGTGTATTGCCAATGGAGCCCCGCTTGAAATCCGCCCTTGCCGTTTCCGCCCTCTGCCTGGCCGGCACCGCGCTGGCCGACGACGCCGTGATCGACCGTGAACTGCACGTGGTGATCGACGTGTCGGCCTCGCAATCCTGGGAAAGCCATACCGAGGAATACGGCCATCAGCACTGGGAAGCCGACACCACCCAGCGCTACGAGCTGCGCACCACGCTGCGGTCGGATACCGGGCTGCACACGCGCAATATCCTGAATCCGGACCAGCAGAAGCGGCTGCGGGCCAAGACCATCCATCTCGCGCGGCAGGCACGGCGCCGCATCGAGGCCGCCGGCAACGAGTTCACCATTCCCCGCACGCCCGAGGAAAAGGCCGACCTCAACCGCCAGCTGCAGGAGGAACAGGCAGCCTGCGGCGCCGACATGGCCTGCCGCGATGCGGTAATACAGCGTTACGTGGCGATCTTCGCCGTACTCGACAATCCGGAAGTGCTGGACCCTGCGACCGACGAGGGCACGCCGCGCTACCGCTATTTCGAACCCTATTCAGGCTGCGACTCGCAGTGGCAGGTCGAGATGCAGATGACCATGACCGGCACCCGCTACAGTGAGGGGCAGGACGAGGTGGTGCCGTTCACCGAAAAACGCACCGCCGACCAGGGCAATATCGCCCAGGACGTGCCGCTGTGCCAGCGGTTTCTGGCGGTGATGGACACCGACGCCGAGGCCGAGTCGTTCTATCTGGAGAACGTCTACGTGCCCTCGGCTGAAGGCGAAACCGTGATCACCGAGGGCGGCTACACCCGTCGCAAGACGGAAAGCCAGCCCATGGTCCCCGGCGTGCTGGGCTGGGCCACCCAGCAGCTGCGCCATGCCGAACCCAGCGGCGAAATCAGCGCGGAAATTCCGCTGAAGTTCGCACTCAACAATATTTCCGAGGATTCGGGGTCGTCGAAGGGCACCGCCGACGTTACCCTGCGCTGGTCATTCGCGCCGGTCGACGAGGACTGATACCGGTCCGGACCGGTTACCCGCTTCAAGCCGCCAGCGTGGTCCGCCAGAACGCCAGCTGATCGGCCACGGCCCGCTCGAAATCGGCACCGACATAGATGTCGAAGTGGCCGATGTCGTACTCGTGCGTCGTGACCGGCCCGCCCAGCCGGGCGGCGGTCCGGCGCGCCGCCTCGGCCGGGGCGACGCTGTCGCGGGTACATATCTGGATCAGCGCCGGACATCGCACCCGGCGCGCCCGGGCCACCGGCCGATAGGCCGCCAGCGTCAGCGCCATGCGCGCGGTCATCTCGTTGCGCCAGTTGTCGGGAGTGATGGCGCTGTAGCCTGACAGTGCATCATGGCTGCTCATCGCGGCGAACTCCCCCGGCGGGGCGATCACCGGCACCATGACCGGCGAACGGCCGGCCAGCCCGCGCAGTTGATCGACCAGCCCGTTGCCCGCCAGCCGCGCCACGTGCCCGATTCCCGCATACCGGGCCATCGCCAGGGTGGCGGCCAGCCCGTCCATCATCGGCCCCTGGGCGGCGATCGCCGCAATCCCGGCGTCCTCCGCGGCCAGGCTGATCACATGCCCACCGGAGAACGAGCTTCCCCACAGGGCCACACGCTCGCCATCCACCCCGGCCAGCGAACGCGCAAAGGCGATGGCCGCGCGCCAGTCGTCGAGCTGACGGCCGACCTGTAGCAGCTGCCGCGGCTCGCCGTCGCTGGCGCCGAAATGCCGGTAGTCGAACAACAGCACGTTGAAGCCGGCGGCGGCAAAGCGTTCGGCATAGGGCGTCAGACCGGCATCGCGGGTGCCCGCCAGGCCGTGCGCCATCACGATCACCGGCGCGCGGGCGGCCGCCGCGGGTCGGTAATGCCAGGCCCGACAGGTCACGCCGTGGCTGGTAAAGGCAACGTCGTCGCGGTCGAAGGCTGTCTCGGTCATGGGCAATGCCTGGTCATGGGCGGGAATTTCGCGATGCATCCTAACCGAGCCGGCCATGCGCATACCGGTTGCCCGCGACATATAGGTATACGAACATACAGTCATGAAGCTTCTGCAAAAACTCGAAATCCTGGCGGATGCCGCCAAGTACGACGCTTCCTGCGCATCCAGCGGGACCACCACCCGCCACTCCGCCCACGGGCGCGGCGTGGGATCGTCGGAAGGCTCGGGCATCTGCCACGCCTACGCCCCGGACGGCCGTTGCATCTCGCTGCTGAAAATCTTGCTGACCAACTTCTGCGTCTACGAATGCCATTACTGCATCAATCGCAATTCCTCGAACGTGCAGCGCGCGCGTTTCACGGTGGCAGAAGTGGTAGGTCTGACGCTGGACTTCTACAAGCGCAACTATATCGAGGGGCTGTTCCTGAGCTCCGGGGTGATCCGCACCCCCGACTACACCATGGCGCAGCTGGTCGAGGTGGCCCGCTGCCTGCGCGAGGATCATGACTTCCGCGGCTACATCCACCTCAAGACCATTCCCGACGCCGATGGCGACCTGCTGGCCGACGCCGGGCGCTTCGCCGACCGACTGAGCATCAACGTCGAGTTGCCCACGCAGCAGGCGCTGGCCGATCTGGCGCCGGAAAAGGACCACCGCACCATCAAGCTGTCGATGGCCCGCATTCGCGAGCGGCGCGAGGCCGACGCCGAGGCCCGGCGCACCGCGGCCCGCGCCAGCAACCGCCCACGCGGGGCCCGCCGGCCAGTCCACCCAGATGATCGTGGGCGCCGACCCCTCCACCGACGCCGACGTCCTGGCCACCACCGATCAGCTTTACCGCTCCTACCGCCTGAAACGGGTGTATTTCTCGGCCTTCAGTCCGATTCCCGACGCCTCGGCCCGGCTGCCCGCGCGGCGTACCTCGCTGGTGCGCGAGCACCGCCTGTATCAGTCCGACTGGCTAATCCGCTTCTATGGGTATCGCCACGACGAGATCACCGCCGGCACCGACGATACCCCCGGCAACGGCATGCTCGACCTGGACATCGACCCCAAGCTGGCCTGGGCGCTGCGCAATCGCGCCGAGTTCCCGGTCAGCCTGGACCGGGATGATCGCGAGCGACTTCTGCGGGTGCCCGGCCTGGGCGTGCGATCGGTCAACCGGATCCTGCAGCTGCGCCGCTGGCAGCCGGTGCGGCTGGAGGATCTGGTGGCGATGAAGGCGAATGTGCGCAAGGCTATGCCCTTCATTGTCTGCGCCAACCATCATCCCGGCCTCGGTGACATCACCAGCCGGCAGCTGCGCGCCCGTTTCGCCCCGCCGGCCGAACAGCTGACCCTGGACGTCTGAACCGGTGGACCAGCCGTCGTTGTTCGACCACACGCCGCCGGCCGCGGATCAGCGGCTGGTGACATTCCATCCCGATCTTGCCGGCTGGCAGGCCGCCGCCCGGCAACAGCTGGCCGCCGGGTGGCCGCCGGAATCGTTGTGGTGGACGCCCCAGCCGACGGCGCCAGCGTCCGCCGATACGGATCAGACGACACCGGTGCCCCGCCGCTTCATGGAACTGGCCCGCCCGGCCAGCTGCCATCGAGCATCGGACCGCTGGGCACTGCTTTACGCCGTGCTGTGGCGCCTCACCCACGGCGAGCGCCATCTGCTGCAGCTGGCCGGCGACCCGCAGACCGCCCGATTGCACACCTACGCGAAGGCGGTGCGCCGCGACGTGCACAAGATGAAGGCCTTCGTGCGCTTTCGCGAAGTCGCCGAGCCCGGGCACGACGAACCCCGCTACGTGGCCTGGTTCGAGCCGGATCACCACATCGTGGCCTACGCCAGCGGCTTCTTCCGCCGCCGGTTCGCCAACATGCGCGGGTCGATCCTGACCCCCGACCGCTGCGCCCACTGGGACGGCCACGGCGAGGTCTGGTTCACCCCCGGCACCATCCGATCCGCCGCTCCCGACGCGGACGAGATGGAAACCGCCTGGCAGACCTATTACCGGCACATCTTCAATCCGGCGCGGGTGAAGCTGGCAGCGATGCGGGCGGAGATGCCGCAGAAATACTGGAAAAACCTGCCCGAGGCCCGGCTGATTCCCGAACTGGTCCGACAGGCCGATCGCCAGGTGGCGACCATGACCGGTGCGCCCCGCGCCGAGCAGGCGCCGCGCTGCGGACCGCGACCGCCGACACCGGATGCCGCGCGGCACCGGGCAATCGAGGCCGCCCCGGCCGATTCGCTGGCCCGGCTGTCGCTGCAGGCCGCGGGCTGCCGCGATTGTGCGCTCGCGGGCCCGGCCACCCGGACCGTGTTCGGTGAAGGCCCGTCCGACGCCCGCCTGATGATCGTGGGGGAACAGCCCGGCGACCGCGAGGACCTCGCCGGCCGTCCGTTCGTCGGGCCCGCGGGACAACTGCTGGACCGGGTACTGGCCGAGGCCGGCATCGACCGCAGCGGCACGTACGTCACCAACGCGGTCAAACATTTCAAGTATCGCCCGGTCGGCAAGACCCGTCTGCACGCGCGACCGGACGCCGCCGAAATTCGCGCCTGCTGGCCGTGGCTGGACGCCGAGATCCGGCTGGTCGACCCGGAATTCATCGTCTGCCTGGGTGCCACCGCTACGGGCGCCCTGCTCGGCGGGAAAGCCGGCGTTCACCAGAACCGCGGGCGGTGGCTTACCCGCGCCGGGCGGCAGGTGCTGGTCACGGTGCATCCGGCCTGGCTGCTGCGCCTGCCGGACAGCCACGCCGCCAGGGAGCGAGCCGCGTTCGCGGCGGATCTGTCCCGGGTGGCCAACGCGCTGGCAGCCTGACCACCGTGGCCGCATACCCGCCCGGGGATTCAACCCGCGCCGGATTCGCGGTAGATTCACGGGTATGAAACAAGACACCGCCTCCGATGGCCGGTTTCCCAACCTCGCCATCGACGAACAGCTCTGCTTCGCCCTGTGCCGGGCTGCCCGGGCGATAACCCGGGCGTATGCCCAGCGCCTGGCACCGCTCGGCCTGACCTATCCGCAGTATCTGGTGATGCTTGCGCTCTGGGAGGAACAGCCGATGGCCGCGGGCAAGATCGCCGAGCGCATCTGCCTGGATCCGTCGAGCCTGACGCCGCTGCTAAAGCGCCTGGAGAGCAATGGTTTGGTCACCCGACACCGCCCGGCCGACAACCAGCGCAAGCTGCTGGTGGGCCTCACCCAGGCCGGCCGCGACCTGCAGGCCCGGACCGCCGACGTGCAGCATTCGGTGGCCGCGGTCACCGGCCTCGACGTTGGCGAACTCGCGGCGATGCGCGACGACCTGCACGCGCTGGCCGATCAACTGCTCGACGCCGACCGCCAGGATTCGGCCGCCGCCTGATCGGCGCCGGGCATGCAGTCGGCCCGCGGCGCTGGTATAAGACCGCCCATGCAAGAGCCTGCCCGACCCGCCGCCGACACCCTGGACGCCACCACCGGCATCCTGCCGTCCCAGCATCTTGCTCAGTTGCTGGCGCTGGGCGAAATCCGCACCGGCCAGTCACTCGACGAGGACCAGATACAGCCCGCCAGCCTCGATCTGCGGCTGGGGCCGGTTGCCTATCGGGTGCGCGCCAGCTTCCTGCCGGGCGCGGATTTCAAAGTGGCCGACAAGCTGGATCACTTCGCCATGCACCGCATGGATATCAGCGCGGGCGCAGTACTGGAGCGGGGCTGCGTCTATATCGTGCCGCTGCAGGAAGCGCTGGCGCTGGCGCCGGAGCGCAGCGCGATTGGCAACCCCAAGAGCTCCACCGGCCGGCTGGATGTGTTCACCCGGCTGATCACCGACCACGGCGCCGAATTCGACCGCGTGCGCCCCAGCTATACCGGCCCGCTGTACGCCGAGATCGCGCCGCGTACGTTCAGCGTGCTGGTACGGGAAGGCTCACGGCTGTCACAGCTACGCATCCGCCACGGCGGGACCTCCGGCGACGATGGCCAGCTCAGCCGGCTGACCGGCGAGGCCCACCCCGCCAGCCGCATCCAGCCGGTCAGCGTCGATGTGCGGGGCGAGGAACCCGAGGGCCTGATCGGCTACCGCGCCAAGGCCCACGCTGGGCTGATCGACATCGACCGGCGCAACCATTACGCCATCCGCGACTTCTGGGAGCCGGTACATGCCCGTCACGACCAGGGGCTGGTGCTTGACCCCGGCGAGTTCTACATCCTGGCCTCGAAGGAAGCGGTCGACATCCCGCCCGACCAGGCCGCGGAAATGGTGGCCTACGACACCCTCGTCGGCGAATTCCGCGTCCACTACGCCGGCTTCTTCGACCCCGGCTTCGGCCACGCCGAGGCCGGCGGCAGCGGCGCGCGGGCGGTGCTGGAGGTGCGCTCCTACGAAGTGCCGTTCGTGCTGGAACACGGCCAGACCGTGGGCAGGCTGATCTACGAGCCGCTCACCGAACGCCCGGACCAGCTCTACGGCGTCGGCCGGCTGCAGTCCTCCTATCAACGGCAGGGGCTGTCACTGAGCAAGCACTTTCTCAAGCCGAACTAAGCAGGCTAGGATGCCCCCGGGGTCAGCGAATCCTGGGGATGGGAGGACAACAACGAGAGGCGTCGCCACAGACGACGGTCAATAACAAAGATAGCGGGCTGCGGCCCGCTTATTTTTGGTTACCGCCCGCCATCGGCTGTCATCAGCCGTCAATCGCGCCCCGCCAGACTCACCCACACGATATTTCAAACCGCATCGGCCGTTCTTCGGATGGCGGCCACCGCGGCTCGGGTCGCTTCGGCATACGCCGGTACCGACCGCAACAACCATCCGCTAACGAGGGAGACAAGCCGAATGCATCATCGAATCCTGCACCGCCTGGCCATCGCGGCCGCGCCGGCCCTGTTCGCCGCCGGCACCGCCATGGCGCAGGGCGACGACCAGCCGGTCGTGGCCGCCGACATCGAACTGCCACCGGAACTGAACTGGCTCGCCGACCTGATCGAGGTCGCCAATCTGGACGAGGTGATGCCGGCGCTGCCCACGGATGCCGACTCCATCGAGGACCTGCCGGCGGAAACGCAGGCCGAACTGGATGCGCTGCAACTACGCCTGCAGAGCAACAGCCTCACCAATGGCGAGGTCGCCGAGCAGGTCACCGACCTGCTGCAGGCGGTCGACGTCCAGCAGCTTTACGACGAGCTGCCGCTGGATTCGCTGCCGGGCAGCCGCCCCCTGGTGGAACAGCTCGGCCTTGATGGCCTGATCGCGGACAGCCAGCAGGGCCTGAACACGCTGGGCTTTCTGGTCGACGTCATCACCTTCCGCTTCGAGACCGTCAGCGACGGCGTCACCCGTCAGCACTTCGGCCTGCTGAACACACCCATGCGCCTGAACGTCGACCGCAACTTCGGTGCCGACGTGGTCGCCACCTTCAGCCTGCGCCCGGACGGGGACGGCGGCCTGGGCCTGACGTTCGACGTCAAGCGCACGGAGAACCTGATCCGCGGCCTGTTCGGCGTGGTGCTGGGCAGCCGGCCGCAACCGCCGCTGCCGCTGGATATCCGTGCCGTGGTCGACATCCCGGTCGACGCGCTGGTCGGCGGCACCGAACCGCCGCTGCGGGTGAGCTTCGGCTTCGACAGCGACACCGGCATTCCCGAGCGCGCCACTCTCGACGCCGCGGTGCAGAACGCCACCAGCGGCGGCGCGCTCAATGCCCAGGCGAATCTGACCACCGACAGCCCCAACGATGATCTCGCCCTGGTGGGCTCGGTCAGCCGCGAGCAGGCGGAAACGCGGGAGTTCGTCGAACTGGTCCGCTTTGGCGTCGATCTGTCGCCGGTGCCGGCAAGCTTCGGGCTGGCCGCCGATCTGGCCGACGACCTGAACGTCAGCCTGACGTCGTCGACCCCCACGACCCCGACCGTCACCTTCGATGCCGCTGATCAGGCCAGCGGTGAAATCGTGGTGGATGCCCTGCCGACTTCGCTGGACCTGTTCCTGGGCGCCGATGACGGCAACCAGGTGGTGCAGTACAGCGCGGGTGGGCCGATCGGCGCCATTCTCGCCAGTCTGAACCTGGAGGATGGCCTCGACATCACCGCCTCCCTGCAGGACCTGCCCGACGCCGCCACCCTCGACTTCGGTGACGGTAGTGCCATCGACATCGACCTCGGCGGCGCCGAGATCGGGGAGATCGCCTTCACGCTGACCGACGGCCCCGAACCGCGCAACGTCGCCACCGGCAACAACGGCGCGGTGCTGGACACCACCGAGGGCCAGGTCGCCGGCGCCCGCTTCCAGGGATTCCGCGGCCTGACCTTCGCCACCGACCCGGCACTGGGCCTGACCGCCATGATCGACACCCCCACCCCGGTGGTATTCGACGTGGACATGGCCGATGGCGGCTACGCGGATGTCGAATTCAGCAACTTCCCGTCCGAGGTGTCGCTGTCGCTGGCCGACGCCGAGCTGCTGGACGTGTCGTATGCCGCCAATGAGCCCGTGGACAACCTCAGCGTGCTGACCAACCTCGGGCTCGACATGATCACCGCCGAGTTCGAGAACCTGCCGACGCTGCTCGAACTGTGCGTCGCGCAGGGCACCGCAAGCTGCACCGGCGCCACCGGTGGCAACGTGGTCGACGCCAGCCTCGAGGCCGACGGCGAACTCACCATCCGCGACGCCTTCTTCTGCCTGGCGGGTGACTGCGCCAACCCGAGCGAGTTCGTGCAGCTGTCGCCCCTGACCTTCACCCGGCTGGCGCTGTCCGGCAACACCGAGGAATCCTGCATCGACGTCATTTTCATTGGCGAGCAGTGCCTGGGCAACGGCTCGGCCGGCCAGTTCTTCATCGACACCGGCAACGCCCCGGTGACCGGAGACATCGACGCCGATCTCGGCGATACCGAGGTATATATCGATGGGCAGTTCCGGGCGCAGAACCGGCGACTGGACTACAGCGTGCTCGAGGGCGACTTCGACCGCAGCGGCAGCATGATCTGCAACCCGCTGAATGTCGACGTGATCACCGGCGGTACCAATATCGGCGACTTCATCGACCCCGCCGATCTGCTCTGCAGCAACTGACGTGGTCACCGGCCGCACCGGGGGCGGGTAGCCGCCCGTCCCCGGTGTGTCACCGGGTTTCACCCCGGACCGGTCCGCCGGTTATGCTCGGCGGCATCGCCTGACCTGTCACGGGACTTTCAATGACGCGGATTACCCATGCCGGCCTTGCAGCGCTGGCACTGATGCTGGCCACCGCCGGCCATGCGCAGACCGAAGCCGGCAAGACCGATAACACCCTCGGCGCCGAAATGCTGGCCGAATGCGCCCAGCGCGTGCAGAACCTGCGCGAGGAGTCCGCGCGGCTCAACCGGGCGGCCGACGAGTTCGAGCAACGCCGTCAGGCGCTGGCCGAGCAACATGAGTCGGTCGACGGCGGCGACGGGGTGGAAGCCTCGGGGCGCCTGCTGGAATACAACAAGCAGGCCGAGGCCTTCAACGACGATATTGCCGATTTCCGCGACGAGGTGATTGCGGTCAACGACACCAAGCAGTGGTACCACGATAACTGCGCGAACCGTGCCTACCGGCGCAGCGATCTCGAAGCGCTGCCGGCCGATCAGGCGGCCGCCATGCGGGCCGGGCTGGCGGACGTGGAAGTGCCCTATATCGAATGAGCCAGCCGGGGGTAATCTGGCCTTTTACGGTGCCGATCTGCTAGTTTCACGGTCGATTTTGCCCCGCCACAAGGGAAAACATGCCCATGCGCTACGCTCTTTTCGATCTGCAACGCGAGTGCCTGAAGCCCGCCACGGCCGTGCTGTCGATGGCGGAACGCGCCGCCCGCTCGCGGGCCTATCCGCTGGCCCGGACGCCGGTCGGCCGGCTGCAGGCGGCGACGTTCGAGTCGACCCGGCGCCTGTTGCAGAGCTATCCCAAGCAGCCGTGGGCCTATGACGATGTCGAGGTGGACGGCGAGCGCCACACCGTTCGCGAGACCGTGGTCGCGCGCAAACCCTTCGCCAATCTGCTGCGCTTCCGGCGCGACGGTCTGCCCGACGATGCGCCCAAGGTGCTGTTCGTGGCGGCGGTCTCCGGCCACCACGCCACGCTGTCGCGGGAAACCTACGAAGCCTTCCTGCCGGATCACGACGTCTACGTCACCGACTGGCTGGATGCCAAGCACGTGCCCGCCAGCGAGGGCCGGTTCGGGCTGGAGGAATACACCGATTACCTGATCGAGTTTCTCGAGGGCCTGGGCCCCGAGACGCACCTGTTCGCCATCTGCCAGGCCGCGGTGCCGGCGATGGTGGCCACCGCCGCCATGTGCCGCGACCGCAATCCCTGCCGGCCGCGCAGCCTGCTGATGATGGCCGGGCCGATCGACATCCGCGTGAATCCCAACGACATGCTCAAGAAGTGCGAGCAGGTCAACATGCCGCTGCTCAAGGCTTCGCTGATTCACCGCGTGCCGGCGCGCTTTGCCGGCGCCGGCCGGCGGGTGTATCCCGGGGCCCTGCAGCTAACCGGCTTCATGTCGATGAATCCGAAACTGCATCTGACCAAGCACTGGGAATTCTTCCGCAACTTGGCCTCCGGCAACGAGGCGGCGGCGGCCAAGCACCGCGAGTTCTACGACGAGTACTTCTCGCTGCTGGACACCACCGAGGAGTTCTACATCGAAACGCTCGAGCGGGTGTTTATCGATCAGCACCTGCCCAAGGGCTGCATGCAGTATCGCGGCCGCACGGTCACCGGCGAGTCGATCCGCGACGTGCCGATCATGACCATGGAGGGCGCGCTCGACGACATGGTCGCGATCGGCCAGTGCAGCGCCGCGCTCGACCTGTGCCCGAATCTGCCGGATGCGGACAAACACGCCTACGTGCAGCAGGGCGTGGGCCACTACGGCATCTTCAAGGGCCAGCTCTACCGCGAGGAAACGGCGCCCGAGGCCAAGGCCTTCATCGAGCGCCACAAGACGCCGCGCAAGAAAACCAACTGACGCCTGAATGCCGGCCGCCGGCCTACCCGTTCGCAGGGGGCCGGCGGCGGGCAGCAGCGGCTAAGGTCGGGAACGCCCCGCGAGAGGGCGCACGAAGACCATACAGATGACGCGAATCATCGGAGGAGAGAACCCATGGGTCGACTGGACGGCAAGGTCGCGCTGATTACCGGCGGGGCACGAGGGCTGGGCGCGGAAGGCGCGCAGGCCATGGCGCGGGAAGGGGCGAAGGTCCTGATTACCGACATTCTGGACGCCGTCGGCGAGCAGACCGCCCAGGGCATCCGCGATGCCGGCGGTCAGGCCAGCTATGTCCACCAGGACACCACCGAAGAGTCGCACTGGCCGGCGGCGATCCGTGCCGCGGTGGATACGTTCGGCGGTCTCGACATTCTGGTGAACAACGCCGGCATCGAAATCGTCAAGACGCTGGCCGACACCACCATGGAAGACCTGCAGCGCATCTCGGCGATCAACGAGCACGGCGTCTACATGGGCATCAAGTACGCCGTGGACCCGATGACCGAGCGCGGTGGCGGCTCCATCATCAACCTGTCCTCGGTGGCCGGCATGCAGGGCTTTCTGGGCCTGACCGCCTACTGCATGAGCAAGGGCGCCGTGCGCCTGCTGACCAAGGCCGCGGCGGTGGAACTGGCCCGCATGGGCACCAAGATCCGCGTCAACTCGGTGCACCCGGGCGTGATCCAGACCACCATGGGCCAGCGCCTGTTCGAGCGCTACGTCGACTACGGCCTGGCCGAGGACTACGCCGATGCCGAGGCCAAGTTCACGGAGCGCCACTCCATCGGCCGCCTCGGCCGCCCCGAGGACGTGGCCAATCTGTTCGTGTTCCTGGCCTCGGACGAATCCTCGTTCATCACCGGCGAGGAACACGTGATCGACGGCGGTCTGATCTCCGACTGATTCCCCGGCACCCGCGCCGACTTCATTTCTCGACGTAAGCGAAAACCCCATGAAAGCAGTACGCCTGAGCAACCCGGCCAGCCTCGACAATCTGGCGGTGGTGGACATCGACAAGCCCAGCCCGCAGGCCGGCCAGATCCTGGTCAAGGCCCGCGCCAGTTCGCTGAACTTCCACGACTATCTGGTGGTCACCGGCGGCCTGCCGGTGGACGACGGCCGCATTCCGATGTCCGACGTCGCCGGCGAAGTGGTGGAAGTGGGCGCTGGCGTGCGGGAATTCACCGTCGGCGACACCGTGATCGGCACCTTCTTCCCCACCTGGCTGTCCGGCGAACCGACTCTGGCCCAGACCTGGGGCTGCATCCCCGGCGATTCCATGGACGGCTATGCCGCGGAATTCGTGTGCGGGGCGGAAACCTCGTTCACCCACGCCCCGGCCGGCTACACGATGGAAGAGGCCGCGACCCTGCCCTGCGCCGCAGTCACCGCCTGGCGGGCCCTGTTCGCCGAGGGCGAGCTGCGCCCCGGCGAAACAGTGCTGGTCCAGGGCACGGGCGGCGTATCCATCTTTGCCCTGCAACTGGCCAAGGCGGCCGGCGCCACGGTCATCGCCACCTCGTCGTCCGACGAGAAGCTGGACCGGGTGAAGGCGATGGGAGCCGACCATCTGATCAACTACAAGACCACGCCGGAATGGGGCAAGGCCGCGGCCGCCCTGTGCCCGCGCGGCGGCGTGGATCACATCATCGAGGTGGGCGGCCCGGGCACCATGACCCAGTCGATTGCCGCGGCACGCGTGGGCGGCCACATCTCGCTGATCGGCGTGCTCACCGGCATGGCCGGCGAAATTCCCACCGCCGCGATGATGATGCACCAGCTCAAGGTGAAGGGCATTACCGTGGGCACCCGCGAGCACCAGCAACAACTGGTCCGCGCGCTGGACAACACCGGCATCAAGCCGGTAATCGACAGCAGCTTCGGCCTGGACGAGATCGCCGACGCCTTCCGGCATCAGGCATCGCAGAAGCACTTCGGCAAGATCTGCCTGAGTTACTAGCGCTCGCGTGTCGCCCCGGGACCCGCCGGGTCCCGGGGTTCAGCTACCCAGCGGCGAGGCGATCGTGCGCAGGAAGTGGCCGGCCAGTCCCGGCTCCATCACCAGCGCGAACAGCACCCCGTAACCCCCGCCCCAGAGATGGGCGCTGTGGTTGATGCCGTCCGCACCCCGCCGGGACGCATACACGCTGTAACCCACGTACAGCGCGGCGAACACGATCGCCGGCAGCGGCACGAAGAACACGAATAGCAGCGACCAGGGCGCCAGCAGGATGTAAGCGAACAACACCGCCGATACCGCCCCTGAGGCCCCCAGGCTGCGATAGTTCGGATCCCGGGCGTGCCGTAACCAGCTGGGCAGCATCGCCACCACGATGGCCGACACATAAAACAGCGCGTACCCCGGCGCCCCGATGTAGCGGGTGAAGAACGGCTCCATCGCCCGGCCGAAGAAGTACAGCGTCACCATGTTGAACAGCAGATGCGCGCCATCGGCGTGCACGAACCCGTGGGTGACGAAGCGGTGCCACTGACCGCGCCCGATCGCCGGCGGCCAGAACAGCATGTCGCCGAGCAGCTTGCGGTTGCTGAACGCCGGAATCGACACCGCACAGGTCACCGCAATCAGCAGCAGCGTGACCAGCGGCTCCTGGCTCGGCCCTACCGGCATGGCCGGCTCATTCGGGTCGCGCCATGCGGAACAGGTTCTCGGCGTCGATGCCGAAATAGTCTGCGGGCCCGCCGGCGCGCAGGATGGGCCGCGCCGCCGCAGTGTCGTAGATGCCATCGACGATCAGCATGCGGTCGATGTGCACCCCCACGACCTCGCCGAACACCATCCAGGTATCCACCGCCGCACCGTCCGACCCCTGCAATTGCAGCACCTGCGTGCGCCGGCACTCGAAGGCCACGGGCGCCTCCGCCACCCGGGGCGCCGACACCACCCGCGACGGCACCGCAGTGAGCCCGGCCAACTCGAACTCGTCCACGCTGGCATCCACCCCGGCGGCGCTGGCATTCATCGCCTCGGCCAGCTCGCGGGTGGCCAGATGCCACACAAAATCACCGGTCGCTTCAATGTTGTTGAGACTGTCCTTGCGACCGACACTGGCGAACCCGATGATCGGCGGCGTGTAGTTGAAGGCGTTGAAGAAACTGTAGGGCGCCAGATTGCGCGTTCCGTCAGCCGCCAGGCTCGACACCCAGCCGATTGGCCGCGGCGCGATGATGGCATTGAACGGGTTGTGGGCCAGGCCGTGGCCGGCGGCGGGCTCGTAGAAGTACCAGTTTTCGCTCATCGCCTGAGTTGAGGGGCTTTTGCGAAGCAGGCGCAGCCTGCGTAGCAAAAGTCCCTATCCAACGATTTGTTGGGCCGCAAATGACTCATGCTGTAGCTGCGACCACCATAACCAGAACTCCTAGCATGGCTACAAAAACACCGACAGTTACAAACCCCCGCACATAGGGAACGGCAGAGATTGAAATGTAGCTCTCGATATCGTGATACAGCATGCTGCCCCTCCAGAATACCTTTGAAGATGTAACGCCTTCTTTCCTGTACACAAAAGAAATGACGGTACCGATCGCGGCGATTATTAGACCCGCCGCGAACAGCAAAACTGCCATCGATTCAAGTTCATTCATGGACAGCCTTTTGCGACCCAACGTTCAGTCACGGAAATTATCGAACTGCAACGGCAGTTCCTGCTCGGATTTCTTCAGCATGGCCATGGCCGCCTGCAGGTCGTCGCGCTTCTTGCCGGTGACGCGAATCTTGTCTTCCTGGATCTGGGCGCTGACCTTGAGCTTGGACTTCTTCAGTTCGGCGATGATGCGCTTGGCCGCCGCCTGCTCGATGCCCTGCTTGAAGGTCACCGTGCGGCGCACGCCGGCGAGGTTGGACTGCGTGTCGCCCAGTTCCAGGCTGCGCAGGTCGATGCCCCGGGCGGGCAGGCGCTGACGCAGGATGTCGTGCATCTGATCCAGCTGGAACTCGCTGGGGGCATGCTCGGTCAGGACCTGCTTGTCCCAGTCGAAACCGGCATCCACGCCCTTGAAGTCGAACCGGTTGCCCAGTTCGCGGTTGGCCTGATCCACGGCGTTGGTGAGTTCGTGGACATCCACTTCGGAGACGATATCGAAAGAGGGCATGGCACTCGGCATGGCGAACGGGATGGGCCATTATAGAGGCCTGCCCCTCCCGTTGCCGACGCCGCATTCATGGCTCGATTCCCCCGCCGGCCGGCGCGTTCCGGCCACCTCGCGACAGTCCTGGCCACCGCCCTCGTCGTGCTCGGCCTGCCGTTGACCGGCCATGCTGAGCCGGCCGGTTTCCAGCCGGGCGTTCACTTCCGCGCGCTCGATCCCCCGGTGGCCACCCGCTCGGGAGACCACATCGAGGTGCTGGATTTCTTCGCCTATAGCTGTCGGCACTGCTATATCTTCGAGCCCATTCTCGCGCAATGGGCGCTGAGGCTGCCCGATGATGTGGTGCTCAGGCGCGTGCCTCTGACCACTGGACCCGGCGGCGACCTGCACGTCCGGCTGTTCTATACGGCCGAGGCGCTGGGCGTGATCGACCGCCTGCACACGAACATTTTCGAAGCGGTGCTGCGCCAGGGCCGGCCGCTGCAGACGCGGGCCGACATTCGCGCCTTTCTGGTCGAGCACGGCGTGGACGGCGATGACTTCGACCGGGTGTTCGACAGTCCGGCCATCGACAAGCGCATCAACGCCGCCTTCCTGATCAGCCAGGGCTACGGCGTGCGCACCACGCCCACGATGGGAGTGGACGGCCACTACTTCGCCGACCCGGTGCCGGCCCGGACCTACCAGCGTTTTCTGCAGGTGATCGATTTCCTGGTACAGCGGCGGCGCGACGCCGGCTCATAGCGGGTGCGGATCGAGGTCGACATCGGCCACGCGACGCCCGTGCAGCACCACCGACCCGGCATAGCGCCGTTCGCCGCGCACGTAGAACTCGAAGCCATAGGTCCGGCGCAGCGTGGCGCGGCCCCGCCGGTCGCGGCCCGGGCGCAGGGCGCGCAGATGAATTTCGTCGATATACATCACCTCGGCCTCGGCGCAGGCGCGGCGGGCGGCATCGCGCGCCCGTGCCCGCGCCCCCAGCGCGCTCCACCAGGCCAGCCCCAGCAGCGCGAACCCCAGCAGCCAGAGCAGGTTGTTCACGCGGAAGTTTCCGTAGCGTATTCCACCGGCCCAGTATGGCGGTCCGCGCGCCACCGGGGGTAGCCGCCGGCCGAATCCCCGGGCAGAATCCGGGTTGGCCCGGTCCCGTCACGTCCCCGCAATGTCCCTGAAGCCGCTCGGCGTCCTGCTGCTCATTCTTGTTGCATTCACGGCTCACGGCGAGGCCCTCACGCGCGATACCGACCGCCTGCACCTGGCCTCCGTGCACGCCGCCGTGGTGGACCTGGACGAAGGCGTGATGCTCTACGCCAAGCACGCCGACCGCCCGGTGCCCATCGCCTCGGTCACCAAGCTGATGACGGCGCTGGTGGTGCTGGAATCAGGCGCCGATCTGGACGAATCACTGACCGTGGTCGAGCGCGACCGCGAAGCCGCCAACAACGCCTACTCCCGCATCCGGCCGGGTTCCACCATGTCGCGCGGCGAGCTGCTGCGGCTGGCATTGATGAGCTCCGAGAACCGCGCTGCCTACAACCTGGCCCACTATCATCCCGGCGGATTCGACGCCTTCGTGGCGGCCATGAACCGCAAGGCCGAGGCGCTGGAGATGCACCGGTCGCGGTTCGTCGACCCCACCGGCCTGTCGCCCGGCAACCGTGCCACCGCCGCCGACCTGATCCGCCTGCTGACGGCGGCGCTCGCGCGCGACGAAATCCGCGACTACACCCAGACCGGCAGTTACACCGCCCGCTTCGGCAACCCGGCCTACACGCTGCCCTACGGCAACACCAATCCGCTGGTGCGCCGTGCGGACTGGGACGTACTGGTCAGCAAGACCGGGTACCTCGACGAGGCCGGCCGCTGCCTGGCCACGGTGGTGCGGGTGGATGGCCGCCGCTATGGCGTGGTGGTGCTCAATGCCTTCGGCAAGCTCACGCCGATCGGCGACATCGGCCGCATCCGCCGCTGGCTGGTCGAGGGCGAGGGTGGCCGCGTGGCGGGTCCGGCGCTGGCCTATGAACGCCGCCGGACCGCGCCGCTGGAAGCCGATCTGCCGCGGGTGGTGCGCATGCCGAGCGACGGCGACACTGCCACCGCCGCCCTGACCCGCTAGCCGGTTCCGGCAATCAGCCGATAGGCGCGCAGGCGCGCCTCGTGGTCGTGGATGTTGGAGACCACCATCAGTTCGTCGGCCCCGGACTCGGCCATCATGGTGTCGAGCCGCTCGCGTACCTGTTGCGGGTCCCCTACGACGTGCCGCTGGCGATTCTCCGCGATCAACTCGCGGTCGCCCTCGGTGTAGTCGTAGTCCATGGCCTCTTCCGGCGTGGGCAGCGGCTGGAAGTCGCCCTTGTTGAGCCGCAGCCAGGCCAGATCGAAGCTGGCGGCCAGGTACTCGGCCTCGTCCTCGGTCGGCGCGCAGATCACCGATACCCCGAGAATGGCATGCGGCTCGGGAAATTCGTCCGAGGGCTGGAAGGCCTCGCGATAGCGGGTTATGGCCGGCCCCGGCGGGGTGGCACTGAAGTGGCTGGCGAAGCTGTAGCCCATGCCGGCGCCGCCCGCCGCCGCCGCACTGGCGCCGCTGGAACCCAGAATCCAGATCGGCGGCAGGCCGACATCGTTGGGCATCACCTTGACCCCGTTGATGGGGTGCATGCGCGGCAGGGTCCCGCGCGATAGCGACAGCATCTGGTTGAACAGGTCGCCGAAGCGTTCCGGCGACTCGGCCCCCAGCGCCTTCGAGGCCCGCGCGTCCGAGCCCGGGGCGCGGCCGATGCCCAGGTCCATGCGGCCGGGGTAGAGCGCTTCCATGGTGTGAAACAGCTCCGCCACCCGCAGCGGCTTGTGGTTGGGCAGCATGATCCCGCCCGGGCCCACACGGATGCGATCGGTGCGGGCGGCCACGTGGGCCAGGATCGGCTCCGGCGCCGGACTGGCCAGGCTGGGCATGCTGTGGTGCTCGGAAATCCAGTAGCGCACATAGCCGAGTTCCTCGGCCAGTTGTGCCAGATCGACGCTGCGGCGTACCGCCAGCGAGGCCGGCGTGCCGCTGGCCACCGGAATCAGATCAAGAACGGACAGGGGATAACGCATCAATCGGTCTCGGGGTCGGAAGTTTCCAGCGCGGCCAGCCGCGCCTCCAGCGTCGCCACCCGCGCTTCCAGGGTTGCCACCCGGTCATCGAGATCGCCGCCGGGCCGTACGACCGGCGCCGGGCGTTCGTCGTCGTCGGGCGCCGCCCGGCCCAGCGGGGCGGCGGGGGCATCGGCATCCATCTCGGCACCCGAGCCCAGCGTTTGGCCGTAACGGCATTCGCGCTTGCCGGGCTCGCGGGCCAGTCGCCGCACCAGCGGCCCGGCCGGATCTGCGGCCATGTCATCCAGCGTCGCTTCCACCGCCGCGACGCTGTCGAACGCGAACAGCCGCTGGGCACGGGTGCGCAGTTCCCCCGAGGTTTGCGGGCCACGCAGGAACAACAGGGCCAGCAGCGCCATGGCCTCGGGCGACAGCGCCAGCGGCGTGCCCGGCCCGCCGGCCAGCCGGTGTTCGTACTTGCTGACCCGGCCGCCGTAGCCGGAGGCCATGCGTACCAGATTCTTGCGGGTCAGCGCCCCGAGGGTGGCGCGGACGTCGCCCTCGCTCAGCGCCATCACCGGGTCGCGGGCGCTTTTCTGGTTGCAGGCGTTGACCACCGCATTGACCGACAGCGGATACTGCTCCGGCGTGGTCACCGCCTTTTCCACCAGACTGCCGAGCACCCGCTGCTCGACCGTATCCAGTTCCAATTCCATGCCGGACTCCTCGCCCAGAGCAAAGACCCGCAGTGTAACGCCGGTCAGCGCAGCACGCGGTCGAGGAAATCGATCCCGGCGTCCACCGCGCCGCGGTCGGCCAGGAACAGCGCCACGTGACCGAGCCCGCGGACCAGGTACAGCTCGGCCGGCACGCCGGCGGCATCCAGCTCGGCTTTCATGTCCTCGGCATGATCCGGCGGCACCAGCATGTCCAGCCCGCCGTGATACAGGAATACCGGCGGCGCCTGCTCGTGAATGTGGGTGACGGGCGATGCCCGGGCGTAGATGTCGGGCCCGTCTTCCCGCGAGGTGCCGAGGAACTGCGGCACCAGCGTGCCGCCCTCGAACTTGCGCAGATCGGTGGGCGTGCCGCCGGCCACCACCGCCTGCAGGCGCGTATCCGGCCCGCCGTGGGGCTGATCCAGCTCGTCGCCCGCCTCGATCATGCCCAGCAGCGCCACCAGATGGGCCCCGGCGGAATAGCCCATGCCGCCGATGCGGGCCGGGTCCAGCGACAGCCGGTCAGCGTTGTCGCGCAGCCAGCGCAGCGCCATCTGCAGATCGTGAATCTGGCCGGGGAAGACGGTATCCGGGGCGAACCGATAACCCACGTTGAACACCACGAATCCGCGACGGGCCAGGCGTTCGGCGATATCAACCATATCGTCCGGCTCGCCCCGGGCCCAGCCGCCGCCGTGCACCAGCAGCACCCCGGGGAAGGGGCCGGCGCCGGCGGGGCGGTAGAGATCGCCGTGCAGACGCTCGGGCCAGTCGTCGCCGACGTAGGCAACGTTTTCCTGAAGCCGGAAATCCCGGGTCTGCGGCGCCGGCTGGGCCTCGCCCGCCACCCGGCCGCTGTGACTGACACAGCCCCCCAGGAGCAGGGCGGCGAGCAGTGCCGCTGCTGCCGGCCGGACCCGGATCACGGCTGCGATCCGGCGGGCGCGGTCACGCCGCGCGCTTCCAGGCGGTCGGCAAGCGCTTGCACCCGCTCGCGATTCACCTGGAAATCGTAGTAGCCGACGCGGGCGCTGGAACGCACCTGGATGCGCCCGGCGTCGGGTTCCAGCAGCAGTTCCAGATCATCGGTGTAGAACCGCCAGGGGCTGATCACTTCGGCATGCAGATAGCGGGCGGCGGCGGTGACGACGGTGGTGCGCGGCATGCCGGCCACCGCCTCGCGCACCGCCGGCCAGGCCTGATCCGCCGGCTGCTGCAGCCGCAGGGCGGGCACGCGCTTGTCGGGATCGTTGGCCTGGCTGCTCACGCAGCGCGGGGCGGCGGGGCAGTCGGTGAGCCCGCCGTCGACCAGGCCGGTGCTGCGTTCGGTCATGCTGGCGCAGCCGGCCGCGAGGGTGGCCAGAGGCAGGAAGATCAGGAATCGGAACATGGGAAATGCCTCGAGTTGTGGTCAGTCGGCGGCGGCGTCGCGCCAGGCAGCCGGCACCGTCGCCAGCGTCGGATAATCGAGTTGTCGCCGCAGCTTGTCGGGCAGCAGAAACGGCGTGTGCCGCTGGTCCGCGGGCAGCCCTCGCAGCTCGGGCAGCCAGTGATCGACGAATGCCGCGTCAGGATCATAGCGCCGGGCCTGCCAGAGGACATCGAACCCGCGGTCGCGGCGGTCGGTGCCCACCCCCGCCACGCTGGCCCAGTTGCCCCAGTTGCTGGCGACGTCGTAATCCACCAGACGGCTCTCGAACCAGGCCGCGCCGCGGCGCCAGTCCTGTCCCAGATCGCGGGCGAAGAAACTGGCGGCGTTCTGGCGCCCCCGGTTGGACATGTAGCCGGTGGCGGCCAGCTCGCGCATGTTGGCATCGACGAACGGCATGCCGGTGCGACCCTCGCACCAGGCCGCAAAGCGATCGTCATCCCGGGCGCGCGAGCGGTCCTGCCGCTCGAGGATGCCGGCCCGCCGGAACAGGGCTGCGCCGTGCGCCCGCAGAATCCAGCGGAAGAACTCCCGCCAGAGCAGTTCGAAACCCAGCCAGTAGGTGGATTCGTTGGCCACTACCTCGTGCTCGAAGCGGTGGATCTCCGCCATCAGTCGTCGCGGGGAGATACAGCCCAGCGCCAGCCAGGGGGAAAACCTGGAGGAAAAATCCGGCCCCAGCAGTCCGTTGCGAGTCCGTTTGTAGTCGGCCAGCGCGTGGGTATCCCACAGATAATGGTGCATCCGAGCCAGACCCTGCGTTTCGCCACCAGCGTAGGGACAGTCGGTGTCCGGCCAGACCTCGGCATCGGGCAACGCATCGGGCCAGTCCGCCAGGGCCGCAGGTGGCGGCGGCAGTTCGACGGGGGCCGGGATCGGGTCACCCGGCTGGCAGTGGCCTTCCACCTTGCGGCGGAACCAGCTGAAACTGCCCGGGACGTCGGCCGGCTCGAAGGGCAGATCGGCTGTCGCGAACAACCCGTTGGCCTCGTGGCAGTCGAGCATGCCGGGCGGCAGGGCGCGCGCTACCGCCGCCACCTGATTGCACTCTTCCGGGGCGATTTCGACAAAGGCGGTAATCCGCTCGACATCCAGGGCCGCCGCCAACCCTGGCAGCAGGCGTTCAGGCTCTCCCTGCAGCACCAGAAGCCGGCCGCCGCGATCTGCCATGCGAGCCCGCAGATCGTTCAAAGACTGGCGCAGGAACACCCGTCGGTGCGGGCCCAGGCGCGGCTCGCCATCGGCATCCCGCCCGTAGTGGCGTGCATCAATACAGTAGACCGCCAGGAACCGCCCGGTCCCGGTGGCAGCAGCAGTCAGCGCCGGATTGTCATCCAGCCGAAGATCGTTCTTGGCCCAGTACAGGGCAATAGTCATGCCCCGGCCCGGGCCTGGCGCTTGCAGCGCTGGCTGCAGTAGCGCACCGCATCCCAGTGCCGGGCCCACTTGCGGCGCCAGGCAAACGGACGGCCGCAGCCGACGCAGGCCTTTGTCGGCAGATCGCCCTTGCGG
Organism: Spectribacter hydrogenoxidans; assembly: GCF_031846275.1. Lineage (NCBI taxonomy): Bacteria > Pseudomonadati > Pseudomonadota > Gammaproteobacteria > Salinisphaerales > Salinisphaeraceae > Spectribacter > Spectribacter hydrogenoxidans. The sequence continues at coordinate 117,551 of NZ_JAVRIB010000001.1, forward strand.
CGCATGCGCGGCATCAGCCGCCCACCCAGTGCAGAACGAGGCCCGTGACGGCCGACGCGATGGCCACCACGCCGATCGCCAGTCCGAGCATCACCGCACGACGCCGCCAGCGGGCACGGCGGCCGGCACGGTGCAGCGCCGCCACCTCGGCTTCGGGCAGCAGGTCCACGTCCCAGTGGGTGGTCTGGCGGTTCTTGGCTTCGTTGAGCCAGACGCGTGCCTTGCGGCGAGGGTTCTCGGGCTGATCGGAATCGGGCATATGATTGTGTACGTGGGGGCGCAATCGCGGATGCGCGGGGAGAATGTCACGGGCGTGTCATCCCGTGGGTCATACTCGGGAGTTGCCATTGTTTCATCCGGAGACCCGACATGAACATCGACATGTACAGCGCCTCGATCCCGGTATTCGATCGCTTTCTGACCAACCTTTCCGGGTTGCTCGGCAAGGCCGAGGCCCACGCCGAATCACAGGATATCGCCGCCACCAAGTACGTGGTCAGCCGCCTGTACGCGGACATGGCGCCGCTATCATCCAACGTCCAGTTCGCCTGCGACACCGCCCGCCGCTGCGCGGCGCGCCTGGCGGGCGAGGAACCCGGCAGCGAAGCCGACGACGAAGCCACCCTGGACGAGCTGCGGGTCCGCATCCGCCGCACCCGCGATTACCTGGCGGGCGTGGATGCGGATCGCATTCGCGGTACCGAGGACAGGACCGTGCTGCTGGAAACCCCGATGGTCACCATGGAGTTCACCGGCCACGATTATCTGCTGAACTTCGCCCTGCCCAACTTCTTCTTCCACGTCAGCATCAGCCACGGGATCCTGCGCCAGCAGGGCGTGCCCATCGGCAAACTGAACTACATGGGTGCCGCCTGACATCCGATCGCGGCCGCGAGGACGTATCTAACGGGGTACGAACCAAAGGAGTTCAGGTGTTTGCAACGGGCCGGCGGCGCCTGCCGCTGCGGCCGAATCGACTGATCATGCCGGTGTTCTTCGCCGCCAGCCTGCTGCTGTGGGTGCTTGCCCCGGCGCCGGTGCTGGGGGCGCTCACGCCGGTGGTCGGAACGCTGGCGGTGGCCTGCGCCGGACTGAATCTGGCCCGGGTCACCTGGATCGTCTACGGCTTTTCACGCCGCCATCGCGCCGCCCTGCAGCGAGTGGCCAGCGACGACTGGCGCCATCTCAACCGCTCCATGGGGTTGATGGTGCTGGTGCTGCTGGCCACCACGGCAATGGCCGCCGGGTTCTACGTGATGGCCACCACACTGCTGGAACAGCCGGCCAACATGGCCAGTCAGTCACGGGTGCTGTGGTTGCTCACGGCCGGCGGCCTGGCCCTGGCAGTCGCCTTCGGCGAGCTGGTGACCCACCTGGTGGCGGTGGTCGACCACACGCTGCGGACGCTGGCAGCCCCAGCACACTAACGGCCTCGTCACTGACCGCGCGGCAGTGCCTCGCGCGCCTCGGCCTCCCGCTGCTTCGCTCGCGCCAGGGTGTTTTCCTGCTCGGCGATGCGCCGGTCCATGCGTTCGAGACGCTCGCGCAACTCACCCAGGTCCCGCTGCTGCATGCGTCGGTCGTCGGCCTCGGCCTGCCGCTCGGAAATCGGGCTCTGCCAGCGGTCCTGGAAAATCACCTTGCCGTCGGTGTTCTTCAGCGCGTTGACGAACACGAAGGCGTGACGATCGTCGCCGGCGCGGAACTCGCTGCCGGTGAACGCCAGCCCGACCCCCGGCCGGCCGTTGAGACCGATACGGATCTCGTCATGCTCGCCCGGCTCCAGCCCGCCGCCGCCGAAATCCGCGTACATGCTGCGATCCTCGTAGTAGCGCTGCTGCTGCGGGTGCCAGACCACCACATGCACGTCCGCCGAGGACAGGGGCTGACTCCCGTAATTGACCACATCGGCGATCACGGTGTCCTCCGGCGTGCCGATGACCCCAGACCGGGTCACCAACCGGGTGTTGTCGAAGGACGCCAGACTGTTCTCGGCCGCGAACGATCCGCGGCGAATGCGCTGTTCCCAGTCGCCCGCGGCGTCGGCCACCTGCGCGGCCGCAGCCTGATCGGATGCCAGCGTCTGCTCGGCGTCACGAGTTTCCCGGGCCAGTCGTTCGCGGTCCCCCTTCATGATGGTCAGGCGGTCGGCAGCCAGCTTGCGCGCCTTTTCGGCTTCGTCCAGCGCCCGGTTCGCCGCCCGCCGGCGGGCGTCGGCAGCATCCATGGCAGCGACGCTGCCGAAGCCGCGGCGTCGGGCTTCGGCGCGGCGCTGCGCAGCCTCCTCGGCCCGGGCCTGCACCAGTCGTGCGCCCACTGCCTCGCCGGCCGCTTCCGCCGTGGCGTCGTCAGCCAGCCGCCAGTCCAGCAGGAATGGACGGTCCTCCCGGGTCAGGCGGTATTCCAGCGGTCCGCGGATTTCCATCGGGGCCGGTTCCGCGTCGGTGGCCCCTGCCCGCTGCGCCAGGTAGTCCGCGGCGCGGACCAGGCCGGCCGTGTCCAGGCCCGAGGTCCGTTCGAACGCCTCGCGCGCCGCCGCCCGGGCGAACGGGTAGCCGGTCTGCAGCACCTGCAACACATCCCGTACCTCGCCGCGCACGATGAGCGTGGCTCGGCACACACGCACGCCATCCCGAACCCCCTGATCGGCCGGCTCGAGGATTTCCACCGTCGCCCAGGCCGACTCGGCGCCGGCGAAGTGGGTGTCCCGATGCATCTGGTCGAGCACCATCGGGTCGGCGCAGGGGCCGGGATCGGATCCGCTACAGCCGCCCGCCACCAGCAGGACCGGCGCCAGCGCCAGCCACCAGCAGCGCCGGGGTTCAGTAATGCGGGGGCGGACCATCATCCGGGGTCGGGTCGTGGCCGTCCTGCAGCGCGCGCAGCCGCTCGGTGAGCTGCCGGCAGAAGGTTTCCAGTTCGCCCACGCGGGTCTGCTGGGCATGCAGCGTCTCTTCCAGCGTGCGCAGCAGATCCTCCTGCCAGGCCAGCCGGATCTCGAGATCAGTGAGTCGCGCATCACTCATGGCGGCATTCTGCCCGCTTCGGGGACGATTGACATGCGTTCAGGCACGGTTCAGCCACAAGCACGCATCCTCTGTCGTGTCGGTCGGGTTCTTCCCTGCCCGGTCCGACCCGAAACGGTTCCTGTCCGTTTCATTGTCTCCTCCTCGCTCGGCCGGCCCGTTTCGGGTCGGCCTTTTTTATGACGGCCGCGTTTCGCCTATGATCACCGGATGCTCCCGAACCAACCAGGGGTTTCCCGTCGCATGCCAATGTCGATGATCCGCCGCGCCGCGCTAGCCGTGTGCCTGGCGGCGCTGAGTCTGAATGCCGCCGCCCAGAGCGAATCCTACGAGTCCGGCGCCGACGCATTCGCGGCCGGTGACTATGACACGGCGCTGGAACAATGGCGTCCGCTGGCCGAGGAAGGCAACGCCGCCGCCCAGTATAATGTCGGCCTGATGTACGCCAACGGGTTCGGGGTAACGCGCAACGCGGGCACCGCCCGTGACTGGTATCGCAAGTCCGCAGAACAGGGCTATGCCCGCGCCCAGCACAATCTCGGCGTGCTGCTGCAGAACGGCGAACTCGGCGAACCCGATTACACCGCCGCCGCCCGCTGGTATCGCGAAGCCGCCGAGCAGGGCGAGGCGGCCTCTCAGAACAACCTCGCCATGCTGTATGTGCAGGGTCTAGGTGTGGACGAGGACCGGGCCCGCGCCGCCCGGCTGGCCGCCGAGGCCGCCCGCCAGGACAATGAGTCGGCCCGGCGCAATCTCCCGCGTCTGCTGGAAGGCCTGCCGGCCGCCACCATCAGCGGCAGCAACGTGAACGTACGTACCGGCCCCGGCACCAGCCACGACAAGCTGCTGCAAAGCGACGAGGGCACATCGGTGCGCATTCTCGCCACCGAAGGCGAGTGGAAGGAGATCATCTTCCCGGACGGCTACGCGATCGGCTGGATTGCGGAGTTCCTGCTCGATACCGAGGGGAAAGACTAGCCCCGCCGACCCGTGCCTAATTACTGAACCACGCCACCTGATAGGGCGCCAGCGCCACCTCGCGGATGGTGGCCGGCATCGACCGGCCCGCCACCAGATCCCACCAGCGATTGGCCTCGGGCAGAACCGAGGTGCTCACGCGCACCTCGCGGTCGGTGAGGTTGTGCACCGCCAGCAGCGTCTGGCGACCATCCAGACTCTGGCGTTCCACCACGAAAAGATGATCCCCCAGATCCACGATGCGCTGCCCAGCATCCGGATGAAATGCCGGCTGCGCCGCCCGCGTGTCCAGCAGATGGCGCATGCCGCGGAAGATGCGCGCCGGCTCGCCGTCACCGTCCAGCTTCGCGGCCAGTTCGGCATGGTCCCAGCGGCGGCGGTTGATTGAGCGATAGCGGCCGCTGGCTTCCACCCCGCGCCGGTCGTTGGGCGTGCCGACCAGGCTGTGAAAATACACCCCCGGTACGCCGCGCAGTGACAGCGCGACGGCCTGCGAACACAGGAAACGTGCGGCCGCATGGCCGTCGTCCCCGGCCAGCGCGCTGACATAGGCGATATTCAGTTCGTAGGGATGGTGGACGCCGTCGTTGCCGGCCCGGGTGGACACGAAACCGCCACGCTCGCGCACCGTCGCCACCAGCGCGTCCCGCTGTTCGTCATCCAGGATGTTTTCCACCGCGCGCACGCCGATGCCGTCGTGCGAGGCGGTGAAGTTGAAGAAGTGGCAGCCCGGCGGCAGCGCCGGCAGCGACGCCGCCCACTCGCGCAGGGCCGCCCCGTCGCCGGTCAGCAGCGTGTGCAGGAGCAGCGGCGGCAGGGCGAACTGATAGGCCAGATGCGCCTCATCACCGTCGGTGAGATAGCTGATGTTCTCCCGGTGCGGCACGTTGGTTTCGGTAACCAGCAGCACCTGCGGGGCATAGCCGGCCAGCAGGGCCCGCAGGAACTTGATCACCCGGTGGGTTTCCGGCAGATGGATGCAGGGCGTGCCGATCCGCTTCCAGAGAAAGGCCACGGCATCCAGCCGCAGCAGCCGGGCGCCCGCCGCCACATAGCCGAAGATGATGTCCACGAACTCGGCCAGCACCGCGGGATTGGCGAAATCCAGATCGATCTGGTCCTCGCTGAAGGTGGCCCACAGGTGGCGGGTGCCGCGGGCGGTGGGCACCTCGGCCAGCAGGGGGGTGCTGCGCGGGCGAACCACCGCGCGCAGATCGGTGGCCGGGTCCACCTCGATGAAGTAGTCCCGCCCCGGGTCGGCGTCGGCCAGGTAGTTGGCGAACCACTGGCTGCCGCGGGAGATGTGATTGAGCACCAGATCGAACATCAGCTCGCGTTCGGCGGCCAGCGCGCGCACGTCCGACCAGTCGCCCAGATTGCGGTCGACGGCGCGGTAATCGATCACCGCGAAGCCGTCGTCCGACGAATAGGGATAGAACGGCAGAACATGCACCGCCGGCAGCACGTCGGGCACCCGCTCGCGCAGGAAGCGGCGGAGGGTGGCCAGCGGCGCCTCGCCCGGGGCCTGCACCATGTCGCCGTAGGTGATCAGCACCGCCAGGCCCTGGTCGACCAGCCGACCGGGGCCCGCGTCGCCCGCCGGCAGGCCGTGCTTCTGGGCACTGGCGCTGGCCCGGTCCATAATCAGGGCCGCGCCGCGCCCGCCGTAAAGCGGCGTCAGCCAGTCGAGCAGCGTGGCCGTGTCGGGTCGCGAAGCTATTTCGGTCGTTGGAGGCACGCTTGGATTATCGCCGTCTCGAGTCCGTCCTGCATCTCATGAAGGCATGATCCGGGCCATTCGCAACGGCCTGCTGGTCGGCCTCATCGGGCTGGTGCTTGTCGCATTGGCCGCCCCGATCGTCGTGGGTTTCTATCTCGAACGCGAGCACCAGCGCCTGATCGGCAACATCAGCCTGCCCGGCATGTGGCGGCTGGCGCCGGCCGGCTTCGATCGCGGGCTGTTCCGGTCGGACCTGCGCCTGCGGCTGGTGGCCGCGGACTGCGTGGCGCCCGGGTGTGACGGGCCGGTACTGGATCTGACCATTCATCACGGCCCGGTTCCGTTCACCGCCCCGGCGGCCAGCGGCGCGCGCCTGCAACCCGCCGCCGGCGTCATCACGGGACAGTTACCGGTGACGGTCCTGCTCGACGCCCGCCGCCTGCAACCCACGCCGCCGCCGCTGACGCTGTACGCGCGAGCCGGCCTCGACGGCGACACCGACCTGCGCGCCGCGCTGCCGGCGCTGAGCCTGCGCGTGCCCGACGGGGATGGCGCGGCCCGGCTGGAAACCGATGCGTTCGAGGCCACCGGCGCAATCACCGGCCCCGACCGGGCCCTGACCCTGCGCGCCACGCTGCCGCGATTCTCGCTGGTGGCCGAACGCGGTGGGCAGATCGGCTTTCGCGATCTGGTTGCCGAGATCAGCGCCGGGCGCGATCCCGATGGCAGACCGGCGGGCTACCGGCTGCAGCTCGAGGATCTGCAACTGGCCACCCCCGGCGGCGACGGCGCCGCCCTGGAGGGGCTGCGCCTGGCCGCCCATGCCCAGGCCGGCGGCGAGAACTTCGATCTGCGCATTTCGCGCATCGCGGCCCGGGGCGAGGACTACGGCCCGGTGCTGGCCGAGGGCCGACTGACCACCACGGACGGCCCGACCCGCCTGCCGGAACTGGCGGCCCGGGTGACGCTGGCACCGGCGCCGTGGGCGCGGCTGGTCCGGGCCGGCCCGACGCTGACGCTGGATCGCCTGCTGCTGGGCGCCCCCGACGGCGACATCCGCCTGGAAGGCGAAATCGGCGCCCGGCCGGATGCCGAGCCCGCGCAGGCCCTGCAGGGCGACATGCGCCTGCAGCTGCCGGTCGCCACCATGCGCAACATTACCGCCGCGGTGATGCGCCACCGGCATCCGGATCAGCCGCCGCCGACCCCCGAGCGGGTGGAAGGCGCCATCAATGAATGGCTCGCCCGCGGCTTCATTGCCTACACCGAGCCGGACCACGCCTACGTGATCCACGCCGCCCTGGACGGCGACGACATCCGCGTGAATCAACGCACCCTGGAGAACTGGCAGGTGCTCATCGACGAACTGGACATGCCGGAACCCGCGCCGGCACGTTAGAATTCCGGATTACGCATCACCGCCGGCTGCACGGCCGGGACGGCATTCCGCATGAGCAATACCAACGAATTCGACGTCATTATCGTCGGCGGGGGACACGCCGGCACCGAAGCCGCGCTGGCCGCGGCGCGCCAGAGCGTGCGCACCCTGCTGCTGACCGACAACATCGAAACCGTGGGGCAGATGTCCTGCAATCCGGCCATCGGCGGCATCGGCAAGGGGCATCTGGTCAAGGAAATCGACGCGCTGGGCGGCATCATGGCCCGGGCCGCGGACCGGGCCGGGATCCAGTTCCGCACCCTTAACGCCCGCAAGGGCCCGGCGGTGCGCGCCACCCGCGCCCAGGCCGACCGCATGCTCTACAAGTACGCGGTGCGCGAGGCGGTCGAGCATCAGCCGAATCTGGCCCTGTTCCAGCAGTCGGTGGACGACCTGATCGTGACCGACGGCCGGGTGGCCGGCGTGGTCACCCGCATGGGGCTGCGCTTCGCCGCGCGGGCGGTGGTGCTCACGGTGGGCACCTTCCTGGGCGGGCGCATCCATGTGGGCACCAGCCAGTTCGGCGGCGGGCGCGCCGGCGACGCGCCCTCGAATGCCCTGGCCGAGCGGTTGCGCGATCTGCCCTTCGACGTGGGTCGGCTCAAGACCGGGACGCCCCCGCGCATCGACGGCCGCAGCGTGGATTTCAGCCGCCTGGCCGAACAGCCCGGCGACGAGCCCGCCCCGGTGTTCTCGTATCTGGGCTCGCGGTCGGAGCATCCCCGGCAGGTGCCCTGCCACATTGCTCACACCAACCCGGCCACCCACGATCTGATCCGCGAGCGGCTGCACGAGTCGGCCATCTATTCGGGCGAGATCGATAGCGTGGGCCCGCGTTATTGCCCCTCGATCGAGGACAAGATCGTGCGCTTCGCCGACAAGGCCAGCCACCAGATCTTCGTCGAGCCGGAGGGCCTGAACACCACCGAGCTCTACCCCAACGGCATTTCCACCAGCCTCGGCTTCGACACCCAGCTGGCGCTGGTGCGCTCGATCGACGGTTTCGAAAACGCCCATATCACCCGGCCCGGCTACGCCATCGAGTACGACTACTTCGACCCCCGCGGCCTGCAGGCCAGCCTGGAGACCCGACATCTGCCCGGGCTCTACTTCGCCGGCCAGATCAACGGCACCACCGGCTACGAGGAGGCCGCCGCCCAGGGCCTGCTGGCGGGAGTCAATGCCGCGCTGGCGGTGCGCGGCCGCGAGCCCTGGTGGCCGCGCCGGGATCAGGCCTATCTGGGCGTGCTGGTGGATGACCTGATCACCCGCGGCACGCTCGAGCCCTATCGCATGTTCACCTCCCGCGCCGAACACCGCCTGCTGTTGCGCGAGGACAACGCCGACCTGCGCCTGACCCCGACCGGCCGCGATCTGGGGCTGGTGGATGACCACCGCTGGCAGGCGTTCGAGACCAAGCGCGAGGCCGTGGCCCGCGAGCAGCGGCGCCTGGCAGACCTGGTGGTGCGGCCGGACGACGTGACCGACGACGCGCTGACCGAACGCCTGGGCGGCCGGCTCAAGGAGGCCTGCAAGGCCGTCGAGCTGCTGCGCCGGCCGAACCTCGGCTATGCCGACCTCCGCGGCCTGCCGGCGGTGGCCGAACAGGCCGTCGACCCGGTAGTGGCCGAACAGGTGGAAATCCAGGCCAAGTATGCCGGCTACATCGAACGCCAGAACGCGGAGATCGACCGCAACCGGCGTCACGAGGACACGCGCCTGCCGGACGGGCTGGATTACGCCGCGGTGGCCGGGCTGTCCAGCGAAATCCGCGAGAAGCTGGCGCGGCAACGCCCGGCCACGCTGGGCCAGGCGGCACGCATCCCCGGGGTGACGCCGGCGGCGGTATCACTGCTGCTGGTGCATCTCAGGAAGGGCGAGCGCGTATATCGGGAAAGCGCCTGAGAGGCGACGCGGGGCCGTTCGCCCGCTTTCGCTTTTGCTGTAATCTCGGAAGCGTTTTCCAGAAAGGGACCCTCTGACTAATCCCGCGCGGCCCGCACCGGCGTCTTTGCGCGCGGCTAGCAAGAAACGAGGAGAGAAGTTTGCTCATTGCAAATGAACGACGAGTGACGCCGTCTAGACGCGCGCAAGGGCCCGGCCCCGAAGGGGTTTGGCCCAAGCCGTCCAATTGCGGCGTTGCTCTCCTTGACCGTGAGCGCCGCCACGGCCCTGCGTCGAGCGCCTTGCACTTGAACGGCTTGGGACTCAAACGCGGGTCGCGGGGGATTAATCAGAGGGTCCCAAGGAGAGTGACTGTGCGAGTCCTTCTGACGGCACTGGGTGTGGGGCTTTTGCTTGCCGGTTGCGGCCAGGGCGGCAGCGGCGAGTCGGATTCCTTCCCGGTCAAGATCAAGCCCGAAATCCTGGACGACGGTACCGGTGTCCTGCGCAAGGGCAACGGCGCCGAACCCGGGACGCTGGATCCGCACAAGGCCCAGGGCGTGCCCGCGGCCAACATCCTGCGCGACATCTACGAGGGGCTGATCTCGGAGGAACCCGACGGCACCATCGAGCCGGGCGGCGCCGAAAGCTGGGAGATCAGCGAGGACCGCAAGACCTACACCTTCAAGCTGCGCGAGGACGCGGTGTGGTCGAACGGCGAGCCGGTCCGGGCGGAGGACTACGCCTACGGTCTGCGGCGCACCGTCGACCCGGCCACCGGGTCGGTCTACGCCAGCATCCTGGCGCCGATCGAGAACGCCGAAGCGATCATCGCCGGTGACAAGGCCCCGGACACCCTGGGCGTGACCGCGGTCGACGAGTTCACGCTGGAAATCCGCCTCAAGGCGCCGACCCCCTACTTCCTGGGTCTGCTGACCCACAGCACCACCTACCCGCTCTACCGGCCGGCGGTGGAGGAACACGGCGACCAGTTTACCCAGCCGGGCAATGCGGTCACCAACGGCGCCTATCTGCTCAAGGAATGGGTGGTCGCGTCCGAGATCGTGCTGGAGGCCAATCCCGACTACTGGGATGCCGACAACGTCGGCGTCGGCCGGGTGGAGTACTACCCGATCGAGAACACCTCGTCCGAGCTCAAGCGCTACCAGGCCGGCGAGCTGGACTGGACCGGCTCGGTGCCGATCCCGCAACTGGAGACGGTGCGCACGCACGTCCCGGATCAGCTCAAGACCAAGCCCAGCCTGTCCAATTACTACTACGGCCTGAACGTCACCCGCGAACCGTTCCGGGATTCCCCCGAACTGCGCCAGGCCCTGTCGATGGCGATCGACCGCGAGGTGATCGTGGAGAAGATCACCCGCGGCAACGAGATTCCCGCCTACCAGTGGGTGCCGCCGGTGGTGAGCGACTACCAGGGCGCCAGGCTGGCCTACGCCGACATGCCGCAGGAACAGCGCAATGCCCGCGCCCGCGAGCTGTACGCCGAAGCCGGCTATGGCGAGGACAATCCGCTGACGGTGGAGATTCGCTACAACACCCTCGAGGCGCACAAGAAGATCGCCTCGGTGATCGCCAGCATGTGGCAGAACGTGCTGGGGGTGGACGTGGAGCTGGTCAACGAGGAATGGAAGGTGTTTCTCCAGAACGTGTCCGAGCGCCGGGTGACGGAAGTCTTCCGCGCCGGCTGGGTAGGAGACTATGACGACCCCTACACCTTCCTGGAGCTGCTGCACTCGGATTTCGGCATCAACGGGGCCGGCTACAGCAACCCCGAATACGACGCCCTGCTGAACAAGGCCTCGCGCATGCCCGGGGGCGAGCAGCGCCAGTCGGTGCTGCGGGAAGCCGAGGCGATGCTGCTGGCCGACCATCCGGTGATCCCGGTGTTCTTCGGCACCAGCAAGACGCTGATCAAACCGTATGTAAAGGGCTATGTGGGCAATCCCATGAGCCACTACTACAGCAAGGATTTCCGCATCGAGCCCGCCGACGACAGCCCGGCCCAATGAGCCGGGTTCGCCGCCCCCGCCCAAACTAGGAGCCGATGCCGTGCTGGCCTACGCCGTTCGCCGCATTGCGGGGGTGGTACCCACCCTGCTGATACTGCTGACCCTGGCGTTCGTGCTGATCCGCTCGGCGCCCGGCGGGCCGTTCGACGCCGAAAAGCAGCTGCCGCCGCAGATCGAGGCCAACCTGCAGGCCAAGTATCATCTGGACGAGCCGCTCTACCAGCAATACGCACGCTATGTGTGGGACGTGCTGCATTTCGATTTCGGTCCCTCGTTCCAGTACAAGGACCTGACCGTCACCCAGCTGATCACGGACGCCTTCCCGGTATCGCTGAAGCTGGGCGCGGCGTCACTGCTGTTCGCTCTTCTGTTCGGGGTGCCCCTGGGCGTGCTGGCGGCCCTGCGGCAGAACAGCCCCACGGACTACGGGCTGATGACGCTGGCGATGGTGGGTATCTCGATTCCCAATTTCGTGCTGGCGCCGCTGCTGATCCTGCTGCTGGCGGTATACAACGACTGGCTGCCGGCCGGGGGCCTGGGCGGGCCCAGCCACTTCGTGATTCCGGTGCTGGCGCTGGGCACCGCGATGATGGCCTATGTCGCACGGCTGACGCGCGGCTCGATGATCGAGGTGCTGCGCTCCGATTTCATCCGCACCGCCCGGGCCAAGGGCCTGACCGCCCGTCGCGTGCTGTTCGTGCACGCTCTGCCGGCCGGGCTGACGCCGGTGGTGTCGTTCATGGGGCCGGCCACCGCCGGCATCATCACCGGCTCGGTGGTGATCGAGACCATCTTCGGCATTCCCGGCCTGGGCCGCTTCATCGTGCAGGGGGCGACCAACCGCGACTACACCCTGGTGCTGGGCGTGGTGCTGTTCTACGGGATGCTGATCATCCTGTTCAATCTGCTGGTCGACCTGGTCTACGCCTGGCTCGACCCGCGCGTGAGCTACTGAGGGCCGCCTGGTGATATTCCGCCGCAAACGTGACGCGGACAGGCTGGCCGCAACCGCAGAGGTGGCCAGCCGCAGCCTGTGGTCCAACGCCATGCGACGGCTGATCCGCAATCGCGCGGCGCTGGCCGCCAGTGCGGTGCTGGGGCTGATGGTGGTGCTGGTGCTGATCGGCCCGGCGCTGTCCCCCTACGATCAGGCGACCCAGGACTACGGCATGATCTGGACCGGGCCGGATGCCGGCAGTGGCCACCTGTTCGGGACCGACAGTCTGGGCCGAGACCTGTTCGTGCGCACCATGCAGGGTGGGCGCATCTCGCTGACCATCGGCGTGGTCACCACCCTGGTCAGCCTGATCATCGGCGTGACCTACGGCTCGGTGGCCGCCTACTTCGGCGGCCGGGTGGATTCGCTGATGATGCGGGCGGTGGACATTCTCTACGCCATGCCCTTCCTGTTCTTCGTGATCCTGCTGATGGTGGCCTTCGGGCGCAACATCTACCTGATCTTCATCGCCATCGGCGCGGTCAGCTGGCTGGACATGGCCCGTATCGTGCGCGGCCAGACGCTGTCGGTGAAACAGAAGGAATTCGTCGAGGCCGCGCGCATGGCCGGTGCCTCCTCGTTCAACGTCATCCGGCGGCACATCGTGCCAAATCTGCTGGGTGTGGTGGCGGTGTACATCACCCTGACCATCCCGCAGGTGATCCTGTTCGAATCCTTCCTGAGCTTTCTCGGCCTGGGCGTTCAGGAGCCGGCCACCTCCTGGGGCACGCTGGTCAAGGACGGGGCCGACGAGATGGGCCGTGCGCCGTGGCTGCTGATCTTCCCGGCGGCGTTCCTGGCCACCACGCTGTTCTGCTTCAACTTCATCGGCGACGGCCTGCGCGACGCGCTGGACCCGAAGGACCGCTGACCGCCGGTGCTGAGCAACGGCCAACCGCAAAGACCGCAAAGGGTGGACATGCAGGAATACGAATAAACGCCGTTGCGCTCCTTGCGCCTCTGGGAAAAGAACACTAACCGCAAAAAACGCAAAGGGGCGCAAAGTGTGATGATCGGTGAATAGGGAACGACCTTCTTTGCGAATTTTGCATCCTTTGCGGTTCACGGAAACACACGCTAACCGCAAAGGACGCAAAGGGGCGAAAAGTGTGATGATCGATGAATGGGAAACCACCTTCTTTGCGACTTTTGCGTGCTTTGCGGTTCACGGAAACACGCACTAACCGCGAAAGACGCGAAGAATGGCCATGCAGAAATACGAAAGAATTCCTTTGCGGTTAACACGAAACGTCTGACATAAGAGCCCCATGCTGCTGAAAGTCGCCAATCTGCAGGTCAGCTTCGACACGCCCGACGGCCCGGTCGACGCCGTGCGCGGGCTCGATTTCGAGCTGGCCGAGGGCCAGACCCTGGGTATCGTGGGGGAATCCGGCTCGGGCAAGAGCCAGTCGGTGCGGGCGCTGCTGGGCCTGCTGGACAGCAATGGCCGAGTCAGTGGGTCGGCGCGTTACCGCGACACCGAACTGATCGGGCTGTCCGAGCGCGAACTTAGACGCATCCGCGGGTCGCGCATCGCGATGATTTTCCAGGACCCGATGACCTCGCTGAACCCGCATCTGCGGGTGTCCACCCAGATGACCGAGGTGCTGGCGCAGCACCAGGGCCTGCGGCGGCGCGCGGCCATGAGCCGGGCGATCGAGATGCTCGAGGCCGTGCGTATCCCGGATGCCGCCCGGCGTATCCGCTACTACCCGCACCAGTTCTCCGGAGGCATGCGCCAGCGGGTGATGATCGCCATGAGCCTGCTCTGCCAGCCGGATATCCTGATCGCCGATGAACCCACCACCGCCCTGGACGTGACCGTGCAGGCGGAAATCCTCGACCTGATCCGCGACCTACGCACCCGCTTTTCCACCTCGGTGATCCTGATCACCCATGATCTGGGCGTGGTAGCCGGCACCTGCGATCACGTGGTGGTGATGCGCGACGGCGAGGTGGTGGAGCGGGCGGCGGTCGGGGCGCTGTTCGACCAGCCGCAGCACGACTACACGCGGCGGCTGCTCGCCGCGGTGCCGAAGCTGGACGCCGGTAGCACGAACTAGGATCGGGCCCTGAATGGACTTCGCCTGGCAGGCCCAGCTGCGGTTCCTGATTCCGGCGCTGGCCGCCACCCTTGCGGCGGCCGCGGCCGTGGTGCATATCCTGCTGCACAAGCGGGACTCCCGCGGGGCATTCGGCTGGATCGCCGTATGCCTGCTGTTCCCGCTGTTCGGGCCGGTTCTCTATGCCGTTTTCGGCATCAACCGGGTGCAGATCCGTGCCCAGCGGCTGGACCAGCGGGCCACCCATGCCCTCGGCCAGCGAGCCCCGGGGGTGGACAGCGGCCACACCCGCCGCGCGCCGGCAGTGCCCGAGGCCCTAACCGGACTGGCGGCGGCGGCTGACCAGCTGGCGGCGGTGCCGCTGGTGGCCGGCAACGAACTGCAGGTGCTTCACCACGGCGACCAGGCCTACCCGGCCATGCTGGAGGCCATCGACCAAGCCCGGGCCTACGTCTATCTGGCCACCTATATCTTCGAGACCGACGCCACCGGGCGACAGTTCGTCGCCGCACTGGCCCGGGCGGCCGCACGCGGGGTGGACGTGCGAGTGATGCTGGACGGGTTCGGCGAGTACTACGCCTGGCCGCGCCGCCGGGCCGGCGGCCTGCTGCGGCGCCAGGGCGTGAGCGTGGCCCGCTTCCTGGCACCGAGCCTGCTGCCGCCGTCGCTGCGTATCAATCTGCGCAATCACCGCAAGATTCTGGTGGTGGACGGCGTCCGGGGTTTCACCGGCGGCATGAACATCGGCGACCGCCATGTCGGCTCGGCGCGCCGACCGCGGCGGGTGGACGATATGCATTTCGCCCTGGCCGGGCCGGTGGTGCACCAGATGGAAACCGTGTTCCTGGCCGACTGGGCATTCGTGACCGGCGAGCGCACGGCGGCCGGCGACTCGGCGGCGGCACAGGGTTCGGCCACCTGCCGGGTGATCGACGACGGCCCCACCGAGGACCCCGACCGGGTGGCCCTGTTGCTGAGCGCGGCGGTGGCCGCTGCCCGCGAGCGGGTGCTGATCATGACCCCCTACTTCCTCCCCTCGGCGGGCCTGATCTCGGCGCTGCAGGCAGCCGCACTGCGGGGGCTCGACGTGTCCATCGTGCTGCCGGCAGCCAACAACCTGCCCTACGTACACTGGGCCTCGCGCCACGGCTTGCGGGAGCTGCTGGTGCGCGGGGTGAAGATCTACTACCAACCGGCGCCGTTCGTTCACAGCAAACTGTTCGTGGTGGATGACAGTTACGCGCTGATCGGCTCGGCCAACCTCGACCCGCGCAGCCTGCGGCTGAATTTCGAGATGCAGGTGGAGGTATACGACCGCGGTTTCGTGGCCGAACTGGCCGATCACCTGGCGGCGCGCATCGAGGCCTCGCGCCGCTACACTGCCGCAGATTTCGACCAGCGCTCGCTGCCGGTGCGGCTGCGCGACGCGGTGGCCTGGCTGTTCACGCCGTATCTGTGACCGCTTCCGGGCGCGCCAGCCCCGCCGCCACGTCAGGCGGCAGCGCCACGCGCATGGCGACCGGCCGATGATCCGACAGCCGCACGTCCACCGCCTCGGCATGCGTCACTGTCATCCCCGGACTGGTCAGGATGTGGTCGATACCCCGACGCGGCCGCCAGCTGGGGAACGTGACAAGCCGCTCGCCATGCACGCGCAGGGCGCCATCGGCCAGTGCCGGCGCACGCCGCAGATGGCCGGCACTGCAGTTGGTGTCGGCCATGACCACGACATGTTCGAACGGGGCGACCAGCCGCCGCAGGGCCACCAGTTGCTGGGCCCGGCTGCCGCGGGTCAGGGCCAGATGCGTCACCACGACCGCCAGCGGGGATGCCGGATCGCCGAACTGCGCCAGCAGCGCGCCACGACCGGGCAGCGTGCCCGGCAGCGCATGTTCGCTGACCGCGAACGGCCGCACCCGGGCGAGCAGGCCCAGCCCGTGCTGGGCGACGTGGCCCAGGTTCCGGTTCACCAGCGAATGCCAGTAACTGAAACCGCCCCGGCGGGCGAGCAACTCCATCTGGTTTTCATAGCCGCTGCGACGACTGCCGGCGTCGATTTCCTGCAGCCCCACGATGTCGTAACCGGCCACCAGGTCCCCGATGCGGGCCAGGTTTTCCTGCACTTCGAGGCTGGGCAGCAGGTGGCGCCAGCCCCGGGTGAGATACTCACGATAGCGTTTGGTGCCGATCCCGACCTGCATGTTGAAACTGAGCAGATCGAGTTCGGCCGCGTGACGGCTGGCCCCGGGCGGGCGGCTCATGGCGGGTCACTCCGGTGAGGGAAACTCTGATGCATGCCTACACGGTCATGACGGTGAATCACAGGTTACCATTGGGATCATGACCGTTCTTGGACCACAACCGGCCGCCGACATTCCCGCGCCCCTGCTGGCCGTCGAACAACTGCATGTGCATTTCCCCATGGCGACCAGCTGGCCATGGCAGACCGGCTCGGCCCTGCGGGCGGTCAACGGCATCGACCTGAGCCTGGCCGCCGGGCGGACGCTGGGGGTGGTGGGTGAATCGGGCTGCGGCAAGTCGACTCTGGCGCGGGCCATAACCGGTCTGCAGCCGATCACCTCGGGTCGTCTGACATTCGAAGGCCGGGATGTCACCGACCTGAATCAGGCCGGCTGGCGGCGCCTGCGCCGCGATGTGCAGATGGTGTTCCAGGACCCGCTGGCCAGCCTCAACCCCCGCATGACCATCGGTGAAGTAGTGGCCGAGCCACTGCGCCACCTGTTTCCCGGACTGTCCCGCGCCGAGCGCTGGGACCGGGTGACCGCCATGCTCGAGCGGGTGGGGCTGTCCGGCCACATGGTGAATCGCTATCCGCACGAATTCTCCGGCGGCCAGTGCCAGCGAATCGGCATCGCCCGGGCACTGGTGGTGCAGCCCAGGCTGCTGGTCTGCGACGAGCCGGTGTCGGCGCTGGATGTGTCCATTCAGGCCCAGATCCTGGACCTGCTGCAGGCACTACAGGACGAATTCAACATCGCCATGCTGTTCATCGCCCACGATCTGGCGGTGGTGCGCCAGATCAGCGACGAGGTGCTGGTGATGTACCTGGGCCAGGCCATGGAGGCCGCCGATCCGGACACCCTGTTCGACCGCCCGCACCACCCCTATACCCGGGCACTGATCTCCGCCGTGCCGCGGCCGGACCCGGATTTCGAACGCACCCGCAAGCGCATCCTGCTGGAGGGCGATCTGCCATCGCCGGCCGATCCGCCCTCCGGCTGCGTGTTCCGCACCCGCTGTCCATGGGTGCAGCGGGACTGCGCCGAGACCGTGCCGGAACGCCGTCCGCGCAGTGACGGCCGCGGCGAGGTAGCCTGCCACTACGCGGACGAACTGGCCCGCGCGAGTTGATCCGCGCGGTCGTCCCGCCAGGGCGGCCCGCG
This sequence comes from Spectribacter hydrogenoxidans, assembly GCF_031846275.1. Lineage (NCBI taxonomy): Bacteria > Pseudomonadati > Pseudomonadota > Gammaproteobacteria > Salinisphaerales > Salinisphaeraceae > Spectribacter > Spectribacter hydrogenoxidans. The sequence goes on from NZ_JAVRIB010000001.1 coordinate 135,091, forward strand.
CTATAGTCCGGGCATGTCCCGACCACCCCGCCTGCGCCGACTCGGCTCGGCCCTCGTGCTGCTGTTGCTGCTGGCGGCCGGCCTGCTGCTGGCCGGCGACCGCTGGCTGACCTCGCTGGGCGGGGCATTCGCCCATGCCCCGGAGGACGCCGAATGGCTGCTGACGCCAACCACCCGGGCGCTGGTGGAGGCCAGCTATGACGGGCTGGGCGACACGCCGCACGTGGTCGACCACTGGGTACACGTGCTGTCCCGTGGCGACGCCGACAACGGCAATGCCAGCTTCCTCAACCCGGCCGCGGGCGACTTCTGGCCGTTCCGCCATTACGTCGCGCTGCGGCTGCTGCTCGGCGCCGGCGGCGTGCGCGACCGTTCGCATCTGGACGAACGCTATCCGGCCCGTCTGATGCGCCAAGTCCGGAGCCTCCCGCACCCGCATCAACTGCAGATCGTCGGGCTCGATCAGCGTTTCGACCGCGATGGCCAGCCGCAACCCGAGCGGACCCTGGCCTACGTCGACAACGAGCGGGTGGCGGCGCTGGCCGAGCGTTATCCGGATCACCTGCGGGCGGCGGTGTCGATCCACCCCGATCGCCCCCATGCGCTGGCCGAGATCAACCGCTGGGCCGGCCGGGGCATCACCCGCATCGCCTGGATGCCAGCCCTGCAGGGCATCGATCCGGCCGACGTCCGACAGGATTTCTACGCGGCGATGGCCGAGCAGGACATGGGGCTGGTGGTACAGGTGGGCGGCGGCCCCGGGCTGGGCCTGGGTAAGGCCGCGCTGGGCAACCCCGAACGGCTGCGCCCGGCGCTGGCGGCCGGGGTCGAGGTGACCCTGGTGCTGGGCGGGGCGGACAGCCGTTACCCTGATCCAATGGCCGAAGGCAGAACGGTCCCCGGTACCGAGCTGGTGTTGCGCATGTTGCGGGAGCCCGATCTCGAGGACCAGCTGAGTGCGGTGATCGGCGGGGTGGCCACGCGTCAACATTCACACGAGGCCCTGTCCCGCCTGCTACAGGCCCCGGACCTGCACGACCGACTCGGCTATGCCAGCGTCTACCCGCTGCCGGCCATGGCCGTGGCCACCGACCTGGACGGGCTGCGCGACGCAGGATACCTGCCGGACGAGGCCACAGCGTCGCTGCATGAACTCTACGACCTGAATCCGCTGCTGTTCGACTTCGTGCTCAAACGTCAGCTTCGATTGCCGCACACCGACCTGGGCCTATCCACAGCCGTATTCACCGACACTGACAACGAGGCCGTCACCTCCAGGTAACAGGCGGGCGATATAACCGCAGGCCGTTATTCCGTGGAACGGTCCCGCCGGTCATGCCCATCAATCCGAATTTTCCCCGTCCGGTCGATCCGGTACGCCGCCGGCTGCTGCTCGGCGGCCTCAGCAGCGCCGGTGTCCTGGCCGTGGGCCCAGTGCTGTCGGCCTGCGGGGGCGGCAGTGGCGGCGGCCCGACCATCGGCCCGGGCGGTTCGAACAGTTCAGGCGGCGGTGGCGGCACCATCCGCCCGGCCCGGCCGGCCAGCAACATCGCCAATGTGGGTGCGCTGCAGGCGCCGGACACCAACAGCCTGCGGCTGCCGATGGGCTTTTCGTCGCGTGTCATCGCGCGGGCCGACGAGGACCCTACAGGCGGCTCGGGCTATCGCTGGCACACGTTTCCGGACGGCGGCGCCACGTTCGAGCAGCCGGACGGCGGCTGGGTATACGTCTGCAACAGCGAGTTCCTGCCCGGCGGCGTCGGGGCTCTGCGTTTCGACGCCGCCGGCAACGTGATCGATGCCTATCAGATCCAGCGCGGCACTCTGCTGAACTGCGCCGGCGGTCCGACGCCCTGGGGTACCTGGCTGACCTGCGAGGAATACGAGGCGGGGTTCGTCTATGAATGCGATCCCGGCGGCCAGTCCTCGGCCGCCCGGCTGAGCAATCAGCGCCCGGCGATGGGCACCTTCGCCCATGAAGCCGCTGCCATCGACCCCGTTCGTCAGCAGGCCTACCTCACCGAGGACGAGTCGGACGGCGGCTTCTACCGTTTTACACCGGACAACTACCCCGATCTGTCCAGCGGGTTGCTAGAGATCGCCGAGGTGCTGGGTAACGACCCGGCCACCCGGCGACAGGTGATCTGGCACGAGGTGCCCGACCCCAATCCGACGCTGGCGCTGACCAACGAACTGAACGGCGTGCTCGCCGAGATTCCGCTGGTGGGCGACCTCACCGAGCCGGTTCTGGAACTGATCGGCACACCCACCCGCCGACAGGTGGCCAACAGCTCCGTGTTCGACGGCGGCGAGGGCATCGCCTGGCACGACGGCATCGTCTACTTCACCACCAAGGGCGACAACCGGGTCTGGGCCCTGGACACGGCCGAACAAACCATCGAGATCATCTACGACGACGACCTGTTCGCCGACGCCGTGCTCACCGGGGTCGACAACGTGGCGGTGTCGGCCGGCGGCGACGTACTGGTGGCCGAGGACGGCGGCGACATGCAGATCGTGGCAATCACCCCCGAACGCCAGCTGGTACCGCTGGTCATGGTGGTGGATCAGGCCGGGTCGGAAGTCACCGGCCCCGCGTTCTCTCCCGACGGCACCCGGCTCTACTTCAACAGCCAGCGGGGGCCGGCACCCAGCGACAGCGGCCTACCGATTCCGGGCCCCGGCGGCCGTGGGCTGACCTACGAGATCACCGGTCCCTTCTTCGATGGCCCCATCATTAATGGGTAAGCCGCAGCAACGACCGGGCGTTTCCCGTCGCGATCTGTTGCGCGGTGCCGCCGGCGCGCTGGCGGTGACGCCCTGGCTGATCGCCTGCGGCGGTGACGGCGGGCAGGCGCCGGGCTCGGGGGCGATGTTTTCCCACGGGGTAGCCAGCGCCGACCCGCTGGCGGATCGGGTGATTCCGTGGACCCACGTCACTCCGGTGGATTACGGGCCGATGCCGGTCGACTGGCAGATCGCGACCGATGTGGACTTCGACGCCGTCGTCGCCGAAGGCAGCGCCATCGCCGAGCCGGCGCGGGATCATACCGTGAAGATGGACGCGACGGGCCTGACGCCGGACACGGTCTACTACTACCGCTTCTTGGCCGCCGGCACCCGGTCGGCGACCGGACGCACGCGCACGCTCCCGGTGGGCGACACCGAAGGGGTGCGGCTAGCCGCGGTTTCCTGCGCCAGCCTGCCCCACGGCTTTTTCAGCGCCTACCGGCGCATCGCCGAGCGCGACGATCTGAACGCGGTGGTCCACTTCGGCGATTACATCTACGAGTACGGCAACGATCCGGCCACCGAGGGCGACTGGCCGTTGCGCCGCGACGCCGGTCTGCAAGACTACTACGAGTGGATGCCGATCCGGGTAACAGACCCCGCCGACCGCCGCGTGGCCTATCGCCGGTTCCGCTTCGGCGATCTGGTGGGACTGTCGATGCTGGAAACCCGGCTGCTGGCCCGTAGCGAACCCGTCGGCCAGGCTGATGCCGGCGACATCAATGATCCGGCGCGGCAACTGCTGGACGATGCGCAGTTCGACTGGCTGCGTGCCGGTCTTCAGGATTCACGCACCCGCTGGCGGCTGCTGGGGCAGCAGGTGATGATGGGGCAGCTGCGGCTGGCCGGTCTGCCGGAGCTGATGCAGCTGCCACTGCCCGAGCTCGACCGCCTGCTCGGCCAGGTGCCGCTGGTGGGCACCGGTGGGGTGCTGCTCAACCCGGATCAGTGGGACGGTTACCGCGCCGCCCGCCAGCGGCTGTTCGAGTTGTTCGCGGAAACCGGCAACGTGGTGGTGCTGACCGGCGACATCCACACCTCCTGGGCGATGGATCTGCAGCCGGACCCGTTTCCGATCACGGGAGACCTGTTCGGTGGACCGCCCGTCGGGGTGGAGTTCGTAGTGCCTTCGATCACCTCGCCGGGGCTGCCGCAACTGCAGCCGGCGCGTCAGCTGATCCGGGTCAACAACCCGCACATCCGCTATGTCGATCTCGCCGAGCACGGCTACGTGATCGTGGATGTGGACGCACAACGGGTGGAAGCGCAGTGGTGGTATGTCGACGACATTCTCGGGCTCGCGAGCGGCGAGCGCCTGGGTGCGACCATACACACCGAGCACGGGACCAATCGCTTGGCCACCGCCTGAGGCCATTGAATCGGCCGTTTCCGGACCGAATAGTCCACTGCCGCGGACGGCGCAACGCCCGCGCAATCGCGACCCGGAACCGACGGTGGCGTACCGGCAGGCGCTCAGGCGCCAGCCGGTACGGGCAGCGTCAGAACTGGCGGGGGCCGCGTGGCCGGTCTTCGCGGGGCCGTGCTTCGTTGACCCGCAGGTTCCGGCCCTGGAAATCGGTTTCGTTCAGCGCCTGGATCGCGGCTTCGGCCGACCCCTTATCCGGCATCTCGACGAAGCCGAACCCGCGCGAACGGCCGCTTTCGCGGTCGGTAATGATCTTGGCGGAGCTGACCTCGCCATAAGCTTCGAATGCGGCGCGCAAGTCATCTTCGCTTGAGCCCCAGGGCAGATTGCCCACATAGATGTTAATCACAGCAGAATCCCGAATCGCGGCGCCATTGCCCTACGTCGTCCACCGGGGCACGGCAATGGCACGAACCCATCCCCCAGGGGCCGGCTTGTTATGCCGACGCTTCGAGTGTAGCGCTTTTTTCCGTCAAGCAATATGACCGCAAAATGATCTTTGGGCGGCTCTCCGGCAACGCCGGCGATAACCGGTGCCATTACCCACAGCCGGTCGCCACGAGATCAGCCGCAGTTGGGTCGCCGGCCGGCATTTCGGGCCTGCTCGTAAAGCGGCATGGCCTGGGGAATGTTTTCATTCAGCTTGCTGATACGACTGTCGTGACCCGGGTGGGTAGACAGGAATTCGGGCGGCGAGCCGCCACTACCCTGGGCCATGTTCTGCCACAGCTGCACCGAAGCCTGCGGATTGAACCCGGCCCTGGCCATGAGTTCCAGCCCCACCACGTCGGCCTCGCTCTCCTGGGCCCGGGAAAAGGGCAGCAGCACGCCTACCTGGGCACCGAGGCCGAGCGCGGCCATGGCCGCCTGACCCATGCCGCCCTGACCGCCCGCGATGGCACCCGCCAGTTGCAGCGCGCTCTGGGTGGCGAACTGGCTGGAAACCCGCTCGTTGCCGTGATCGGCCAGCACGTGGGCCACCTCATGGCCGATCACGGTAGCTAGCTGGTCCTGATTGCGGCTGACATCGAGCAATCCTGTATAGACGCCGATCTTGCCGCCGGGCAGGGCGAACGCGTTGGCCTGGTCGTCGGCGAAAACGGTGACTTCCCAGGTGCCGCCCGTCTGCTGGGTGATGGCGTCGGCCACGCACTGGACGTAACCGTTGACCCGGCTGGATTGCTCGATCGGCGTTTCTTCCTTGATCTGCTGGTAACTCGCCGCGCCCATCTCGGCCAGATCCGAGGAGGGGAACAGTTTCAGTTGGGGCCGGCCAGTGGGTGAGGTGGCACAGGCCACGGTCACCAGCGCCGTGAGCAGCACCACGATCGGGTTGCGCATCTGCATGATTCAGTCCTAAGCCGATTGCGATCGGTTGAAGTTGGAGTCCTTGACGCATGTCGCGTTCACTCCGGGAGCTTAAGGCATTGGGATGAACCGTGTCTGAACAACCCCGATGACGACCACCGCTGCGGCGGGTCGCCGCCGTGGCGTTACAATCGCGGCCCATGAGCGATGACATCTCCCACATACTCGACGGACTCAATGACGCCCAGCGCGAAGCCGTAGGCGCCCCGCCCGGCCACCGGCTGGTGCTTGCCGGAGCCGGCTCCGGCAAGACCCGGGTGCTCACCCACCGGGTGGCCTGGCTGATTGAGGTGGAGGGCGTCTCGCCGCAGTCGATTCTGGCGGTGACCTTCACCAACAAGGCCGCGCACGAGATGCGCAGCCGCATCGAGCGGCTGGTGCGGGTGCCAGCCTCGACAATGTGGGTGGGCACCTTCCACGGCATCGCCCACCGCCTGCTGCGCCTGCACTGGCGCGAGGCCAAACTGCCGCAGACCTTCCAGATCATCGACAGCGACGACCAGTACCGGTTGGTACGGCGCACACTCAAGAATCTGGAACTGGACGAGGCCCGCTGGCCACCCAGGCAAATGCAGGGCTTCATCAACGGCTGCAAGGAGGAGGGACGGCGGCCGCAGCATCTCGCCGACACCGGGGATTTTGCCCGGGCGCAGATGATCCGCGTCTACACCGCCTACGAAAGCGCGCGCGAATCCGCCGGGCTGGTGGACTTCGCCGAACTGCTGCTGCGGGCTCACGAGCTGGTGCGCGACGACAGGGAACTGCAGGCCCACTACCGCAAGCGCTTCCGCCATCTGCTGGTGGACGAGTTCCAGGACACCAACACCCTGCAGTATGCCTGGATCCGGGTGCTGGCCGGGGACCAGGCGAAGGTGTTCGTGGTCGGCGACGACGACCAGTCGATCTACTCCTGGCGCGGCGCCCGCGCCGACAACATCGTGCGTTTCGCCGACGACTATCCGGATACGCAGACCATCCGGCTGGAGCAGAACTACCGCTCCACGTCGACCATCCTGTCCGCCGCCAACGGCCTGATCCGCCACAACACCGGCCGGCTGGGCAAGGAACTGTGGACCGACGGCGTCGAGGGCGAGCCGATCGACGTCTACGCCGCCTTCAACGAGATCGACGAGGCCCAGCACGTGGTCACCCGCATCCGCGGCTGGCTGGACGATGGCGGCGCCCGGTCCGAGGTGGCCATCCTGTATCGCTCCAACGCCCAGTCGCGGGTGCTGGAGGAGCAGCTCATCCGCGCCGAGATTCCCTACCGCATCTACGGCGGCCAGAAGTTCTTCGAGCGGGCCGAGATCAAGGACGCGATGGCCTATCTGCGCCTGATCATGGCCCGGGCCGACGATGCCGCCTTCGAGCGCATCGTCAACACCCCGACGCGCGGCATCGGGGCCTCCACCGTCGACAAGATCCGCACCCATGCCCGGGCCGAGGCGATGAGCCTCTGGCAGGCGGCCGACGCACTATCCCGTGAGGGCCTGACGGGCCGTGCTGCCAATGCGGTGCGCGCGTTCCTGACCCTTATCGATGAACTCGATACCGAAGTGACCGACCTCGATCTACGAGAGATGACCGAGGTGGTGATCGATCGGAGCGGCCTGAAGGCCCACCACGGCAAGGACAAGTCCGAAAAGGGCGAGGCCCGGGTCGAGAACCTCGACGAGCTGGTATCCGCCGCCCGCGGCTTCGTGGCTGACGAAACCGAACCCGGCGATGCGCTCACCCAGTTCCTGGCGCATGCGGCGCTGGAGGCCGGCGAGAACCAGGCCGGCGAATGGGACGACTGCGTGCAGCTGATGACCCTGCACGCCGCCAAGGGGCTGGAATTCCCCCAAGTGTTCCTGGTGGGGCTCGAGGAGGGCCTGTTCCCGCACCAGCGCTCGGTGGAGGACCCCGACGGTCTGGAAGAGGAACGGCGGCTGGCCTACGTCGGCATGACCCGGGCGATGCAGCGCCTGCATCTGTCGCACGCGGAACTGCGCCGGCTGCACGGCAGCGAGAACCTGTGCGCGCCGTCACGCTTCCTGCGCGAGATTCCCGCCGAGTTCCTGCGCGAGATACGGCCCCAGGCCCAGGTCAGCCGGCCGATGTTCGACGGCAGACGCGGCCTGATCGACACTGGCGCCGGCCCGGACGGCCTCAACCTCGGTCAGCGGGTAGCGCACAAGAAATTCGGCGAGGGCGTGGTGCTGTCGTTCGAGGGCGAGGGCGCCCGCGCCCGGGTGCAGGTCAACTTCGACGGCGCCGGCAGCAAGTGGCTGATGGCAGGGTACGCGAATCTGCAGCCGCTTTAGCCGCGAATCAGGGGGGCGGCGGAACACGCAGGGGCGGCCCCATCTGCTAGGTTGATGCGACGCACCGTTTGGGGGAACCACATGCTGCGCCGCTTTGCGCTGCTCGCACCACTTTTATTACTGGCCACCACCGCCACCGCGCAGACCCTGACCGTGGGCACCAAGATTGCGCCGCCCTTCGTGGTCGAGACCAAATCCGGTGAGCTGGGCGGTATCAGCATCGATCTGTGGGAACGGCTGGCGGGGGAACTGGGGCTGACCTTCGAGTACCAGCGTACGGACATCGACGGGCTGCTGACCGGACTGCAGAACGGCTCGCTGGACGTGGCCGTGGGCGCACTGACCATGACTGCCACGCGCGAGCAAGTGATCGATTTCACCCATCCGTTCCACACCACCGGCCTGGCAGTCGCGGTGCAGCCGGACAGTGCCGGCGCCTGGGGTGCGATCAAGCGATTCGTCTCGATCGAATTCCTGATGGCGGTGCTTGGCCTGCTCGCGCTGCTGCTGGCGGTGGGCCTGGTGGTCTGGCTGGCCGAACGTCGCGCCAACCCGGATGAATTCGGCGGCAGCCCCGCCCGGGGCCTGGGCAACGGCCTGTGGTGGGCAGCGGTCACCATGACTACCGTCGGCTATGGCGACAAGTCCCCGCGTACGCTGGCCGGGCGCGTCGTCGGGCTGGTCTGGATGTTCGCCGCCATCATCCTGATTTCAGGGTTCACCGCGGCCATCGCGACTTCGCTGACGGTTGGCCAGCTTGCCACCCGTATCGACAACGTGGACGATCTGCGCCGGATGGCGGTGACCACGGTGGCCGGCACCTCCAGCGCCGCGGCGCTGGACGCCCGCGGCATCGGTTACTACCCGACGGATGACATCGACAGCGGCCTGGCGGAACTGGCCGCGGAGCGCACCGAGGCGGTGGTCTACGACGCCCCCATCCTGCAGTACGTGGCCAACAACGAGTACCCGCGGCGCACCACGGTGCTGCCGCTGCGCTTCGAGCGCCAGGAATACGCGCTGGCCGTGACCCAGGACAGCCCGCTGCGGGAACGGCTCAACCAGCGCATCCTGGAGATCGTAAACCAGCCGGCATGGGCCAGAACCGTACGGTCGTATCTCGGTGCCGGCGAGCCATAGGAATCCGGCGGCGCCTTAACCCTTGACCCGCATCACCAGGGTATCGATGCCCTTCTCGTCGAGCTTGCGCAGGGTGGCGTTGAGCCGCTCCGCACCGTCCAGCGTCTGCGTGCGGACGCGGTAGACCGTGCGACCTGATTCCAGCCGCACCTCCTCGATGGTCGATTCGATGCCCAGCAGAGCCAGTCCCGCCTTGCGGCGGTCGGCGTCGTCGTGATTGGAGAAGGAACCCACCTGAATGATGTAGCGGCCGGGCTGCTCCACCTTGCGGGTAGTGGTCTGGCTGCGCTCAGTGTCACCACCGGTGTATTCCTCCTCGGGAATCACCACCTCGTAGTTGGGCAGCATTTCGTAGAACGCGAAACGCGGAGACTGCTCCTTCGCCGGTTCATCGGCTGACGTCGGCTCGTCGGCCTGACCGGCGCTGCCAGCGGCGGGAATCTCGATGCCGGCCACCTTCAGACCGCTGCTGCCCGCGGGCCGGCCGAACACATAAATCCCCGCGGCCGCGGTCAGGCCGATGCACAACCCGCAGAACAGCCACACCCACCCGGGAATGCCGGCGGCACGGCTGGTGCGCTTGCGCTTGGCCGCCGGCCGTCTGCGGGGTTTGCTGCCGCCCTTGCTGCTGCGGGTTTTCGCGTAGTCCCGCGCCATTACATCACCTCCGGACTGTTCACCCCGAGCAGCGCGAGGCCGTTGGCCAGCACCTGACGGGTGGCCTGGACCAGCGCCAGCCGGGCGTTGCGCAGGGCCGCGTCCTCGACCAGGAACGGGTGGGCGTTGTAGTAGCTGTGGAAGGCATCGGCAACCTCGCGCAGGAAGTGGGCCAGCGTATGCGGCGCGTAACCCAGCGCAGCCGCTTCCACCACTTCCGGGAACCGCGACAGCTCGGTGAGCAACCGCTGCTCATGATCCGCTTCCAACCGGGCAAGATCGGCGGTGTCCGGTTCGAATTGCTCACCGCGATCCGCAAGCTGGCGCATCACGCTGCAGACCCGGGCATGGGCATACTGAATGTAGTAGACCGGGTTGTCGTTGGACTGCGACTTGGCCAGTTCCAGGTCGAAATCCAGATGCTGCTCGTTGGAGCGCATGACATAGAAGTAACGGGTGGCATCCACGCCGACCTCGTCGCGCAGCTCCCGCAGGGTCACGTACTGACCGGCGCGGGTGGACATGGGCAGCTTCTCCGCGCCGCGATAGAGGATGGCGAACTGCACCAGCTGCACCGCCAGCCGGTCGGCTTCCCCGGTCAGCGCCTGGACGGCCGCCTGCACCCGCGGCACGTAACCGTGATGGTCGGCGCCCCAGATATCGACCAGCCGGTCAAAGCCGCGATCCAGCTTGTTCAGGTGATAGGCGATGTCGGCAGCGAAATAGGTATGGGTGCCACTGGCGCGTACCAGCACCCGATCCTTTTCGTCGCCGAAGCGGGAGGAGGCGAACCAGGTGGCGCCTTCTTCGTCGTAGGTATGACCGGCCACGCGCAGACGCTCGAGCGCGCTGGCCACCGCACCGTCATCCACCAGCGAGCGTTCCGAAAACCAGCGGTCGAAAGACACTCCGAAGGCTGCCAAATCATCGGCAATGTCAGCCAGCTGCTCATCCAGGATCACCGCCAGAAGCTGGCGGAAACCATCCTCGCCCACCAGCTCGCGGGCGCGGGTGATGATGGCATCCAGATAGGCATCCCGATCCCCGCCGGCATCGACGTCCGGCGGCAGGTCAGCGAGTACCTCGCCCACCGCATGGCGAAACGCATCCCCCTGCTCGGCGGCCAGCTGCTCGGCCGCGGTCTGCACGTAATCCCCCTGGTAGGCGCCGGCCGGGAAGGGCAGCTCCTCACCGCGATACTGCAGGTACCGGCACCACAGCGACATCGCCAGGATGTCCATCTGGCGGCCGGCGTCGTTGACGTAGTACTCGCGGTGCACGTCGAATCCGACCGCGGTCAGCAACCGGGCCACGCAATCGCCGTAAGCCGCGCCGCGGCCGTGGCCCACGTGCAGCGGCCCGGTCGGATTGGCCGACACGAACTCGACCATCACCCGGCTGCCGGCGCCGCTGCGGCTCCGGCCATAGTCGGCCCCGGCCGTCAGAATATCCGGCACCACCTGACGGAAGGCCGCCGGCGCCAGACGGAAATTGATAAAGCCCGGACCGGCGATCTCGACGCCGGCGATCCGGTCCGACGCTGGCAACGCCGCCACGATGGCCTCGGCAATCTGGCGCGGCGCCCGGCGGGCCGGTTTGGCCAGCGTCATGGCAAGGTTGCTGGCGAAATCGCCGTGGGCGGGGTCGCGAGTGCGCTCGACGTGCGGCGCGTCGGGCGTGGTCACGTCGGGCAAGGCGCGGGCGGCCGCCTCGGCGAGCATCTGCTGGATCAGGGTCTTCAAGGTGTCGGGCCAACCGGGGGGTGCGCAAGGGGCGCGTAAGTGTAACGGGTGGCCGTGGGGCTGTTAACCGTTGGTGGCGCGGGCTTCCAGCAACTCGAAGAACCGGCCGGTCTCCGGTACCGGCAGGCCGCCGTTATCCAGCGCCGCCACATCCACCACCTGCGCATCCGTGAAACCGGCCTGTTCCAGCGCGGCCGCAGCGTCCTGCTCGTGCTCGAACAACCGGTCGCCGAAATCCCCGCCGGTGAGCTGACCCAGCATCCGCAGGAATAGCGGCACCGCCAGGCCCAGGGAGCGGGCGCGGGCCCGCGGGTTGATGTCGGTGAGATAGGTGCCGCCGCCGAAGCCGCTCAGCAACACGTGGAGATTGGCCCAGGCCCGCGGCTTGTCGGCAAAGCCGAGGTAATCGGTCACCCCCTCGGTGATCGCCATCGCGGTGCCGCGCGCATGGCCGGCGGCGGTCCGCAGGCTGTCGCCGAAGTCGTCGGCCAGCAGATCGGCCGGGACCAACCGGTAGTTGGCGGGCAAGTCGAGCCCCGCCAGCCGGCGACGCTTGGCCACCACCATGCCCGGCAGGTCGGCCTCCACCACCCGCATGGCCGGAAAGGCCCGGGCCAGCGTCAGCCCGCGGGCCGACAGGCCGGCGCCCACGTCGAACAGCAGATCCGGCGACTGCTGGCGGATGCGCTGGCCGATCCAGTGATGCCGCAGCCGCAGGAAGGCCAGAAAATGCCCCGCCGGCTGGCCCAGCCAGCGCATCGGCATCAGCCCGAGCCGCAAGGCGTCATACCCGACGCGACCGGTCCAGGTATCGAAGGCCTCGGCGCCGGGAAAGCCGGCACGCCGCCAGGTCTGGGCGGTCACGTGGGCGGTGGGGGCGATGCGCGGGTTGCCAGTCAAATCAGTTCCTGCGGGTCGACGTCTACCGACCAGCGTACCCGACGGGCCTCGCGCAGACCGCCGGCCGCCGGCAGCCAGGCCCGCAGGAAGCGGTGCAGCGGTGCCCGGCTGGCGGCGTGAATCAGCAGGTGCGCCCGGAAACGGCCGGCGCGGCGTTCCAGCGGCGCCGGCGCCGGGCCCCAGATCGCCACCGCTTCTTCAGCCGAGGACGAGGCCAGACCGGCGGCCGCGGCAAGAAAGCGGGTAGGCGCGTCGGCATCGGGGGCCTCGGCCTGCACCAGGGCGAGATGGCCGTAGGGCGGCAATCCGGCGGACTCGCGCTCGGCCAGGGCTGCGTTGGCGAAGGCGTCATACCCGGATCGCACCAGCGTGCCCAGCAGCGGGTGATCGGGATGGCGGGTCTGGAGCAGCACCTCGCCCGGGCGCTCGCCGCGGCCGGCACGGCCGGCGACCTGGGTCACCAGTTGCGCCATGCGCTCGAACGCGCGGAAATCGGCGGAAAAAAGGCCGTGATCGGCGTTGATCACGCCGACAAATGTCAGGGCCGGAAAATCATGGCCCTTGGCCAGCATCTGGGTGCCCACCAGCACGTCGGTGGTGCCGGCGGCAACGCTGGCGAGCATGCGTTCCAGACTGCCCCGGCGGGCGGTGGTGTCGCGGTCGAAGCGGGCGATCCGGGCAGCGGGCAATCGCGATCGCAGGGCGGCGGCCACCCGCTCGGTCCCCTCGCCCACGGCGATCAGCGTTTCGCCGCCGCAGCCCTCGCACTGCGGCGGCGCCGGGCGGGCCGCGCCGCAGTGGTGACAGCGCAGATGCCGGCCGCCCCGGTGCAAGGTCATGCCGGTATCGCAGCGCCGGCAGGGGGCGATCCAGCCGCAGTCATGGCAGATCATGGCCGGGGCGAACCCGCGACGATTGACGAACAGCAACGCCTGGCCGCCGGCCTCGACATGCTCGTGAACGCGCGCCAGCAGCGGTCGCGATAGCCCCTCCTCCAGCGGCCGGCTGCGCACGTCCAGCAACTGGATCGCCGGCGCCGATGCCCCAGTGGCGCGCGTGGCCAGGCGGGCATGCCGATAGCGTCCGGCCAGGGCGTTGTGCAGGGTTTCCAGCGCCGGGGTAGCCGAGCCCAGCAGGATCGGCACGTCCAGCTGCTGCGCCCGGCGGATCGCCACGTCCCGGGCCGAGTAACGCAGGCCATCCTGCTGCTTGAACGAGGCGTCGTGCTCCTCGTCGATGACGATCAGCCCCAGATCCGGCAGCGGCGTGAATACCGCCGAGCGGGTGCCGAGCACGATCGCCGGTCCGCCGGCCCGGGCCGCCAGCCAGCCCTCGAGCCGCTGCACCGCGGTCATGCCCGAATGCAGCACGATCAGCCGGCCGCCCACGCGGTCGCCGAAGCGGGCCACCAGCTGGGGCGTGAGCCCGATTTCCGGCACCAGCACCAGTGCCTGTCGCCCTTGCTGCAGCGTCGCCTGCAGCAACTGCAGGTAGACCTCGGTCTTGCCGCTGCCGGTCACGCCCTGCAGCAGGGTGACGGCGAAACCTCCGGGGTCGGCGTTGATGGTGTCGAGCGCGCAGGCCTGGTCCGTCGTCAACGGCGGGCCGGGACGGGGCTCGGGCGGCTGCGCCGGGGGGTCACAATGCTCGATCAGCCCCTGTTCGGTCAGGCGCGCCAGAACGGGGGTTGCCCGGGGCAGCAGGCTGCGCAATGCGGATTCGGGATACCCATCCGGCGCCGCCGCAAGCTGTTCCAGCAACTGACGCTGGCGCGCCGCCCGTGGCGGTGCGTCGGTGAGAACCCGTCGGCCTTCACCTGAGAGACGCCAGTGGATAGCGGCCGGGCGCCGCGCGGGCTCGCCGCGACGCAACAGAACCGGTAGGGCGGTTGTCACGGTTTCGCCCAGCGCATGGTGGTAGTAGCGGGCGGTCCACTCGAGCAGGTCGCGCAGATCCGGGCCGAGCAGCGGCGTGTCGTCTATGACCTCGTCAATAGGGCGCAGTCGCGCCGTGTCCACCGCCGCCTTCGCAGCGGTACCGACGACCAGCCCGATCAACCTCCGACGGCCGAAACTCACGCGCACCCGGCCCCCGATGACCGGTGACGGCCCGCTCGCGGGAGGCAGATAATCGAAAGCGCCGTGCACCGGGGTGGGCACGGCCACACGGATGACGCCGGACATGAGCCAAGTGTAGACCAGGCCCGGGCCAACGGTTGTGGATAACTTTGGGGACAAACGGCGGACGCATCGCGCGATTTGCGGAACCTATCTTTTTCTATTGCGGCGATATAGAAAGGCTATTTATATTTTTTCTTTTTAAATCATATAGATAAAAGCCTCCAATAGAATTCCGACGACTGCACTGCCTTGAGGGCCCTAAACCTGCCACCGCACTGGAAATGTGCATAACTCTGACCGGGCGACGATAAACCCTTGGTTGCGCGGAGAAAAAAATCGAACGGTAGATCGTGCCGATCAACTTGGTGCCGGCGCCCCATCGCCCCCTGAATCGGGGCGGTTCCGGGCATCATCGGAGCGTGATATAAGCGTGGTTACCGCTTGAGGTGACACCCGCAACAACGGCTCGACCGTGCAGCGGGTAACGGGGGCACGCTTACCGGATTCTTTCAGGGAGACAATCATGAACCATAAGACAACCGGCGCGCTGGTTGCGCTAGTTCTGGCCACCGCGCCGTGGGCGGCGCAGGCCGGCAAGGCAACCGTGCAGGCCACGGATGACAGTGGCAAGAGCATGAACATGGATTTCGAGTATCGCGGCGACAACCAGCTGCGCATGAGCGTGCCCCAGCAACAGGGCGGGTACATGCTGGTGGACGGCGACGCGGTTTACAGCGTCAGCCAGCAGAACGGGCAGGCCATGGTCATGCGGCTGGACAAGCTGCTGGGTAGCGGCATGCCCGCACCGGCCACGCCCGGCGCCGACGTCGCGGGTATCAGTAAACTGGAAAAGACGGGTCGGACGGAGACCGTGGCTGGCGTCCAGGGCGACGTCTGGATGATGACGTATGCCGATGCGGACGGTCAGACGCGTACCGACGAGATCGTGGTCAGTGAGGATCCGCGGGCGGTGGAGTTTTCGCGCGCGCTGACAGTCATGGGGCAGGCCATGGCCAAGGCCGCCGGCCAGCCGGCACAGAATGATCCGCTGGCCCAGCAGCTGGATGGCAAGGGCATGCTGCGTATGGGGTCGCAGATGCGGGTTACCGCCCTGTCCGATGCTGATCCGGCAGCCGACCGCTTCGCTCTTCCCGCGGAGCCGACCGAAGTGCCGGGCATGGGCGCGCTGGGCGAAATGTTCGGCAAACAGGCCGATCGTCAGCAGCAGCGCACCGAGTCGCGTACCGAGAGTGAAACCAATAACGCCGTCGACAACGCGGTGGACAAGGTACTGGACAAGGCATTCAGCATCTTCGACTGACGCTGATACGCTCGACCTCACCAGGCACAACGCAAACCGCAGCGGAGAACCGACATGGCGGATTTCGACCTCGAACGCACCCAGGCCCTGTTAAAGGGCGCGGCACTGAATCCCGAACCGACCTGGGACAGCTTCCGCGCCGACAACCCCGACTGGACGCAGACCGCCGTGCTGGTGGCCGGCCCGATGATCGTGATCACCGCGACGCTGGCACCGATCCTGGGCTGGATCTTCGGCACCAACATGCTGCCGGGCGCCGGCGGGTTCGTCACCCAGATCTTCGTGACCCTGATATTCGGCCTGATCGGCCTGGGTATTTCCGGCGCCGTGTTCGGCCTGCTGGCCGGCAGCTTCGGGGGCACCCAGAGCTTCGATAATGGCTTCGCCGCCGTCAGCCTGGCCGCGGTGCCCGGCTACGCCGGCCAGATCATCGGCACTCTGCCGCTGATCGGCTGGCTGATCGGCCTGGCGCTGAGCATCTACTCGATGGTTCTGCTCTATCGCTGCCTGCCCCGGTTCGTGGGCGTGCCCCAGGAAAAGCGGGTCGGCCATTTCGTGGTGGGCCTGATCATCCTGGTCGTGATCTACGCCATCATCAGCTTCCCGCTGGCGGGGCTATTCCTCACCGGCAGCGGGGTGCCAGCCGTCTAGACCCCGGCTCGGCCGGCCACCCGCGCCAGTTCACCGAGCATCATCAGGGTCAGGCCCCAGACGGTCTGACCCTGATGGACACGGCTGGGCATGGGCAGGCGCAGCGGGCCGACCCGCCAGTGGAAGGTGCGCCGGTGTTCGCGCCCGGCGACTACCGAAAGCGGCAGCCAGAAAATCTCTGCCACTTCATGGTTGCCATCCAGATCGCCGGCCTGTTCGGGGTAGCGGTAGACGAACGGCGACACCACCATCGGCAGCGGTCGGCTGTGGGCGCGGGTCATCCGGTCGTGAAGCCGGCCGATGCGATTCGCTTCGGTCAACACAAGGCCGGTTTCCTCGAGTGCCTCGCGGCAGGCGGCGGCGCCACCGCCGGCATCGCCGGTCGATAGTCGCCCGCCGGGGAGGCAGACATCGCCGGACCAGGGATCACCCGTCCGCCGGGCCCGGCGTGTCAGCAGCACTTCCGGGCCGTCCGGGCCGGGAGCGATCACCACCGCCACGGCCGCCCGGATGAAACGCCGGCGCGCGGGCAGGCGCAGCGGGCGATGGTGCTGCAGGGCGGATTCGAGCGCGGGTAGGTCGTTCATGCAGGCGGGATGGCCAACAACCGGTTGCGGCGGGCCGAAGCCCGCCCTACAGGGGCCCGGGCGACAGGATCGGTTTGATCCGGCCTTAAACCATCGGGCACCAGATCGTCCCAACAAAAAAGGCCGCCCCACAAGGCGGCCTTTTGCTCACGCACGATGGCAACCGATCAGAGCTGCTTGAGCCCGCCGGCCAGGTCGCTGCAGACCTGCTTGGCGTCGCCGAAGATCATGCGGGTGTTGTCGCCGAAGAACAGCGCGTTCTGCACCCCGGAGAAGCCCGTACCCTTGCCGCGCTTGATCACGTACACCTCGCGGGCCTTGTCCACATCGAGAATCGGCATGCCGTAGATGGGGCTGGATTCGTCGGTGCGCGCCGCCGGGTTGACCACGTCGTTGGCACCGATCACCAGGGCCGCGTCAGCCGTCGGAAACTCGGCGTTGATGTCCTCAAGGTCATAGATCATGTCGTAGGGCACGCCGGCCTCGGCCAGCAGCACGTTCATGTGGCCCGGCATACGGCCCGCCACCGGATGGATGGCGAACTTGACGTCCACGCCGTGTTCCTTCTGCAGCATCTGCACGAATTCCCACAGCTTGTGCTGGGCCTGGGCCACGGCCAGGCCGTAACCGGGCACGATAATCAGGGAATCGGAGTAGGCGAAGCTGGCGGACGCGTCGAACGCCTCGACCGATTTCATCTCGCCCTCGGGGCCTTCCGCCTCGGCGCCATCATCCACGCCGAAGCCGGCGAACAGCACGTTGGTGATCGACCGGTTCATGGCGTTGGCCATCAGGAAGGTCAGCAGCGTGCCCGCCGAACCGACCACGGTGCCGGCGATGATCATGGCGGCATTGCCGAGCACGAAGCCCTCGAAGGCCACGGCCAGGCCGGTCAGCGCGTTGTAGAGCGAAATCACCACCGGCATGTCGGCGCCGCCGATCGGGTTGGTGATGAGCAGGCCCAGCGCCAGCGTGGTAACCAGCAGCAGGGTGACCAGCAGGGGAGCACTGGTCTCCGCCATCACGATCATCACGCCGAGCCCCACGGTCGCCAGGGCCACGCCGCCGTTGAGCAGATGCTGCTGCGGCAGGCGAATGGTTTTCTTCTGCACGCCTTCCAGCTTGGCCCAGGCCACCAGACTGCCGGAGAAGGAGACCGCGCCGATGATGGCGCCGGCCACCGCGAGAATGAGCACCGTGGTGCCATGGGTCCAGGCCGCGCCGGAATACATTTCCACCAGCGCAATCGCGGCGGCGGCACCACCACCCATACCGTTGTACAGCGCCACCATCTGCGGCATGGCGGTCATCTGCACCCGCTTGCCGGAGATCCAGGCACCGATGCCGCCGATGCCGATGGCCAGCAGAATCAGGAAATAGCGGCCGACCCCGGCTTCCATCGCCGGATGCCATAGCGTGACCACGGTGGCCAGGACCATGCCGACACCCGCCCAGACAATGCCCCCGCGGGCGGTCTTGGGCGAGCCCATGCGCTTGAGGCCCATGATGAACAGGACGGCGGCAATGAAGTAGCTCGCCTCGACGGTGAATGACCAGAAATCCATAGCGGTTGACCTTTATTCAGAGCTCGGTGGCGCGTGATCGGCGGTGGTCGCCGGCCCTAGTCCTTGGAGGACTTGAACATTTCCAGCATGCGCTCGGTCACGACGTAGCCGCCCACGGCGTTACCCGCCGCCAGCACCACGCCGACAAAGCCGATCAGCGTCTCCCAGAAACCATGGGCGTGGCCCAGCGCCACCATCGCGCCCACCAGCACGATGCCGTGCACGAAGTTGGAGCCCGACATCAGCGGCGTGTGCAGAATCACCGGCACGCGGCCGATGATCTCGTAGCCGGTGAAGGCCGCGAGCATGAAGATGTAGAGGGCAACGAATCCGGTAATCATTGAGCAGTCTCCCTGGACGTGTCGCACGTTGCGGGGCGCCGCCGACGGCCGCGCCCGGCATCGCCGATGCCTATTTCTTGAGCGCTTCCCTGGCGGCCTCGTTCACAATCTCGCCGTCGTGCGTGAGCACGGACTTGGCGAGTACCTCGTCGTCCCAGTTGATCGCCAGCTTGCGCGGCTTCGGGCCCTTGGACGTGTCGTCCTCGCCCTCGTCGTCTTCCTCGATCAGGATCAGGCTGAGGAAGTTGAACAGGTTCTGCGCATACATCTCGCTGGCGTGTTCGGCCAGTTCGCCGGCCATGTTGGTCGGACCGAGAATGGTGACCGACCCGTGCTTGACCGTCTCGCCGGGCTTGGTCAGCTCGCAGTTGCCGCCGCCGGCGGCACCCAGATCGACCAGCACCGAGCCGGCCTTCATGCCGTCGACCATCGCCTTGGAGATGATCTTGGGCGCCGGCCGACCGGGCACGGCGGCGGTGGTGATCACCGCATCCGCCTGGCCCACGTGCTTGGTCAGCATTTCCTGCTGCTTGGCCTTCTCGTCATCGGTCAGTTCGCGGGCGTAACCGCCCTCGGCCTCGGCCTTGACGCCCTCGGCCACCAGGAACTCGGCACCCAGCGACTCGACCTGTTCCTTGGTGTCGGTGCGCACGTCATAGGCCTCGACCTTGGCGCCCAGCCGCTTGGCGGTGGCGATGGCCTGCAGGCCGGCCACGCCGGCGCCGATCACCAGCACCTTGGCCGGGCGGATTGTGCCGGCGGCGGTGGTGAGCATGGGCAGGAAGCGCTCGAGATTGCTCGCCGCCATCAGCGCGGCCTTGTAACCGGCCGCCGAGGCCTGCGAGGACAGCGCGTCCATGCTCTGGGCGCGAGTGATGCGCGGCACCAGCTCCATCGCGAAGCAGGTCACGCCGGCCTTGCACATGGCCTCCACGGCGTCCGCGTTCTGATGCGCCTGCACGAAACTGAGCAGCACCGAGCCCTTCTTCATCTTGGCCAGGTTGGTAGGCGACGGTGAATTGACCGCCAGCACCACGTCGGCGCCGTAGATGTCGGCCGCGCGGCCGGCGATCTTGGTGTTCTCGCCATAGGCATCGTCGGGAATGCGCGAGCCATCGCCGGCGCCTTTCTGAACCCGCAATTCGACGCCCAGCTTGGTCAGCTTGTCCGCCACCTTGGGCACCATCGCGACGCGGGTCTCCCCGCTCGCCGCCTCTTTAGGCACTGCGATTTTTACGCTCATGTTCTGGTTCCAGACCTTGTTCAGTGGTTGTTGCCCGCTCGACTGTTCCATGGCGGAACGGTTTCTCCCCGGCGAGCGCCAGACTCTAGCAGTCTAACCGATACGCGAGCCCGATACGTAATCGTGGCCCCTCACGGGCCGGTTTCCAAATGCGGCGCGGCCGCCTCGTAATGCGGCGGAATCTCGAACATCAGACCCGGGATGGCATCATGCGACACGCGTGAAAGCGTACGGCGCCGGCCCTCGCGCCCGTCCTGGTAGCGGATCGGGACACCGTCGAGTTCCAGGTATGGCAGACCAACATATTCCATGCCGGTACCGGCCAGCAGCGTCTGCATCAGTTCGAACATCGCCGCCACCGTGTCGAACTCCGCCGGCGTCATCCCCAGCGCATCGCGGCTGGCCACGCACAGCTGCTCCTGCGGCTTGCCACCGCGTTCCACCTGGAACACCTCACAGGCCCGGCCGGCCACTTCCTCGCGGGCGTCGGTGGCGGCAACCGCCACGTCCGGCGAAGCGCCGAAACCCGGTACCTGCCCGGCCAGCGAGGCACGGGCGATCTCGCGCTGTTCCGCGGGCAATTCGGCCAGCTTGTCCTCCAGCCGCTGGCGCAGTGCCTGGATCCGTTCGCGAATGCGGGCCGCGGTGTCGCCATCCATGCGGGTGTAGCGATCCTTGCCAGGGGTCACTGAATAGATGGCGTTGTCGGCCTGCCGGTAGAGCTGCCAGCTGCCACTGCCGTCGTCGATGCGGATTTCGCCGGCACGCACGCGTAGCTTGAACGGATCATCGCCCTCGTCGTAAATCAGCGTGGCATCCGCGGCGGCCGCGCCCGCGGCCAGCGACAGCAGCACGGTGAGATAGACTTTCGGGGCAACGGGCATGAGCGGACGCGACGAATCTGCGATGACAAGGCGGGAACTGTAATCCGATGCTTCTGGTTGACGCCAGCGTCTACATCTTCCGCGCCTGGTTCTCGCTGCCGGAGAGCATGGTCGGCCCCGACGGCCAGCCCATCCACGCGGCCTACGGCTTTGCCGACTTCCTGGCCGGCCTGCTGGCGGAAACCGGGCCCGCGCACGCCGCGATCGCGTTCGACGAATCGCTGGACAGCTCCTTCCGCAACGAGATCGATCCCGACTACAAGGCCAACCGGGAGCCGGCCCCGCCGTCGCTCAAGGCCCAGATCGCCGCCTGCATGCAACTGTGTCGGGCGCTGGGCCTGGCAACGCTGTCGAGCCCGCGCTACGAGGCCGATGACCTGATCGGCACGCTGGCCGTGCGGGCGCGGCAGCAGGGCCGGGCCGTCACCATCGTGTCCACCGACAAGGACCTCGCCCAGTTGCTGGCCGAGGGCGACTGCCTGTACGACTACGCCCGCGGCCTGCGGCTTGACCCCGCCGCCATTATCGAACGCTTCGGCGTGCGCTGCGCGCAGATACCAGATTACCTGGGCCTGGTAGGCGACGCGGTCGATAACATTCCGGGCGTGGCCGGCATCGGTGCGAAAACGGCCGCCGCCCTGCTGGCCGATGGTCGCGACCTGGACACCCTGTACGCCGATCTGGACCCCGTCGCCGCCATGCCGATTCGTGGTGCCGCGGCGGTCCGGCGCAAGCTCGAGGCCGGTCGCGATGCTGCCTTCCGGTCACGGGAGCTGGCCCGTATTGTCACCGAGGTGCCGCTGGACCTTGAACACGGAGATATCCGTTGGCGCGGAACCGATCCGGCAGCCCTGGCGACCTGGTGCGACCAGCTCGGCCTGGGCCAACGGCTGCGCCAGCGGCTGGCCGGCCTGCGTGCACCCGCATGAACGACAACGACGACATCTGGCCGGCCATCGAGCAGGCGCTGCGCGCGACGCTGGGAAACGCCTGCCGGCTGGGCGAGGCGCAGCCGGTCAGCGGCGCCAGCATGGACCGGGCCTACCGCGTCGCCGCCGGCGATCACCCGCTGTTCATCAAGATCGGCCGCCCCGAACGCGCGGCGGACTTCGCCGCCGAAGCGGCTGGTCTGGCCGAACTCGGCCAGGCCCACAGCTTGCGCGTGCCCGGCGTCCTGGCCCACGGGCGAGCCGGGCCGGCCGCGTTCCTGGCGATCGAGCACCTGGCGCTGCGACCGCTGGACGCCAACGCCATGACCGCCCTGGGCGAGGGGCTGGCCGAGCTGCACGGCATCGTCGCCCCGCAATTCGGCTGGGAACGCGACAACACCATCGGCACCACCCCGCAGCGAAACGCCCGCACCGGCCAGTGGCTGGAGTTCTGGCGGGAAAACCGCCTCGGCTATCAGCTGGAACTGGTCGCGCAACGGGGCAACCGTCCGCTTGCCAGCGCCGGCGAGAAGCTGCTGGCGAGACTGCCCGACCTGCTGGCCGGGCACCGACCTGAGGCCTCTCTACTGCACGGCGACCTGTGGGGTGGCAACGCGGCCATGGACGACGCCGGCCGGCCAGTGATCTTCGACCCGGCAGTCTATTACGGTGACCGCGAAACCGACCTGGCCATGACCGAACTGTTCGGCGGCTTCTCGCCGCTGTTCTTCGAGGCCTACCACGGGGCCTGGCCGCTGGATCCGGGCTATCGGGAAATCCGCCGCGACCTCTACCAGCTATACCACCTGCTCAACCACGATGCCCTGTTCGGCGGACATTATGCCGCCGAGTCGCAGCAGGTGATCGAGCGGCTGCTGGCGAAGGGCTGAAAGCCGGCAATTCCCAACGAAAAAGGCCGCCCGGAAAGCCCGGGCGGCCTTTTAGCCAAACAGGATTGGCAATTACTCTTCGGGCTCCAGGTCCACAATGACAACGCGCGCGCCGGCGTCATCAATGCCACGGGTACCGACAGCCAGTCGCGTGTTGTCGGCAGACAACTCGGCAGTGAAGAACTGCTCCGTAATCTGGGGCGTGCCGTTATGCGGCAGCAGAATCAAGCCGTCATCGTCGACGCTTGTGTCGAGCTGCCCGTCGGCAGTAAACACGTAAAGCGCAGGCACGCCGCCGAAATAGCCGACGTGAATGCTGCGATCGTCGGGCAGCACCACCATGTCGCGGCCGCGCTCTTCCGGCCGGAGAAGATCGGCCTCCACATCGCCGGCAAAGACGCTGTCGTCCTCGCTCTGAATGGCCTGCGTTCCGGCGGCGCCCGGCCGTCCGTAGCCAGTATCAATCTCGGTACCGCCGGAAAGCCGGAATGTGACCACGTCCTGCTCCTCGGTCGGCGCGTAATCCGAAAGCGGTCCTTCCGCGGGTATCGAGTCCACACCACTATTGGCGGCACCGTAGCCAGTAGTGATGTAGTTACCGCTATTCGGCTGACGTACCGCCGCGTAGGCTTCGGCAAAGCCGGCGGAATCGACGAACGGATTGAACACGGCGATGCCGGGCTCAGCGATCCCGGCCGGACCGTCTGCCGGGAAGATGAAGTTGCCGAAACCGTCCTCCTGCGTGCCGTCTTCGTTGAGCTTGATCAGGATGATGTGGTTTCCAAGCGAACCGCCGAAGTTCGTGTAGCCGGCGCTCATGATGCTGCCGTCGTCCTCGACGAAGCCGCGGCGCACATTGTCGCCCGAGTTTTCGCCGCGAGGCGTCGTGAAGTGGTGGGCTGCGCCAGCATTGAAGCTCATGTCCGCCATGCCGTTTGCCGCGGTTACTCGCGCGACGTAGCGATCCTGGTCGGGAGCGTCCGCGCCAACTGGCGCCGAACCCGCACCCAGGATAACCAGCCGCTCGCTGTCACCGCTGGTGTCCAGCACGAGATCGGAAGCAGCATCCCTGGGGAAGAAGCCGGTGGCAGTCTCATAGTTGTCGTTATCCGCATTCGCAGTGGCGAAGACAACCTCCTGGGCACCGGCGAGCAATCCGTCAACGCCCCCATCGTCGCCAAACTCGGTTTCCACCGCGAACGAGTTCTCCACATCCAGGCGGAATAGGTAGACACTCCGCCCTTCTGCAACAGGCGGGTCGACGGTATCGTCGCCATTGGCGTCCGCGGCGTTCACAACGATCACCAGATCGCCATCGGCCATCTCAACGATACCGAAGCCCTGCTCGTCGCCTGAGGATACCGTGCCCGCGCCCTGACTAGCAGCGCGCACGTTAAGGCTTAGAACACCATCAGTGCCGAAATCGGTGTTCACGCTACCGTCAGCGTTGTAGCCAAGAATCACGGTGCGCTGATCCGCCTGATCACTTACACCAATGGCATAAACACTGCCGTCATCGGCATGAACAATGCCGTTGATGCCGTTGGCTTGGGTGGTGTCGTTATCGACGACCGTGAACTGCGGCGGGGGATCTTGGGGCGTTTGACCGCCGCCACCACCGCTGCCGCCGCAGGCGAAGAGGAAGGTGGGCAGGACGATGGCCGCCGCCCCTCGGCCGAGATGTGTCATGTTCATGGTAGATGCGAATGCTTATCAGAGGTATGAGCGAGTAAGTTGTGACTGATTCGCATTCCTCTGTCAACCTTTCGTCATCCGACCGGTACCCGCCGGCATACCGACGCAGACGCATCTGTTTGCGTTTGCGATTTGTTATCATTTACATTGCGTCTATTCAGCGGGGTTCGCCCGCCGTCAACTTGTCCGGAGACCCGCCATGACGCTGCGCCGCCTTGCGTTCCTGCCCGGCCTGCTGACCTGCCTTGCCCTGGCCGGTTGCCCGTCCGATGACTTCGAGAATTTCGGCAACAGCGGCGGCAGCGACGGCGGGGGCAACGGCGGCCTGATCGGGGACGATGCCCGACGCGCCGTGCTGGCCGATATCGGCAGCGACATCATCCTGCCGGCGTTGCGCGATTTCGCGGATGATGCCGACGCGTTGCAGAGCGCAATGTCGGCCCATGCGGCGGCACCGAACGACGATCAGGCCCTAGCAGCGGCCCGCGATACATGGCGGGAGGCAATGCTCGGCTGGCAACGTAACGAGGTGTTGCAGGTAGGCCCGGCAGGCCGCTCGACCGGACTGGACACCACGCCCGGCGGCGCCGATCTGCGCGGCCAGATCTACACCTTTCCGTTCCGAACGCCCTGCCAGATCGACCTGGCCGCGCTGGAGGACCGTGAGGTCAACGCGAACACCGCCATCAACATCAAGGGCCTGGGCGCCATCGAGTACCTGCTGTTCTTCGAGGGCCCCAATCCGGACTGCCCGCCGCCAGCCGGCGCCGATCTGGCGACCAAGCGCGCCCAGTACGCCAGCCGCCTGGCGGATTTCATTGCCAGCGTGGCCGACGACCTGGTCAACCGCTGGTCGCCCTCGGGCGGAAATTTCCTGGCCGAGTGGTCGACCGCGGGGGCCGGCAGTGATGTCTACATGCGCCCGCAGCAAGCACTCGACGCCCTGTCCGTGGCGCTGTTCTACGCCGAGAAGATCACCAAGGACGACAAGATCGCCGACCCCACCGGCATCGGCGCCACTGGGCTCACCCCGTGCCCAACCGCCAGCTGCCCGGAACGACTCGAGTCGCGGCTGTCGATGACATCCGGCGCTAACATCCGCGCCAACGTGCAGGCCTTCCGCGACGTGTTCACGGGTGTGGACGACGGCATGGGCGTGAACGACCTGCTGCGCGGCATCGGCCGCGACGAGCTGGCCGATGATCTGGTCACCGAACTCGACGCCACCCTCGACCAGCTCGCCGCGCTCGACCCCAATTTCGACGCCGCGGTGGCGGCCATTCCGGACGCCACCCAGTGCATGAACGCCAGCGCCAACCGCACCGGCCTGCCGGTGTGCAAACTGCACGGCGACATCAAGGCAGCGATGGACATCTTCCGCGGACCGATCGTATCCGCGCTGTCGCTTGCCACGCCGAACGCCGCGGCCGGCGACAACGACTAATCGCAATCGACGTCACCCGATGACAACGCGGCCCATGAACGCGCTCTACCATCGCCTGAACCAGCCGCTGGACATCGCCGCCCTGGCGGTGTTCCGGATGCTGTTCGGGGCGCTGATGTTCGC
Organism: Spectribacter hydrogenoxidans; assembly: GCF_031846275.1. Lineage (NCBI taxonomy): Bacteria > Pseudomonadati > Pseudomonadota > Gammaproteobacteria > Salinisphaerales > Salinisphaeraceae > Spectribacter > Spectribacter hydrogenoxidans. The sequence goes on from NZ_JAVRIB010000001.1 coordinate 161,213, forward strand.
GGGCACGCTGCGCTTCATGGCCTGCGGCTGGATCGAGCAGCTTTACGTTGCGCCGGATTTCCACTTCAAGTACTGGGGCTTCGCCTGGGTCCAGGTGCCGGGCGAGGCCGGGCTGTACCTGCTGTACACCGGCATTGCCGCCACGGCCGCAATGGTGGCACTGGGGGCGTTCTACCGGGTGGCCATCATCGGCTTCTGGTGCCTGTTCACCTACGCGGAGCTGATGGATGTCACGTACTACCTCAACCACTACTACTTCGTCAGCCTGCTGGCGCTGATTCTGTGTTTCCTGTCGCCGCATCGGGCCTGGTCGGTGGATGCCTGGCACAAGCCCGGATTGGCCCGCGCCACGCTGCCGGCCTGGCAGACCTGGTGGCTGCGCTTCCAGGTGGGGCTGCTGTACTTCTACGCCGGCCTGGCCAAGGCCGAGCCCGACTGGCTGCTGCATGCCCAGCCGCTCAACATCTGGCTGCCGCCGCTGTCGGGCATGCCGCTGCTGGGCCCTTTTCTGGCCGAACCCTGGGTGCACTACGCGTTCTCGTGGTTCGCGTTCGCCTTCGACACCACCATCATCGCGTTCCTGCTGTGGCGGGTGACCCGGCCTTACGCGTTCGCGGTGGTGCTGGTATTCCACCTGTTCACGCACCTGTTTTTCCAGATCGGGCTGTTCCCCTTCATCATGGTGTTCGCGGTGCTAGTGTTCTTCGAGCCGGACTGGCCGCGGCGGTGGATGCCGTTTTTTCAGAGCTGGCTGCCGGCTTCGATCACCAGGCTGTTCGGCGCCCTCTCCCCCAGCCCCTCTCCCGCTCGCGGGAGCGGTGGGCAAGGAAGTGGCTGGCGGCCGACGAGCGCGGCATTCGCGCTGGTTGTGGCCGCTTTCTGCCTGGTGCAGTTCATCATGCCACTGCGCCACTGGGCCTATCCCGGCACCGTGCTCTGGCACGAGCAGGGCATGCGCTTTTCCTGGCGGGTGATGCTGCGGGAGAAGTCCGGTTCGCTGAACTACCGGGTGGTCACGGACGAAGGCCGCACCGTGGTGGTCACGCCGCACGACTACCTCACCGAACTGCAGTATCGCGAGATGGCCGGACAGCCGGATCTGGTGCTGCAGCTGGCGCACCACATCCGTGATGACTTCAACCGGCGCGGCCACGGTCCGGTCGAGGTGTATGCCGATTCGCTGGTGTCACTCAACGGGCGGCCTTCCAAGCCGATGATCGACCCGCAGGCCAACCTGGCCGCGGTCGAACCTGGCCTCGCCGATGCCGAATGGATTACCGACGCCCCATCGGGGCCACCCACGCTCCATCGCCGCCTGCAGCTCACCGCGGGACGATGACGATTGCCACAGGACGCACCATGCCCATGACCCGACGCCACTGGATATTCGCGCTATGCCTGGCGGTTGCCGGACCGGCCGCCTGGGCCCAGGACAACGAGGACGACGCCGCCTCGCTGGAGTCCATCAGCATCTTCGGTTCCGAGGAGGAACTGGGGCGGGTTTCCGGCTCGGCCCACAAGGTGGACGAGGAAACGCTGAAGGAATACCAGTACGACGACATCAACCGCGTACTCAACCAGGTGCCCGGCGTATACGTGCGCGAAGAGGACGGCTACGGTCTGCGGCCCAACATCGGCCTGCGCGGCGGCAGCTCCGACCGCAGCCAGAAGATCACCCTGATGGAGGACGGCGTGCTGATCGCCCCGGCGCCGTATTCCGCCCCGGCGGCCTACTACTTCCCGCTGACCACCCGCATGAGCGGCGTGGAGGTGTTCAAGGGCCCGTCGGCCATCCAGTACGGCCCGCAGACCATCGGCGGGGCGATCAATCTGGTCTCTCAGCCGATTCCTGAAGACCCGTCCGCCATGCTGGAAGTGGCCGGCGGCAGCGATGCCTATCGCCGCGTGCATGCCCGCGGCGGCACCAGTAGCGGGCCGCTCGGGGTGTCTGCCGAATTCGTGCATCTGGCCAGCGACGGCTTCAAGGAGCTGGACGGCGGCGGCGACACCGGCTTCGACAAGAACGAGGCCCTGATCAAGGGCCGCTACGAGATCGGCCCCGGCACCCTGCGGATGCGGGTGGGCTACGCCGACGAGGTCTCCGACGAAACCTATCTCGGCCTGACCAACGAGGATTTCGCGGCAACCCCGTACCGCCGCTATGCCGGCAGTGCCGAGGGCCGTTTCGACTGGGACTGGCAGGGCGCCCGCATCGGCTGGGCCCAGCCCCTGTTCGGCGGCGATCTCGATGTGGTTGGCTACTGGCAGCAATTCGACCGCGCCTGGCGCAAGTTCAACAACTTCCGCAGCGCCGACGTGCGCAACGTGCTGGCCAACCCGGACGATCCCAATAACCGCCTGCTCTACGAAACCCTCACCGGCCAGCGCGACAGCGACCCGAACGTCGACGCCGACGACCTACTGATCGGCACCAACGCCCGGACGTTTGTATCCACCGGCGTGCAGGGCAATCTCAACTGGGAGTTCTTCACCGGTAACGACGACGCGCTGCTGCATCTACTGGAAGTGGGCATGCGAGTGCATTCCGACCGTATCCGGCGGGATCATGATGAATTCGCCTACGAGATGGTCGACGGCCGCCCACAGCGCAAGGACAGCACCCGCGCCATCACCGCCAACAACACCGGTTATGCCGACGCCGTCGCCTTCTGGGTACGCGACGAGATTCTGATCGGCAACTGGACGCTGGTGCCCGGCGTGCGCGTGGAAACCATCTCGGTGAAGTTCACCGACCGCCTCAATCAGGTGTCCAGCGAGGACGACTACACCGAGGTCCTGCCGGGCCTGGGCGTGAGCTATGCCTGGAACGAGTCGCTGACCCTGCTGGGTGGCGTGCACAAGGGATTCTCGCCGGCCACCCCCGGCCCGCAGGCCAATGTGGAGCCGGAAGAGGCGATTAACTACGAAGCCGGCGCCCGCTGGCACAGCCGGCGCATGGGCCGCCTCGAGGCGGTGGCCTTCTACAGCGACTACAGCAACCTCACCGCCGTCTGCACATTCTCCGCCGGTTGCGGCGCGGCCAACCTGGACCAGCAGATCAACGCCGGCAGCGTCGACATCCAGGGCATCGAGACCGGCTGGAACCGCAGCTTCGGCCTGACCGGCGGCTGGCGCATCCCGTTAGGCTTGACCTACACATACACCGACACCGAATTCCAGACCAGCTTCACCTCCGCCAATCCACAGTTCGGCAACGTGCAGGCTGGGGATGAACTGCCCTACATTCCGGAACACCGGGCCAACGCCCGCATCGGGCTGGCCGGTAGCAGCTGGGATGTCAACCTGTCCACCACCTACCAGTCGGCCATGCGCGACGTGGCCGGCAGCGGCTCGATTCCCGACGACACCGGCACCGACGAGTTCACCGTGGTGGATCTCGCCGCCAGCTGGCAGGCGACCCCGGCGCTGACCCTGATCGGCCGCGTGGACAACCTGCTGGACAACGACTACATCGTCGCCCGCCGCCCTTTCGGCGCCCGGCCGGGGCTGCCACAGGTGTTCCAGGTGGGTTTCAACTACAACCTGTCGCCCTGATACCGCATGGCCAGCGAAACCTCCCGCGCCCGGCGCACCGGCCCCTGTCTGCGGCCGCCGGACCCGCAGACCGCCAAGAGCGACCGCGCCATCCGCGGCGGCCTGTGGTTCGCGCTGCACCGATGGGCGTCGCTGCCGCTGTGGATACTGCTGTTCTTCGTCTGCGTCACCGGGACCCTGGCCACGGTCAGTCACGAGATCACCTGGCTAATCAATCCCGACGTGCGCGCCAGTCAGGGCGAAACCGCGACCCACGTCGGGTATGACCGCATTGCCGGCGCGGTCACCGAGCGCTGGCCGCAGGCCGCGATCCACTCCATCCAGGAAACCGAGCCGTATCTCGCCACGCGGGTGTCGGTGTCGCTGCCTGAAGGCGGCCACGCCACCGCGTACGTCAATCCCTATTCCGGCGAGGTGCAAGGGCTCAGCCAAGGCGTGACCTTCCCCGACTTCATGCGGGCTCTGCACGGCTGGCTGCTGGTGCCATGGCACAACGGCCGCAGCTGGGGCTATTACCTGGTGGGGCTGCTGGCAATGCCGCTGCTGTTGTCGCTGATCACCGCCGTGGTGGTGGATAAGCGCTTCTGGCGATCCCTCTACCGCCCGTACATCCGCACGCGGCTGACCCGGCGCATCTTCTGGAGCGACCTGCACCGGGTGATCGGCACCTGGTCGATTCCGTTCGTGGCGGTGATCGGCCTGACCGGCGGGTTCTATTTCGTCCAGGGCGTTCTGTGGGACAACGACATCACCATCCTGCCCCCGGCGCCGATGATTGAACGGGAGGCACTGCCCGTCGTCGAAGGCGGCGCACCCGAGCAGGTCGGGATCGACGCCGCAGTGGCCAAGGCCCATGAGGCAATTCCGGGTCTGGACCTGCGCTGGATCAGCCTGCCGGAGAGCGGCTATCACCACACCGAGATCTACGGCCTGGGTGACTTCCCGCTGCACAGCGATTTCAGCGTAGCGGCCTACATCAACCCCTATTCGGGCGACGTCGGCGGCAGCCGCGACGTGGACGACATGAGCTTCCTGATGTGGCTGCAGGGCCTGGCCGACCCGCTGCACTTCGGCGACTTCGCCGGGCTGATCTCCAAGCTGATCTGGTTCGCCTTCGGCACCCTGCTCAGCCTAATGATCTTCAGCGGCATGCTGGTCTGGCACAAGCGCACCGCCCCGGTAAAGGCCCGCGCCCCCCGCCGCGCGGGCGAGGCCGGCCTGGTGGCGGAGGCGGAATGACCATGCGCTGGACGCGATTCAAGTACCACATCAACGCCACGCTGCTGCTTCTGCCGCTGTATTTCCTGGCCACCACGCTGGCAATGGGGCCCGACGGGGCCACCGGCGCCACAGTGCTGGCGCCGAAATCCGTTGGTCCCTGGCAGGTTGAACCGCGAGCCGCCGGCCACTGGCCACCGCGGCCCGGACAGGAACTGGACATGACGGTGCGCTTCGACGCCGGCCCGGCGGCCGAGATCCGCACCGCCGTGCTCACCATCGGCGACCGGGCGCCAGCAGTCGAGGATCTGCTCTCACCGGCCGCGGGCCTGCTGCACGGTGGCGAGGTGCTGCGCGAAGCCCACGTACCAGCCCCGGCCGATATCTCGGCGGACGCCGCACTGTGGCTGACGGTGGAGCGCTGGGACGGCAGCCTGCATCATGTGTCCTGGCCGCTGGCATCCTCCTGACGCCGAGCATAACGGCCGTTTGCGCCGCATGTCGGGAACCCCTCATGGGGCGCAGCGGTAACCGGAAGGCCGACGCTAAACCACACCGAATGCCAGCATGGCGTCGGCCACTTTCTTGAAGCCAGCGATGTTGGCGGCCTTGGCGTAATCGATATAGTCACTACGCGGGTCCGCATACGCCAGACAACGACTGTGGATATTGCGCATGATCTCGCGCAGCAGCTTCTGCAGCTCATCTTCGCGCAACGCCATGCGGGTCTGGTTCTGGCTCATCTCCAGCCCGGAGACGGCCACCCCGCCCGCGTTGGCCGCCTTGGCCGGCCCGAACAGCACCCGGGCTTCCCGTAGCAGCTTCACGGCGTCATTGGTGGTGGGCATGTTGGCGCCCTCGACGACCATGCGCGCACCATTCGCGACCAGTTGCCGGGCGTCATCGGGCCCCAGTTCGTTCTGAGTCGCGCAGGGCAGCGCGATGTCGCAGGGCACCGACCAGGGCCGCTCGCCGGCGTGGAAGGTCGCGCCCTTGAACTGATCGACATAGGCCGACAGGCGCCCGCGGTAGTGGGTCTTGTGCCGCTTCACCCAATCGATCTTCTCCTGCGTGAAGCCACCGGGGTCATGCACGAAGCCGTCGGAATCGGACATGGTGACCACGCGCGCACCCAGCTGGGTAGCCTTCTCGGCGGCGAAGGTGGCAACGTTGCCGGAGCCGGATACCGCCACCTGCTTACCCTCCAGGTCGTCGCCCGCCTGGGCCAGCATGTCTTCGGCGAAATAGACCACACCGTAGCCGGTGGATTCGGTGCGCACCAGGCTGCCGCCCCATTCCAGTCCCTTGCCGGTAAGCACGCCCACGTAGCGATTGGTGATGCGCTTGTACTGACCGAACATGTAGCCAATCTCCCGTGCCCCGGTGCCGATATCACCGGCGGGCACGTCGGTATCTTCGCCCACATGGCGGTAGAGTTCGGTCATGAACGACTGGCAGAAGCGCATGACCTCGTTGTCGGACTTGCCCTTGGGATTGAAGTCCGCGCCGCCCTTGGCACCGCCCATGGGCAAGCCGGTCAAGCTGTTCTTGAAGGTCTGCTCGAAGGCCAGGAACTTGAGAATGCTCTGGTCCACGCTCTTGTGGAAACGGAGGCCGCCCTTGTACGGGCCGATGGCGTTGTTGTTCTGCACCCGGTAGCCGCGCTGGACCCGGACGTTACCGTTGTCGTCCTCCCAGCACACGCGAAACGAGACCACCCGGTCGGGCTCGGCGATGCGGCGGAGAATCTGCGCCTCGTGGTAGATCTCCTTGTCCTGGATGAAATCGAAGATATCGACGGCTACCTCGTAGACCGCCTGGTGGAATTCCGTCTCCCCCGGATTGCGACGCTGCACGCCGGCCATAAACTGCTCGAGATTCACATGATCGGATATCGCCATGATCGCCCCCTGTTGGCTGCGTCGACTGGCGATTCCCAACCTAGCTCAATCGGCTCATGGAAGCGATCACGCATCGACATGGCGCCAGCTCCGCGGGTTTTGCTTGAAACTCGAAATCTGTAGTCTGAGCCATATACGCCAGCACCAATACTACGCTGAGGCGTTGGGGGACATTGATGGGGACGCGCTACACCATAGCGGTCATCGGGGCAGGTCCGGCCGGACTCAGCGCAGCCGGGCGCGCAGCGGAGTACGACTGCGAAGCCGCTGAACCCAACCACGTTCTCCTCGAAAGCAGCGCCCTTCTCGCCAACACGATCCAAAAGTACCAGAAGGGCAAGCACGTGATGGACGAGCCGGGTTACCTCGACCTGAGGAGCCCGGTGGACTTTAGCGCGGGCACCCGCGAAGCTATCCTGGACACTTGGGCAGAAGACGCACGCGCGGTCGGAATCAACCTGCGGTGTGACACCGAAGTCACCGGGATCAGCGGTCGACGCGGGGACTTCACCATCCGTTGCGCCGACGGCTCCATCGTCGAAGCCGAACACGTAGTCCTGGCCATCGGCACCCAGGGCAACCCGCGCCGGCTGGGTGTCGAGGGCGATACTTCGTCGTTCGTCCAGTACCAGCTCGACGATCCCGACGAGTATGGCGACGAGGACATCCTGGTGGTCGGAGCCGGCGACGCCGCGATCGAGAATGCCATCGGCCTCACCCGTAGGAACCGGGTGGTCATCGTCAACCGACGCGGCGAATTCAGTCGTGCCAAGCAGGGCAATCTGGACGCCATCCTCGCAGCTCTCAACAGTCGCGACACAGCCCTGTCCTGCCGCTACAACAGCCAGGTCAAATCTCTGCATCTGCCCGACCAGCCGGGTCAACCGGGGACGGTCGTGCTCGAAACCTCGGACGGAGTGGAAGAACTGCCCTGCCACCGGGTGATCGCACGCCTGGGTTCCATCCCGCCGCGCAAGTTTCTGGAAAGTTGCGGGATCGAGCTGCCCAGCGAATCGCCCGAAGCCCTGCCGGAACTCGACGGCCGCTATCAGTGCAACGTGCCGGGCCTGCACGTGATCGGCGCGCTGGCCGGCTATCCGCTGATCAAGCAGGCCATGAACCAGGGCCACGATGTCATCGAGTACATCAGGGGAAACGAGGTCAAGCCGGTCGAGCACCCGTTGCTGCAACTGCAATTCGGTCTGCTGCCCTACCAGGCGGATGTGGACGAAGTGCTCTCGCTCTACCAGCAACGGGTGCCGATGTTCGCGCGCATGAATGCGCTCGCCTTCCGTGAACTGATCCTCGAAAGCGAAATCTGTTATGCGGTCGGCGACAAGGGGGAATTCAGGGCGCTGGGGAAACGCCGCCGGGAGATACGCGACAAACGCATCGCGGAGATCCGGGCAGCGCGCGAAGGCGAGGACCAGCGACGTACGGAAGCCGGCAAACCACCGAAATCGCGGCAGCCAATCCAGGAGCCGGATATCACCAAGCTGATGCGCGGCGGCGACCACGCCTTCCGCGACGGCGAGTACACCAGCACGTTCTTCACCATCGTCGAGGGCGAGGTTACCCTCAGCTCGGGATCAGGGCCGGAGACCACGCTTACGCCCGGCCAGTTCTTCGGCGAGATGAGTCTACTCTCGGGTCGCCCGCGGATCGGCAACGCCCGGGTATCCGCCGACACCATCCTGATCGAGACGCCGCGCCGAACCATGGTCAAGCTCATGGCCGCCAACCGCGAGGTGGCACAGGGCATCGAGACGGTTTTCCTGCAGCGCACCCTGCAGCAGTTCTTCGCGCCGTCGGTTTCCTACAGTGCGCTGCGCGACATTGCCCATCGCGCAACAACCAATCGCTTCAACAAGGGCGACACCATTTACAGCGAGGGCGATACGGGCGATCGCCTGTATCTCATCCGCAGCGGCACGGTGGCGCTGACCAGCCGCCGGGATGGTCACGACATTGCAGTGGGCCAGCCCCAGTCCGGGCAGATTTTCGGGCAGATGGCGCTGATGGGCGATCCCGAACGGCGAGAGATGGCGGTTGCCGCCGTGCGCACCGAGGTTATCGAGATCGAGCGGCCCGAATTCCTGGAACTGCTGCGAAAATCGCCGGACTCCATTCCGGCGCTGCAACACCAGACCTCCCAACAATTGCAGCACGCTTCACGGATGGAGTCGGTGCCGGAAAGCAGCGGCATCATTTCATTCCTGATGGAGCAGGGAGTCGGCGAGGCAACCGATGCGCTGGTGATCGACGAAAGCCTGTGCATCGGCTGCGACAACTGCGAGATCGCCTGCGCGGAGACCCACGACGGCATCTCCCGGCTGGATCGCAAGTCGGGGGCACGATTCGCGCATGTCAATCTGCCCATGGCGTGTCGCCACTGCGAGCAGCCCCACTGCATGAAGGAGTGTCCGCCGAACGCCATCCACCGCGAGCCAAGCGGCGAGGTGTTCATCGACGACACCTGCATCGGTTGCGGCAACTGCGAGAGCAACTGCCCGTACAACGTCATCAAGATGACGTACGACGCGCCCAGCAAACCGGGGCTGATCCAGTGGCTACTGTTCGGGCGCGGCCCCGGACCGGGGGAAGACCCACGGGCCGTGCCCACCGCGAAATCCAAGGAAGCCGGCAAGAAGGCCGTCAAGTGCGACGCCTGCGTCGGACGCAAGGGGGGACCGGCCTGTGTCGAGGCCTGTCCGACCGGGGCTGCCATCCGGATCGGCCCGGAGGATTTCACCGATCTGGTAGGCAACAAGTAGGAGGGCAATGCCCTGCACGTCAGCATTCTTCAGTACGGGGGGCGCCGCTACCTCTGGTGGGCACTGATACTGGTGGCCGCCAGCGTTGCGGTGTATCTGAGCCAGGATCCCGGGCTGCCACGTAACGGCGGCTCCTGGCAGGGCTACACCCTGGGCGGCGTAGGCGCAGCCCTGATCCTCTGGCTGGCATGGCTGGGTATTCGCAAGCGCAGCTACCGCAGCCACCGCGGCAGCCTGGAAGGCTGGGCCTCCGCGCACGTTTATCTGGGTCTGACGCTGCCGGTGGTAGCCACCCTTCACTGCGCGTTCCAGTTCGGCGCCAACGTCCACACCCTGGCCTACGTGCTACTGGCCGGGGTCGTGCTGAGCGGCTTTTACGGGCTCTACAGCTACCTGCGCTTCCCCGGGCTGCTGGTCCGCAACCGCGGCAACCAGTCGCCCGACCAGCGCTTCGACGAACTGGACCGAATCGACCGGGAAGCGCTGGAAACCGCATCAAGATGCGATGAGGATGTGCACGCCGTGGTCAACAGCGCGCTCGAACGCACCGCCCTTGGCAGGGGTTTCCGAGACCAGCTCGTCGCCCGGGACCGCTCCCGGGTGCTGCTGCCCGACACCGGCAAGCGCAAAGGAGGTGCGGCCCCGCGCCGAAACGATAACCAGCAGGCGGTCATCGACTACCTGGTAAGAAAGATTCCGGAAACCAGCAAGCAGGGCGAGGCCGAGCGACTGCGTCATCTGCTCTACGTGTTCGGACGCCGGGCCGAGATTCTTCAGCGCATCCGCCGCGAACTGAGTCTGCAGCTACGGCTGAAGCTCTGGCTCTGTTTCCACATCCCGCTGACCGTCGGCCTGCTCGTCGCCCTGAGCGCGCACGTGCTCTCGGTCTTCTTCTACTGGTAGCGCCATGCTGATTCTGGTTCGCAAGATCCGGGTACGCGGCGAGCAGGTGCTTGACCAGCGCGACGTGGAGTTGACGCGTCGCACGCTGTACACCGGTCGCGGCAAGGCCCAGCATCTGCAGCTGTTCGGCGATGGCATCGGGGCCGAGCACGCCTGGCTGCGGCCCAAGCGCGACGGCCGGCTGAAGATCGGCTGCCTGGGATCCAACCACATCCGGCTGGACGAGGGCGAAGTCCGGCGCGCGACGCTGACGCAGGACGAATGGGCCTGGATCGGGCCGCATCGCGTCGCGCGCATCGCGGCACCGCCCGGCTTTGACGCCGCCATCGAGGTGCGCATCGATGCCGACGCGGTTCCGCCGGTGCAGGAACGACTGCGTGACGAGCTCCGGCTCCGGCTGCCGGGCACACGCCGCTACAGCTATCTTCTGGCCGCGGTGGTTGCTGCTGTGGGTATCGGGCTGCCGCTGCTCGCTTTCTACCACGAGGATGTCAGCGAGCAGATGGCCCGCTACGGGGCACCCACCGATCAGATCTGGTCCAGCGGCAAGCTGGCCAACGCCCACCACCTGCCGTCGATCACCGAAGACTGTAACGTCTGCCACGTCGAGCCGTTCGAGCGGGTACGCAACGACGCCTGCCTGGATTGCCACAACGAGACCACCGCCCACTTCTCGCCACAGCATCCGGTCGTCGAGGAATTCCGGGGCGCCTGCCGCGACTGCCACGCCGAGCACAACGAGCCGACTACTCTGGTGATGCGGGAGAACAGCCTGTGCACCGACTGTCACGCTCAGGAGCAGGAGCGGCGGCTGGCAGACGCCGCACAGGTGGGTTCGACACCGGTTGCCGACGCTCCGGCGACGCTGCCAGCCGCCACCGCGCTCACCAGTGAACAGCATCCGCGCTTCCTGGTCTCGCTGTTGCGGCGGTCCGAAGATGGCTGGCGCGTGCATCGGGAACCACTGGACGACGGCGTCACGGAATCTGCCTCGAACCTCAAATTCCCGCACGACCTGCACCGCGATCACGAAAAAGTCTCGCTGGCCGATGGCCCCGGCCACGAGGACCGGGCATTGATCTGCGCGGATTGCCACACGCTCGAGCGCGACGGCGAACACTTCCAGGCCGTGAGCATGGAGGCAACCTGCTCCGGCTGCCACAGCCTGGCCTTCGATGACGCCATGCCCGACCGCCAGCTACCGCACGGCGAGCCGGAGACGTTGCGTACTTACCTGGAGGAGTTCTACGTACGGCAGGCAGCCCTGCAAAAACGCGACCCTCCGCCGGCACCGGCACGGCGGGTGCCTGCTTCGCAGCCGGAAAACCGGCGCTGCGAGGGTGATCCGCTGGATTGCGGCCTGGCCTGGGCCGACCAGGAGATGGACAAGCTTTTCACCAAGGCTGGTTGCGTGAGCTGCCACACCGTGGAACAACGCGACGAGGAATGGCATGTGCGACCGGTGCGCCTGGTATCCGACTGGTTCCCGTCCGCACGCTTCGATCACGTACCGCACCTCGAGCCCGGAAACGACGAAGACGACGAGGTCTGCCTCGGCTGCCACAAGGCCGAGGCCTCCGACGAGGCGCACGACGTGCTGATGCCCGGCCTCGAGACCTGCGTCGAGTGTCACGGCAACACCCGCAGCGCCGGCGTCGCGTTGCAGTGCATCGACTGCCACTCGTTCCACCGTCCCGGCATGACCACGATGGGGGCACAGTGACATGGCCCGGATTCCGCGGCCTCTGGTATCGGCACTGGCACTCGCGACACTCGCCGCGTGCGGCGGCGGCGGTGGCGATGACGCACCGCAGGCGGCGCTGGGGTCCAACGCCGGCACTGACTGCACAGGCAGCTGTGCCACCAGTTTCGCGTCCGTGGACGACGTACGCCTGACCGACGCCGATGTCGAGCGCGTGCTCGCCCAGACCGTGGCCCAGGCCCAGGCCATGGGCACGGTCGCCACCATCTCCGTGGTCGACCGGGTGGGCAACGTACTGGCGGTGTACCGCATGGACGGCGTGGTCCCCGCCAGCGGCAATCGGTCCGTGTCCGTCACCAGCGGCCTGCTCGACGTCGATGTCAGCGGCGTGGACGGCCTGGAGATACCCGTCGATACCGGCTTGCCCGGCGACGGCCTTGCCGCACTTGCCAAGGCAATCACCGGCGCCTTCCTGTCCAGCGAGGGCAACGCATTCTCCACCCGCACCGCCAACCAGATCGTGCAGCGCCATTTCAATCCCGGCGAAAACAATCAACCCGGCGGGCCGCTGTTCGGCGTCCAGTTCAGCCAGCTGCCCTGTTCGGACTTCTCGCGCCGCCAGCCCGGTGACGCCGCCGCGAACAGGCCCGGCCCGAAGCGCTCACCCCTGGGCCTGTCGGCCGATCCCGGCGGCTTTCCGCTGTACAAGAACGGCACGCCTGTCGGCGGCGTCGGGGTGATCTCCAGCAATTTTGTCTACGGCCTCGATCCGATGGTCACCGACGTTGACCGCGATCCGGACGAGATCATCGCGCTTGCTGGAACGTTCGGTTTTGCCGCCCCGACCGACCGTCAGGCCGAGCGGATCACGGTGGAAGGCAAGGTGCTGCGCTTCAGCGATGCCGGATTCGACAGCATGTCGGACACGGCACGGCAGGCCCGCAACCTGGCGGCGGGCGGCGGCAACCTGATTACGTTGCCGGACTACTTCGATGCGACCGGCGGCATTGTCGCGGGCACCGCCTTCGGCCAGCCCGAATCCGGTATCCGTGCCGCCGGTTCCGGCAGCGCCTTCGCCGGTCAGGATGCTTTCGTATTCGTCGACGAGGGCAACGCTGAGCGCTACCCCCCAACCGCCGGCGGTGGCCTTACAGCCAATGAAGTACAAGTCACCCTGCAGCAAGCACTCGGGGTGGCCAACAGCGCCCGAGCACAGATCCGTCGGCCGCTGGGCTCGCCAGCCCGCGTCACCATTGCCATCGTCGATGAGCAGGGCAACATCCGGGGAATGGTACGCGGACGCGACGCCCCGGTATTCGGCGCCGACGTATCGCTGCAGAAGGCTCGTACCGCGGCGCTGTTCTCTTCCACCGACGCTGGCGCCTACATCAGCGCGTTGCCCGATGCGCAGTACGTGCAGCCCAACCTGCGCATGCCGGCGCCGGCCAGAGCCATCGCCCTGGGTGACTACGTGACGGCCGCAAGAGATCTTATCGGCCCCGGGGCGCTCAGCGACGGCACGGCGTTCTCCGACCGCGCCGGCGGCAATCTTTCGCGCCCCAACTTCCCCGACGGCATCAACGAGCCGCCGGCCGGCCGCCGGCCGCCGGGGCCGTTCAGCAAGCCGCCCGGGCGCTGGAGTCCGTTCTCCACCGGCCTGCAGCTGGATCTCAGCTTTAACGCGATGGCATCGCACCTGCTATTCGAGTTCGGGCTGGCCGCCGACGACATTGAACGAAACTGCGTCGGCGTACCGTTCGCCGACACCGCCAGCGGCGCCGCACCGCGCGTTGCCAACGGTGCGCAGATCTTTCCCGGCAGCGTGCCCATTTACCGTGGTGACACATTGATCGGCGGCATCGGCGTCTCCGGCGACGGCATCGACCAGGACGACATGATTGCCTTCCTGGGCTTGCACCGGGCGGCTCAACAACTGGCTACGGTCAATAACGCACCGCCGGCAATCCGTGCCGACAGGCTTGAAGTCGGTCCGGACAACGAGCGCCTGCGCTACGTGAACTGCCCGTTCACCCCGTTCAACGACAGCGATGCGCAACGTGTCTGCGAGGGCAAATAACATGCGCCGGTACTTTGCGGCCACCGGCACCCTACTGGCGCTGGTCGCGGCCGGCTGCGCCCTCCCGGTGATGGCGCAGGAGGGATCAGAACCCGAATGCAGGCGCCCGGATGGCCCGAAGGAGCCGCAACGCCGGGTGCCGGGCAAGTCGCCGGATGCCGAGGTACAACAACCGGGCAAACGCGATCCCTGCCTGCCGGCGCCGAGCGAGGACGACTACACCACCGCAGTGGCCGTACCCGACCGCTGGCGCATCGTGGATTCGCTGGGCTACGAGCAGAACTGGTGGGACCCGTACAACCGCAACACGCTCAAGGCCGACACCCCGATCCACGACGACTGGTTCTTCAACATCACCGCCATCTCCGACACGGTCTACGAGGACCGCGAGGTGCCCACCCCGGTGGGCGTGCAGAGCACGCGCAGCGCGGGCGACCTCGATCTTCTCGGCGGCACCAGCCAGCAGCAACTGCTGCAGAACCTCGCCGTGGAGCTCGTCTATTACAAGGGCAACACGGTGTTCAAGCCGCCGGACTACGAGTTCCGGTTCACCCCGGTATTCAACTACAACTACACGCGGCTGGACGAGATCCTGAATACCAACGTGGATCCCGCCAACGGCAATACCAGGAACGATGGTTTCGTCGGTCTGCAGACCGCATTCATCGACGTGCACCTGCGCAACGTCTCGACGCGCTACGACTTCGACAGCATCCGCGTGGGCATCCAGCCCTTCAACGCCGACTTCCGCGGCTTCCTGTTCCAGGATCAGCCGTTCGGCGTACGCCTTTTCGGCACCCGCGACAACAACATCTTCCAGTACAACCTCGCCTGGTTCCGGCGGCTGGAGAAGGACACCAACAGCGGCCTCAACGATCCGACCACCTCGTTGCGCGAGGACGACGTCTTCGTGGCCAACCTTTACTGGCAGGATGCGATCAAGCTGGGCCACTTCCTGCAGTTCACTGCCCTGTACAACCGCAATCGGGAGGACGATTTCTTCTTCGACAAGAACGGCTTCATCCAGCGGCCGGCGTCGATCGGCTTCGAGGTCCCGCGCGGATACGATGTCGGCTACCTCGGCTTCAACACCGATGGCCACCTCGGCCGGCTCAATCTGACCACCTCGCTGTACTACGCCTTCGGCGAGCAGGACAGGGCGCCGTTTACCGGCGAAAAAAGCGATATCAACGCCTGGTTCGGGGCGGCTGAACTGTCCTTCGACCAGGACTGGATGCGCTGGCGGGCTTCCCTGCTCTATGGCTCCGGCGACGACGATCCATTCGACGACGAGGAAACCGGCTTCGACGCGGTGCTGGAAAATCCGTTGTTCGCCGGCGCCGACACCAGTTACTGGATTCGCCAGGCGGTGCCGCTGATCGGCGGCGGGCGGGTGACTCTATCGCAGCGAAACGGCGTGCTCAACAACCTGCGAAGCTCCCGGGAGCACGGGCAATCAAACTTCACCAATCCCGGCATCCTGCTGTTCGGCCTGGGCGCCGACTTCGACCTCCTCCCGGAGCTGCGTCTCAGCTTCAATGCCAATCATCTGCGCTTCGACCATACTGAGGTGCTGGAAGTGGCCCGCCAGCAGGCGAACATCGACGAAGATATCGGCCTGGACCTGTCGGCGTCCGTGATCTACCGCCCGCTGATGAGCCAGAACATCGTGCTGCGGCTTTCCTATGCCGAGTTGCAGCCGGGGGACGGCTACGAGGAACTGTTCGGTGGAGGCAACCAGAGATACCTGTTGTTCAATGCCACACTCACCTACTAACAAGCACATCGTGCCGGCCACGGCCCGGCGTCTGCCGCTGGCCTGGGCGCTGCTCGCGTTCGTCCTCGGTGGCGTCCAGGCCGCCGAGAAGGAACAGGCAGTCGAGCGCGACTACCGCGCACACCCACCAGCCCCCGCACATCAGGGCCTCGATGCCGTGGAAGGCAAGAGTGCCGGCTGCATGAGCTGCCACACCGAAACCGACCGCCACACCATGCACGACAACCCGGCCGTGCGTCTCGGATGCACCGATTGCCACGGCGGCGACGCGTCGGTCCGGCTTGAAGCGGATGTGCCGATGGATGATCCCCAGGCCCAGGCACGCATGCGTGAGGCCCACGTCCTCCCGCGTTATCCGGAAACCTGGCACTGGCCCGACTCGGCCAACCCCGAGCGCAGCTATACGCTACTCAATCGCGAGGCCAGGGAATACGTACGCTTCGTCAATCCGGGCGATTTCCGGGCCGCTCGCGAGGCCTGCGGCAGCTGCCACGCCGAGATCATCGAGAAATCCGTGCGCAGTCTGCACAGCACCGGCGCCATGTTCTGGGCAGCCGCCGCGTACAACAATGGCATTCTGCCTTACAAGCGCTCGTTCTTCGGCGAGGCCTACACGCCCGACGGCACCGCCGCAAAGCTGGAGGCACCGATCGAGCCGACACCGGAAATGCGTGAACACGGCATTCTGGATTACATCCTGCCGCTGCCCGCCTGGGAAACAGTCAAGCCCGGCGACATATTCCGGGTATTCGAGCGCGGCGGCCGCAACATCACCAACCTGTTTCCCGAAACCGGGCTACCCAATCCGCTGGGGCGGATTCAGCAGCTGGAAGAACCGGGCCGCCCCGATATCCGTCAGTCCAACCGGGGGCCCGGGACAGGCGCGCGCATCTCGGTGCCATTGATCAACCTGACCAAGACGCGACTCAACGATCCCCTGCTGTGGTTCCTGGGCACCAACGATCAGCCCGGCGACTACCGCAGCTCGGGCTGCAGCGCCTGTCACGTGGTGTACGCCAACGACCGGCAACCCACCCACTCCGGGCCGTACGCCGACGCCGGCAACATGGGCAAGAGCCGGACCGCCGATCCGACGATCGACAAGAATGACTCGGGGCATCCGATCGAGCACCGCTTCACCCGGGCGGTGCCTACCAGCCAGTGCATGGTCTGCCACATGCATCAGCCGAACATGTTCATGAATTCCTACCTGGGCTACACCATGTGGGACTACGAGTCGGATGCCCCGCACATGTGGCCCGAGGAGCAGAAGTACCCGTCCCACGAACAGCGGCGCGAAGTGCTCAATCGCAATCCGGAGGGGGCGGCGCCGCGCGGCAAATGGGGCGAACTCGATTTTCTCAAGGATGTCTGGAAGCTCAACCCTGAACTCGACGATACGCAGTTCGCCGACTACCACGGGCATGGCTGGAATTTCCGGGCCGTGTTCAAGAAGGACCGGGAAGGCAACCTGCTGGACGAGGACGGCGACATCGTCTCGCGGGACGATCCCGACAAGTTCGACAAGGCAGTGCACATGAAATCGATCCACGCCGAGGTCGGCATGCACTGCGTGGACTGCCACTTCGAGCAGGACAATCACGGCAACGGTCACCTGTACGGGGAGGTTGCCGCCGCAGTGGAGGTGCAGTGTGTCGACTGCCACGGCACCGCCAGCGAGTACCCCGACCTGCGTACATCCGGCCCGGCGAGCAGCGTGACCGGGGGAACCGACATGAGCGTGCTGCGCAACCCCGACGGCAAGCTGCGCTTCGCCTGGCAGGACGGCAAGCTCATCCAGCGTTCGGTGGTTGATCCGGACGTGGAATGGGAACTCTCCCTGGTCAAGGACTCGGTGGACAGCAAGCATGGGGCCTACAACGCCAAGGCGGCACGCGCCAAGCTGATGTCCGAAGATACCGACAGTCAGTACTGGGGGGCCGATGTCGCACCCGAGGACCAGGCGCACAAGAACGAGGAAATGGAGTGCTACGCCTGCCACACCTCCTGGACCACCAGCTGCGGCGGCTGTCACCTGCCTATCAACGCCAACGAAAAGACCGAACGCCACCATTACGAGGGCGGCGTCACCCGCAACTACGCCACCTACAATCCACAGGTCGCACGCGACCAGATATTCATGCTGGGCAAGCGTGCTCCCTACAAGGGCGGTAAGTACGCCCCCGTGCGCTCATCGTCGGCACTGGTTCTGTCCTCGACCAACGCCAACCGCGAGCGCATCTACATCCAGCAACCACCCATTGCATCCAGCGGCTTCAGT
Organism: Spectribacter hydrogenoxidans; assembly: GCF_031846275.1. Classification (NCBI taxonomy): domain Bacteria; kingdom Pseudomonadati; phylum Pseudomonadota; class Gammaproteobacteria; order Salinisphaerales; family Salinisphaeraceae; genus Spectribacter; species Spectribacter hydrogenoxidans. The sequence continues at coordinate 179,401 of NZ_JAVRIB010000001.1, forward strand.
TCCCAGGCGTTCAATCCGCATTTCCCGCACACAGTTCGCAAGACCGAAACCAAGGGCTGCAGCGATTGCCATCTGTCCGCGGATGGCGCCAACAACACGACCATGGCCCAGACGCTGGGGCTGGGCACCGAATTCATCGATTTCGTGGGTCGCCACCTCTGGGTGGGCGAAAGCCAGCACGTCGAAGCCGTGCGCGTGACCGAGTGGGAGGAACCACAAGCGGTGATCGGCAGCTACCTGCATCGCTACGCCTACCCCGACTGGTTCGCGAAGCACGAAGCGCAGGAGCGCCGTCTCGACACCAGCTTCGACCACGGTAGCGGCAAGATCGACTGCCTGCAGCTTCGCGGCGAATACCTGTTCGCCGCCGCCGGCACCGACGGTTTCCGGGTCTTCGATGTGGCGTCGATCGACAACAAGGGCTTTTCTCACCGCATCATCACGGCACCATTCAGTCCACTCGGCCACGACGCCAACGTCGATACCGAGAACGCCACCTGCATGGCGCTGCCCACGACGCAGCCGATACATCCGCCGCGCAATCAGGGCGAACTGATGCGCGAGACCAACCAGGAGCAGCCCTTCCACCCGCTCTACAACTACGCCTACATCACCGACGCTGAGGAAGGGCTGATCTTGGTCAACGTCAATACCTTCGCCGACGGCGAACCGCGCAACAACTTCCTCGAGCGGGTCCTGACCTGGAATGCGGACGGCATCCTCGACGGCGCGCGCCATATCACCGTGGGCGGACACTATCTCTACGTGATCGCGGATGCCGGGCTGGTGCTTCTTGACATCGACGATCCGATGGCGCCGCGGACGGTCGACGTGGTCCCCCTCAACGACGCACGCGCCTCGGCACTGCAGTTCCGTTATCTGTTCGTGACCGATGCCGACGGGCTCAAGGTCGTCGATGTCACCGATCCTGCCAACGCCGAACTTGTGCCGGATGCCACCGTGCCGCTAGCCGACGCGCACAAGATGCATCTGGCGCGCACGTTTGCCTACGTCGCCGCCGGCAACGACGGCTTGGCGATCGTGGACATCGCCAGGCCGCGCAACATGCGGCTGGTACAGACCTACGACGCCGATGGCCGACTCAGGGACAGCCGCGACGTGGTGGTCGGCACCACCAACGCGTCGCTGTTCGCCTACGTGGCCGATGCCGCCACGGGCGTCCACGTCATCCAGCTGACCTCGCCCGAGATCCAGCCCAGGTTCTACGGATTCACGCCAACGCCGAATCCGCACTGGATCGCCGGTCGCGAGACAAGCAGCCCGGCACTCAGCCTGTCGGGGGGGCTGGTCCGCGATCGCGCCGTGGATGAGACCGGCGAGCAGATTGCAGTATTCGGGCGACGCGGCTCGCGCCCGCTGAGCCAATCGGAGATGCACGAGCTATATCTGGATGAGGAAGGTCAGCCCTGGTACGTCGAGGACGAAGTGCCCACCGATGCCCGGGGGGAGGGCGAGTAACCCATGGTTCATCACCGCACTGGCTTCGGCAGCCTGCTGACGTGTCTTGCGACCGCTCTGGCGGTACTGGCAGGCGGGGCATGGGCAACCGACGAACCGGGAGAGCAACAAGTACACCTGGGTGTGGCCACCTGCGCCTCCAGCACCTGCCACGGACGGGTCGAAGCTGCCGAGGATTCCCCGGTCGCGCTCAACGAATACTTCATCTGGTCCAAGTACGACAGCCACGCCAACGCCTTCGAAGTCCTCAAAGACGAGTGGTCGCAGCGGATCGCCGCCAACATGGGGCTGGAGAATGCCGCCAGCGCCGAGGCGTGCCTGGTCTGCCACACGGACTACGTACCGGCGCGTCAACGTGGAGAACGTTTTCACCTCAGTGACGGTATCGGCTGTGAGTCCTGCCACGGTGGCGCCGAAACCTGGATCGACTCGCATTACGGTCCCGACACCAGCCATGCTGACAACCTCCGACAGGGCATGGCGCCCACCGAGGAGCCCCTGTTCCAGGCACGGATGTGCCAGTCCTGCCACCTGGGCGATGACGAACGCCAGATCACGCACGAAATGATGGCCGCCGGTCATCCCAGGTTGCGCTTCGAGCTGGACACCTGGCTGGCGAACATGCCGCCACACCATGTCGTCGACGCCGACTACAGCCGGCGCAAGAACGATGCCGGAAGCGTGGAACGCTGGGTGGCCAGCAACCTTGCGGCATCCGAGGAATACCTGTCACGGCTGGCGGATCACATTGGCCGCAATTCGCTGTCGCCGGAGCTGTCACTGTTCGATTGCCATGCCTGCCATCGACCCATGGATACGGGGATACGCCGTTCAGCCGGGGAACGGCGCCTGATACAGGCCGGCAGTCTGCGCCCGAACGACCATGCCCTGCGCATGCTCGGCATCATCGTCGAACTGCGCGATCCGGACCTGGCACAGGTGATACGGAGGGGCAACCGCAGCCTGCATGCGGCCGCCGCGCAAACCGCCTCTGACTTCCGCAGCCGCGCAATGCAGCTACGTGAGAATGTCGCGCTGGCCGCTGAACTGTTTCGCGGCCAGCGTCTGTCAGCTGACGACCGGCACTCGCTGGAAACGACGTTGCTGCAGAGGGCGGCGGACGGCTGGTTCCGCGATTACGCCGACGCCGAGCAGCTGTTTCTCGGCCTGCAGTCCCTGGCCGCGCAAGTGCCCACCACGACGTCCCGGCGCTATGACGCCTTGTTCCGGTTGCTGGATGACGAGCAGGCCTTCGAACCGGGGAAAGTGGCTGCCGAAGCGGGCCGTTTGCTTCGCGAAAGCCGATGACAATCGAGGACAAGTGCTTTGGTTGAAATAAAGGGCAGGACACATATCGGCAAGCGCCAGCTCAACGAAGATCGATTTGTCGCGGATGCCGGCTGGGGCGTCGCGCTGGTATCGGACGGTATGGGCGGGCCGGCCATGGGCGAAGTCGCCGCGACTATCGTGACAACCGGCATGATCGACCGCCTGGACGCGGGCGAGTCGCTCCCGGATGCCATTGCCAATACACACCGGGCCGTTGTGGATGCGGCAGAGAACGGCAACGGCAAACCCGGCATGGGCGCCACCCTGGTGGTGGCACGGTTCGACGGCTACGATTTCGAGCTGTCCTGGATCGGAGACAGCCGGGCCTATCTCTGGAACGGGGAACTGCGCCAGCTCACACGCGATCACTCGCAGGTTGAACGAATGCTGGCCAGCGGCAAAATGTCACTAACCGAGGCGCGCGAAAGCTACCGGAAGAACATCATCACGAGAGCTATGGGAAGAGATCAGATCCCGGCCGGCGACGTACCGATGCTGCAAGGTACGCTTGGTCGCGGCCAGCGGCTCCTGCTGTGCAGCGACGGGCTCACCGACATGCTGAGCGGGCCGGAAATCGCTGCCGTACTGGCAACCGAACCCGATTCCGATCACGCGCTCGAGATACTGGTCGCAAAGGCAGTGGACGCCGGCGGCGCCGATAACATCACCGCCGTTCTGGCCACCGCCGATGACAGCGGCCCGGCACCCGACAACCTGCCCCTGCTGCCTGCGGTCACCATCGCCCGCGATGACGGCCATTCGGAATACTTCCCACCCGGATACTGAACGGATCCCAACAACGGGCAATACCATGTCAGGCTTTCACCTTTTCGATACCACCAACAGCATCGACCATGAACTGTCCGCCGGGAAAACCGTTCTCGGCCGCAGTGCCGATGCTGACATCCGGCTAATGAGTTCCAGTGTTTCCCGCAAGCACGCCATGGTGGAGGTCACCGACGACACCCTGACGTTTTCCGATCTCGGCTCCAGCAACGGCTCTTTCGTCAACGACCAGCCGGTCAAGACCACTGTCCACCTGCATCCTGGTGACACGCTCCTGCTCGGGGATTTCCGCTTCGAGGTCACCCATGCCGGGGCGTCCGGCGGCGTCGAAACACCGGCGGACGATGACGCCACGCAGCTGGCCGCCCCCGGTGCCGGCGGCGGCGCCGAGATTCCTTCAGTGTGGTCGGAAGGCGTCGGTCTGGAAAATGCATCAGGTACCCAGTTCTTCGCAGAGGCCGACACCTCGGAAGCGGTCGACAGCTATCGGGCGGGCCGACTGGACCTGCCGCCGCTGGGCAACGTCCCGCGTCTGGTCGCGCTGACCGGGGATCGTGCCGGCACGGTCATTGAACTCAAGGCCCGTGACGACAGTGGCGCCGTGTGGAAGCTGGGCCGCGATGCCGATAGCGTGGATCTGGTGATCCCCGACGCCAGCGTTTCCGGTCAACACGCACAGATCGTGAACGAGGGGGCTCGCTGGAAAGTGGTGAACTGGATGTCCACCAACGGGACCTTCGTGAATGGGCACAAGGGCTTGTCCACCTACCTGAGCCATGGCGACGTCATCCGTATCGGCAGCGCGGAACTTGCGTTTGAATTGCCCTCCGGCGGCGGAGCTTCCGCCGGTGGCAACTCGGGGGGGCTGATGGATTTCCTGCGTCGCCTGTTCGGCCGGGGCTGATAGACAGCGCCTCAGCCGTCGCCGGCGCCGTTCGCGAGCGCTTCAAGCTTGTCCTGCAGGCGCGCGTTCTGTTCCAGCGCCTCGTATTTCTGCAGTTCCCGGAGTTGCTCGATATGGTGGGCGCGGGCCTCGGGTCCGGATTCAGCTTCCATCCGCACGAAAACGCGATCCAGCAAAGCGTCGATCTCGTCCACGACCCGCGGATTCCGCGGGTGCACGCGATAGGCCTTGTCGAAGTAGAATAACGCGCCGTTGACATCACCGAACTTCGCTGCGGTCTGGCCCTCCGACATGAACTCGTTGAATGCCTCCTGTTTCTCTGGAGACAGCTCCTCGAACGGAATGTCCGGGCCGGCGGCCGGCTCGTACAACAGCAGATAGGCGCCGAAGCCGGCCAACGCCAGAAGCAGCGCCGCCGACAGCTGACGAACGGTCCGCCCGACGCCGACGAACTTGCGCCGGAAGACCTCGGCGTCGGCCCAGCGGTCCGCGCGATCGAAGGCGAGAGACGTCGCAATAGCCTGCCACTGGTAGCGCTTGAGGCCACGGATGCGTTTCGGCTTCAATCCCTCAGTGCGGGCATCCGTGGCCCGCTTGCGGCCGAATGGATGCTCGCCGGTTAGCAGCTCGTAGGCGATGAGCCCGATGGCATACACATCATCTGCTGGATGCGGCTCCTGACCCTCGAACATCTCGCAGCTGGCGTAGGCCGGCGTCAGGCCGACAATCTCACCGGGATCCCGGGTTGGCTCACCCTGTTCGTCCATGCCGGCGAACGCGCGCGCGATGCCGAAATCCAGTACCTTGAGGGTGCCATCTTCGGTAACGAACACGTTCGGCGGTTTGAGATCCGAATGGACGATATTGCGCCGATGCGCGTAAGCGATCGCGTTCGCCATGTCCACGATGTGGCTCAACCGCTCAACCCGGCTCAGCCCGTCCTCCGCGATGACGCCGTCCAGGGTCATGCCGACCAGGGACTCCATCGTCATGTAGAAGACGTCACCGTCCCGGTCAAAGTCGTAGACGGTGATGATATTCGGGTGGGCCAGCGTCTGGGACTTGTCCGCCTCCCGCTGGAGCGCCACGAAGGCTCGCGAATCCTGAGCGAACGCGCCCGCGATCAGCTTGAGTGCAACATGGGTATGGTGGTGACCGGCTTCCACGCGGCGCTGGTCGACCGCTCGGAATACGGCCCCCATGGCGCCGGAACCCAGCTTTGCCTCGAGCCTGAAGCGATTCTTGAGAACGTAGCCGGGACGCATACCCGCCAGCAGATTGCGACCGGATGTGGGCGCGGCGGTGACTTCCGTGGCCTGATCCTGGGGGTAACCAGCTAGTTCGGTCGGCGCTTCAGGGTCTGACGGATTGCTCTCCGTAACTTCAGTGGGAGCGTCCCTGTTGCTGCCGGCAAATTCGGTCGGCGCATCCTCGTCGGTGGGTTCGCTGCCGTCGCCGTCCCGGTGCTTGCGGCCGGGCTCGTCAGGCTTGTCATCGTGTTCACTCACCGCTTTTCCGACCCGCGGAAGCCGACCGTACGAAGCGCGATCAGCAACGCTGGTTTAGCGTTGCGCAACCGGGCCGCTGACCTGTTGCGGCACGAAGAAGAAGTCACCCACCTCGTGCCCCGCACCCTTAATGCTCTTGAGCTCCGGCTGCTGACTGATGTTGTTGGCTTGGGCCCGCTGGCTAACGGCGCTGTTCAGCGTTTCGAACAATTCCGCCACGGTCATGATTTCCTGGTTGCTGCGCAGGGTTTTTATCAATTCCCCGGCGAAGATCGAGTGCTCGTCGCCTACGCTGTCGACTACCGGTTTGTCGCCGCCGGAAGACAGTAGCAAGCGCGAGCGCCTTGGCAGCTTGTAACGCATGTACTCTTGGCTGACGTTCGTCGTGTTACCGCCAAGCATCAGATGCCCCGGTGCGGAAGACAACAGCCCGCCATAGCAGGAATCCGCGATCACCAGCACCCGCTTGGCGTTGAAGCGGCCAAGGTGGCCAGTGATGAACTCGTTGGGCACCCAGCGGGAATCGTCCGGCGGGGGGTCCGCATTGGTCGGCAGCCAGTAGCCGACATCCCGCTGACCCAGATCCACCAGGCTGCCATGCCCGGCGTAATAGATCAGCAGATTGTCGTTATCGTCGAGCTTGCCGTGCAGGTTGTTGATCGTCTTCATGATGGTCAGCCGATCGGCGTCGATCAGCCGCTCCACCTTGAAGCCGTACTTGGACTCGAGCAGCTTGGCGATGGCCTGGGCGTCGGTGATCGGCGTATCCAGGTCCTCGATACTGACGTAGTCCCGATTGCCGATCACCAGGGCGTAGTACTGCCCGAAGTCCATATCGTCGACGCGGATATCGGCCGGGGCACCATCGGTCTGATCCCCCGTTTCCGCATCGGCCGATGCGGGTTCGCGCATCTTGGCGATGTCGGTGTCCGCGGGCTCGGAGGGCGACGCGTCTGCCGCCTGCTGCGACGGCTCCGGTGCCGCATTCGCTTGCGCAGCCTCGTCTTCCAGCGACGCCAGTTGTTGCTGAACCTCGTCACGCGACTCGTTCAACGAGGTCACGATATCCTTCAGCGACTGGATCTCGGCCGCCATCGCCTGTTTGTCCTCGGCACTGGTCTGGGCGGCTCGGGATCGAGCCTCCAGCTTGCTCTGAAGCGACTCGATCTGACTCTGCAGAGCGCGTATCTGCGACTGCTTCTGCTCGAGCTGCTTGTTCAGCTTCGCCTCGAGCTTCCGCTGTTCGGCCCGCGCTGTCTCCTGAAAGATCACACTGTCCTCGGAAAGCCCCCAGGCCTGCCGATACAGGTTCAATGCCTTGACACGGCTTTCTGCCACGCCCTTGCCCTGTTCATACATCGTGCCGAGGTTGAACAGGCCGCGCTCGTTGCCCTGCTTGGCGGCTTTCTCGTACCAGATCACCGCGGCTTCGTAGTTGGGTTCGGATCCCAGCCCTTTCTCGAATATTTCGCCTACATTGACCTGGGCCTCGGCGTCGCCGGATTCTGCCGCTGGCAACCAGACCTTCAGGGCGGTCTTGTAGTCGGCCCTATCATAGGCGGTGTATTCGCCACCGCGAATGTTGCAGTCGGCAGCCGTGGTCTTGATGGGCCGACGCTGTGTCATGTAGGTCGTATTACCGAGCCGACGCAACTGCCCGGGAAGCAGACAGTCGACGATCTGCATCTTGGCAATCTGTTCTGAGGCGTTGGCCGGTTCCGCACCGCCCGAGGCGGCCTTCTGCCCCCCGGTGGCGCAGCCCGCGAGCATCAGCACGAATAGAACCGAGGGCGCGAACGCACCGGCGCGGGGAGCTACGTGCATGAATTCCTTGTGTGTCATGACCTGCCTTCCTGGCCGTCACGACGGCCGATGGAACTCAATGCCGTCTATGATGCGGCGCCACGAGCCAACGGCGACGGTAACGCCAGCCCAGCGCGGCGGCTATCAGCAGCCAAAGCAACGGATCTGGCGCCTTCCTGTCGTCCGGCATCAACACGCAACCGCCGGCAGCAGCATTCAGGCCACCGCTGCCATCCGAAATCGGCACTTCGACCCGGCGGTTCGCTTGCATTGTATCCGTGGCCGTGACGGTAATGGTGGCCGTACCCGCCGATACCGCGGTCAAGATCAGGGTGTCCCCCTCGACCGTAGCGGTGGCCACGTCGGGATTATCGGACTCGGCAGTAAAGGTCAGTGGCTGGCCCTCGGGATCCTCGAAAACGGTTGCCAGGTCAATCGTAAGATCGTCGCCACCGAGGCTAAGGGTCTGATCCCCGATCTGCTGGACTACTGTCGGCGGCTGATTGGCGATGGCCTCGAAGGCGCCGATGTCGCATACGGGTTCGCCACTGCGATCGCCGTCCATCGGACGCGGTTCGCCGCGCTGATCCGCGTCCAGGCACCCGGTCTCCGTTCCTTGTGGATTGCCGGCGTCAATGGCCGGGCTACCCTGCAATAAGGCGTGGGTGCGCGTTGGACCACCGTTGTCGCCCAATCCGCCGAGCAAAGGGTCGATGGGCACCGTATCGCTACCAACCTGATCGCCGGCCATTGCCCCCAGTGGACAGCTGCTGCCGTCGCCGATGAGATTGAAGCCAAGGGAGGAAATAGTGGCCGACCCATCGGGTGGAACGACCGCGCAATCCGGTGACCCATCGCCAGCCGAGTTATCGGCCACCAGCGTGTTGGCCAATTCGAATGCGGCGTCTGCCACCGCAAAGCCGCCGCCCGCCTCGACGGCGGAAGCGGCGGTGCCGGCAGAGTTTTCGGCGATGGTGGTGTTTTTGAACGCCACAATCAGTTCCAGACCTTCACCGTAAAGGCCGCCGCCGAGGGCATCCGATTCGACGCCGTCCGCGCTAGCACTGTTGCCACTGATCGTGCTGTTGCTGATCCGGATCATGTCCTCAACGCCCGGACTGCCGAGTGCGGCACGCAGATAAATGCCGCCGCCGCGCGCTGCGCCGTCCATGGATTCGGCGTTGTTATCGGAAATTTCTGTGGCGCTAACCTGGCCGGGCACGCCGGTCGAAGAACCCGGTGCGTAATACAGCCCCCCACCTTCGGCGTTGGCAGTCCCAGCCGTCGCGGTGTTGCCGGAGATCACGCTGGCGTTGATCGCAAATGGTCCGCCGGCAAAGACGCCGCCGCCTCGCGCCGGAGCGAACTGGGAATCCGCAGCATTGCCGGCAACCCGCACACCGTCGAGCACCAGCTGTGTCGTCGGAACCACTCGAATTCCACCGCCTTCCGCCGGGGGAAACTCTCCGGTCTCCACGCGGCCGTTGGTAACGGTGAGGTGAGCGAGCCGGAAACTGCTGATCAGGGCATCACTGGAGATGTCGAATACGCGATCCTGCGCGCCACCATCGATCATGAGGGCACTCGCATCGCCTTCCACCGGGCCCTTAATGGTCAGTGACGGCAGAGGGTTCGCGCCCGGGCCCAGACCAATGTTGAGGGCTCCTTGCGTCAGGGTAATCGTTTGCCCAGCCAATTCCTCGGCAAAGGTGATGGTATCGCCGTTGTCCTCGCCCTGGTCGTCGCCGGCGGCACAGCCATCGATAGAGGTATTGCTGTTGGCGGCCTCGACAGCCTCGCGCAAGCTGCAATCGCCAGCCTGATCAACTGTGTCGGAGGCGGTATCAACGGTAATGGTCGCAGCATGCCCCACGCCGGCAAGTACGGCAACCGACAGGGTCGATAGCAGGAGTAAAAGCAGCAAGAGCGTATGGGCCTTCCAACCACGCCCTCCGATACACGCCGAAATCATAGTTGCTAGCCCAGCCCCAACGTCAGAGGCACGCTCCTGCATTTGCCTAGCTATGTCAAGATAACGCCACGAGCAAAGTCCTACGTAGCAACATCAGCTCTAAAAAAGCCCACATGGAAAAACATCTGCCATAGCACGTGTCCGGGCGGGCTGCTACATTCGATAAGACATACGCTGGGTTCACAGCATGCGGGGGATCAGCCATGCTGATGTGGAATAATGATGCGTCGAACGCGAGCCACGGCCATTTCGGCCGGGAACCATCAACTCCGCGAGCGACATCATCGACATTGCGGCGAAGGCACAGGTCGTTTGCCGCTTTCTTGCTGACATTGTCCTGGCTCGCGCCAACCATGGCCGAAGCTCAGAGTGACTCTTTTGATGTCACGGTCAACCCCGACCTTACCGACTCACAGCGGCAGGTGAGCGCGCAAGGCTCAGCGGGGCTTGCCGCCGCTACAATGCAACTACGAAGCCTGGAGTTCCTGACCGACTCGTTGCGCCGATCCGAACGGGAGCGGCGACGCCAGCGCGAGGAACTTGAAGGCAATGCCAGATCGAAGGGATTGCAATCACCGATTGCCGGGCTTGCGGCCTCGTGGCTGAGCGTAGGTGCCGCCCTCGGCGCTGCGGACTCTGAAACCGGCGCCGAATTCGGCCGCTTCAACGTGTTCAGCAATCTAGACTACCGGTTCGGTGATCGGGAGCAGACCGCGAATGCACCCGGGAATGACTTGAGCATGCTGGGCATCACTGTTGGCGCAGACTATCGCGTCAATCCGGACCTCGTGATTGGCGCAACGCTGGGTTACGTCGCCAACGACACCGAATTCACCACCAGTAACGGGCGCCTGAAACTCGACAGCTATAGTTTGTCCGGGCTTATCGCCTGGTATGTCTGGCGCAATCTTTATATCGATGGCCTCGCACGGATGGCGTTTGACGACTTCGACGCCCGCAGGCGACTGGCAGGCGGCGGCACAGCGATCGGCCAGACCGACGGTTCCGAGTATTCGCTCAGCGCCAGCAGCGGGTATGAGTTCTACTACGGGGCGCTGAATTACGGGCCACTGGTCCGGGTCACCTATACCGACATCTCCATCGACGGATATCGCGAACGCGGTGGCACCAATCCGCTGGCCTACGAGGACCAGGATATCGAGTCACTGCGCACTGCAGTGGGTGGGGACGCCACCTATGCCATCAATACGGGCTTCGGCGTCGTGGTGCCGCAAGCGGCTGTCGAATGGGTGCACGAATTCGAAGACGATCCGCGCCTGATCGTCGCGCAGCCCACGACCGGTGGCGCTCGCTTCGGTGTACCGACCGACCCCCGTGACAGCGATTTCTACCGAGTGGCTCTGGGCGTTACGGGTGTGCTAACCCGCGGCCGCAATATCTTCTTCCGTTACGAGGCCGACCTGTCGCGTGCTAACCAAGACAACCACACGGTAACTCTGGGCGCGCGTCTGGAACTCTAGTGTTGCCGATGCCCCGCAAGCGTCCGCGCTGACCGGACGCGACCGCGATTCCCAGCATGGTACGGCAGTCCAGCATTAACGAATCGAACGCTGCAGACCTTGCCTTTATGCCACATCCCGCGCTGGTAAGAGCAGGTGATATCACCTCCCGACCACCGCAGCACGCCGCGCTAAGGAAGGCGCAAATCCTTGATTCCTGAACTCGGCCTTTTCGCACTGATCATTGCGTTCTGCCTCACCCTGGCCCAAGCAGGCCTTTGTCTGGCTGGCGCGCAGACAGGCAATGCACGCTGGATGGGGGCAGGCGGTCCCGCCGCAGCCGGGCAATTCGTGTTTGTCGCCGTGGCGCTCGGCTGCCTGACCCATGCCTTCGTTGCCGACGATTTCTCGGTGCGCTACGTGGCCGAGAACGCCAACAGCAATCTGCCGGTCCTGTACAAGGTGGCCGCGGTCTGGGGCGGACACGAAGGCTCGATGCTGCTGTGGGTATTCGTGCTGGCCGGGTGGACGCTGGCGATGGCCAGTTTCAGCCGTAGCCTCCCCAGTGTGCTGCGCGCCCGTACGCTGGGTGTCCTGGGGCTTATCAGCGTGGGGTTCCTGCTGTTCATCCTGCTCACCTCCAGCCCGTTTGATCGCCTGCTGCCGGCACCGGCAGACGGTCAGGACCTGAACCCGCTGCTGCAGGACCCTGCCATGGCCATCCACCCGCCCCTGCTGTACGTCGGCTATGTGGGCTTCGCGGTGGTTTTCAGCCTGGCCGTTGCGGCACTGATGGGCGGCCGGATGGACTCGGCCTGGGTCCGCTGGTCGCGACCCTGGGCTACCGTCGCGTGGTTGTTTTTGACCATCGGCATCCTGCTGGGCAGCTTCTGGGCCTACTACGAACTCGGCTGGGGCGGCTGGTGGTTCTGGGACCCGGTGGAAAATGCGTCGTTCATGCCATGGCTGGCGGGCACCGCGTTGATCCACTCACTTGCTGTTGCCGAGAAACGAGGCAGCTTCAAGGCATGGGTCGTCCTGCTGGCCATCATGACCTTCTCGCTGAGCTTGCTCGGCGCATTCCTCGTGCGCTCCGGGGTGCTAACGTCGGTGCATTCATTCGCCTCCGATCCGGCCCGCGGCGTATTTATCCTCGGCTTCCTGTCGGTAACGGTTGTCGGCTCGCTGACGCTGTACGCCTGGCGCGCCCCCGCCATCCGCAGCGTGGGCACATTTGCGCTGCTGTCGCGGGAAACATTGCTCATGGCCAATAACGTGCTGCTGATGGTGGCCTGCGCATCCGTACTCATCGGCACACTCTATCCACTGGCCATGGAAGCCCTGGGTCTGGGACGAATTTCCGTTGGCCCCCCTTACTTCAACGCCGTATTCGTGCCGTTGATGCTGGTGCTCGCCGGCTTGATCGGCCTTGGCCCGCTGACGAGCTGGCGGCGGATGACGCCGACCAAGCTAGCGCATCGCATACGCTGGGCCCTGCTGGTCTCGCTTACCGCTACCGGCGTGCTGATAGCCGTGTACTGGAATGGCACCACCCTGGGTATGGCCATCGGCATATTCATGGCGTGCTGGATCATCACCACCGTCGCCGTCAACATCCGGAGCAGACTGCAGTTGCGCGGCGGGTTCCGCGGGTTGGCAGCCATCAGCCCCAGCGTTTACGCCATGAACCTGGCGCATCTCGGCATGGCCGTATTCATCATAGGCGCCGGCGCAGTGGAAACCTACGGCGTTGAGCGCACCGTGCGGCTCGGCCCCGGAGACAGCGCCACCATGGCCGGCTACCGCTTTACCTTCCAGGATGTGCGCGACGTTCAGGGGCCCAATTACACGGGTACGCAGGGCTATTTCACCGTGACACAGGGTGGCGACCCGGTTGCGGACTTGCTGCCCGAAAAGCGCGACTATCCGGTGCGTCGCTCGAGCATGACCGAGCCCGCGATCGACGCGGGCCTGTTCCGCGATCTCTTCGTGGCACTTGGCGAACCGCTGGATGAAGGTGCCTGGAGTGTGCGATTACAGTACAAGCCCATGATTCGCTGGATCTGGGGCGGGGCACTCATGATGGCGCTGGCGGGTTTGCTGGCCGTCGCGGACCGGCGCTATCGGGTCCGGATCAAACAGTCCCCCATCATGCGTCCGGGCGAGGGCACCTAGCGTGCTCATGAAGGGACAAATATATCGAAAGCAGACCATATTAACCGCGTTCGTCGCGCTTATCGTTGTCGCAGCCCCGGTGGCCGGATTGGAGCCACTCGGCTTTGACGACCCAGCCAGGCAGGCCCGCTATGAAGCGCTTCTGCACCAGTTGCGCTGCGTGGTCTGCCAGAATCAGTCGCTGGCATCGTCCGACGCCGGCTTGGCGGGTGACCTGCGCCAGCGCGTGCATCAAATGGTCGCGGAGGACCAGACAAACGACGCGATCAAAACCCACCTTACCGAGCGGTACGGTGACTTCGTCCTTTACCGCCCCCCGGTGACGGCGCGAACCTACGTGCTGTGGTTCAGTGCGCCGGTGCTGCTCCTGGCCGGCATCATCGTGCTCGCCGTGACGGTCCATCGCCGTCATCACCTTCCACCCCGCCGACTGGACGCAAACGAGCGCACCCAATTGCGGCGCGTCCTGAGCGATCATCGGAACGACGTTTCGTGATGCTGGTTTTCTGGGCAGTCGCGGCGGTGATGACGCTGGCAGCAATCGCCCTCGTATCATGGCCACTGCTGCGCAGGGACGCAGACCGGCCGACCTTGTCCGCCGACGAAGTCGACGTGGCGCTCTACCATCGCCGGCAGGCGGAGCTACATGCTGACTATCGAGATGGCCTGCTTGACGAAGCGGATCTGGCCAGCGCCCACGAGGAACTCGACCGGCAGTTGCTGCTGGATACAGCGCCCCCCGACCTGAACAAAGACCACAGCCTGGCCGGCACCGGTCTGCGCGAGTATTGGCCCGTGATCGTGGCCATTCCGACCATCCCGCTGATCGCCATCAGCCTTTATCTCGCGATTGGCGCAAACCATAGCGCCATCGAGGACGGCGGCGGCGAGACTCGCGATATCCAGGCCATGGTGGAAAAGCTGCGGTCACGACTGGATGAAGCCCCGGACGACGGCGAGGGCTGGCTGATGCTGGGACGCACCCACACCACGCTCGGCGATAACCGGAAAGCCGTGGCCGCTCTCTCCCGGGCCTATCAACTCCGCGCCGGCGACCCCGCGGTGCTGGTCGCCTACGCACAGGCCCTGGCCAGAGGCCGTGATCCGGAATCGTTCGTCGGTCGGCCCGCCGAACTCCTCGAACAGGCACTGCAAGCCGCCCCAAAACACCCGCAGGCACTCTGGTTCGCGGGCATCGCCGCTGCGCAGCAGAGCAATTTCACCGATGCTGCCAGGCACTGGCGGACGCTACTCGCTCAGGTACCCCCCGAAAGTGAGGACGCACGCATCATTCAGCGCAATCTGCGCGAGATCGAGCAGCGCACGCAAGGTGCTTCCGGCGAACTAATAGCGGACAGCCGGAATACGAATAAGGCAACGGGATCAGCGTCCATCGAAGTGAGCGTCCGTCTCAGCGATACGCTTCGCGGCCGCATCACCGGCCGCGAGCCGGTGTTCGTCTTCGCCAGGGCAGTTGACGGGCCGCCCATGCCCTTGGCGGTGATTCGGCGGTCAGCCGACCAACTGCCGTTCACGGTGACGCTGGACGACGGAGACTCGATGGTGCCGGATCGCGGCCTTTCGGGTCACGAGGAGGTCATGCTGATTGCCCGCGTTGCCAGAAGTGGTAATGCCGCCGCCGCTTCCGGCGACCTGACGTCGGGTGAACAACTTGTATCCCCTGCAGACAAGCAACCTGTTGCCATCACCATCGACTCGGTCGTTCCATGATCCTGGCGAACACCGACACGGCGGGCTGGCCCCGATCTCCACCACGCGGGAGCCGGATGTCATCGATCGCGGCGGCCCGGACAAACGACACCCACTCCTCGATCAAGCGGTCGATAGCCCTTTAGTTACAGAACACTCCTGAATTCGAACCGCATATCGCGAGTGTTGCCGGCAATGGGGTGGTGGTAACGCATCAGAACGGGTGCTGCCGCCTGCGCCGTACCCGCAGCAGCCAGTTTGCCCTCGACGAGAGTAACCTCGCCGCTGCGAGGCGCGACATGTTGACCTGCCGCCGTTGCCGCTCTATTTTCGTTATTTAGTCAGATAGATCACGTATGCAGGACGCCACCGCCGCCCTCATCGCCCCGATCGTGCTGCAACTCGGCGGGCAGTCGATCTCCGCCCGGCGGCTTGCCCTGCTGGAGGGGATCGCGGCCACCGAGTCCATCCGCGGTGCCGCCCGTCATGTCGGCATGACCTACAAGGGCGCCTGGGATGCCATCGACGCCATCAACAACCTGGCCGGCGAAACACTGGTGCAGACCCGCCAGGGCGGCCGGCAGGGGGGCGGGGCGTCGCTGACCACGGCGGGGCAGACGTTACTTGCTTCTCAACGCCGATTTGCCGCCGCGATCGACGATATTCGACGCCAGTTCAGCGACGAAGATCACGAACAATGGTCGACACTGGGGAGGCTGCTGATGAAGACCAGCGCCCGCAACGTCCTGCGGGGCGAGGTCAGCGACGTGCGCACCGGGGCGGTCAACAGCGAGGTCACGCTGGCGCTGCCCGGCGGCGACCGACTGGTGGCGATCGTCACCCGCGACAGCGAAGCCGATCTGGCGCTGGCCCCCGGCAAGTCCGCCTGGGCGCTGATCAAGGCGAGCTGGCCGATTCTGGTGCCCGGGGATGAACCGGCCCGGACCTCGGCCCGCAACCGTCTCTGCGGCACCATCGAGCGGATTCACGATGGCGCGGTTAACGCGGAAGTGGTGCTGGCTCTATCCGGCGGCACACGCCTGACGGTAATCGTCACCGAGGGCAGCCGGCAGTCGCTGGGCCTGGCCGAGGGGGACCGGGCCTGCGCCCTGATCAAGACCAGCCACATCATTCTGGGCGTGGACGAATGAGGCACCGTCGACTATCAGTGCCCCGGGCGGGGCCGGTCGCGATGGCGCTTGCGCTGTGGCTGAGCATGTCGGGTATCAGCCTCGCCGACGACGACTTGCGGGTGGCCGTAGCCACGAATTTCGCCAGGACCCTGGGCGACATCACCAGCGCCTACACGGAAAAAACTGGCAACAAGGTCGGCCTGTCGAGCGCCTCCACCGGGACGCTCTATGCCCAGATCAACCAGGGCGCGCCGTTCGATCTATTCTTCGCCGCCGACCAGGCCCGTCCGGACAAGCTGGTGGCGACGGGCAAGGCGGTGGCGGACAGCCGCTTCATCTACGCCCGCGGGGTGCTGGCGCTCTACAGCGCCGACCTGCCGCTGCAACCCGATCCGGCCGCAACCCTGATCGAGGGCGACTACGCCCACCTGGCCATCGCCGATCCGAAAACCGCGCCCTACGGGGCGGCGGCGGTGGCGGTACTCGAGGCCCTGGACGCCTACGAGCCCGTGACGCCGCGGCTAACCTATGGCAAGAACATCGGCCAGACCTTCCAGTACGTGGCCACCGGGCACGCGGCAATCGGGTTCGTGGCGCTGTCCCAGTTGCGCGATCCGGACAACCCGTTGCGGGGCCGCGGCCACGTCTGGCGGGTGCCGGCGTCCATGCACCCCCCGCTGGACCAGGCCGCGGTGATTCTCGAACGCAGCCCGCGCAAACCGGCGGCGCGTGGCTTCATCGATTTCCTGCGCTCCGATGCAGGCCGCGCCATCATCGAGCGCTACGGCTACACCCTGCCCGGAGCCACATCCTCTTGATCGAGATTGCCGGCGTCAATGTGGAGACCGGCCCCATCTGGCTGACGCTGGAGGTGGCCACGGTCACCACGCTGGTGCTGCTGGCGCTGGGTCTGCCGCTGGCCTGGGGCCTGGCGCAGTGGCGGTCGCGCTTCAAGCCGCTGATCGAGGCGGTGGTGGCGCTACCGCTGGTGCTGCCGCCGACGGTTCTCGGTTTCTACCTGCTGATCGCCATGAACCCGGACGGTGCCCTGACCCGAACCCTGGGCTGGTTCGGGTTCGAGGGCCAGCTCAGCTTCAGTTTCACCGGGTTGGTGATCGGCTCGGTGATCTATTCCCTGCCGTTCGCCGTGCAGCCGCTGGTGCACGCGTTCGAGGCCATCCCGCGGCCACTGCTGGATGCCGCCGCCACCATGCGCGCCGGGCGGCTTGACCGCTTCGTGACCGTGGTGCTGCCGCTGTCACGCCGCGGACTGCTGACCGCCGCGACCCTGTCGTTCGCCCACACCGTGGGCGAATTCGGCGTGGTGCTGATGGTGGGCGGCAATATCCCCGGCGCTACCCGCATGGTGTCGATTGCCATCTTCGACCATGTGGAAACCCTGGAGTACGCCCAGGCGCATGTGTTGTCCGGCCTGATGCTGGGCTTTGCGATGCTGGTGCTCGGGCTGGTCTACACCCTCAACCGCCGCTTCGATCGACGGCTGATCGCCCCGTGAAACTGCAGGGCGATCTCACGCTGGCGCGTCGGGGCTTTCGGCTGGAAACGGGCCCGTTCGCGCTGGCGCTGGACGGCGTAACCGCGCTGTTCGGGCCCTCCGGCTCCGGCAAGACGACGCTGCTTCGTTGCCTGGCGGGGCTGGAACCGGATGTGTGCGGGCAACTCACCGCCGATGGACAGACCTGGCAGGACGGGCGCCGCCGGCGGTCGCCAGCGCGGCGGGACATCGGGTTCGTGTTCCAGGACGCCGCGCTGTTTCCGCACCAAACCCTGCGCGGCAATCTCGACTACGCCCACCGACGGGCGCCGACCGGCGGCCCCGATGTGCCCACGGTCGCCGCCCGGATCGGCATCGAGCATCGGCTGGACGCCGCGGTACACACGCTATCCGGCGGCGAGCGCCAGCGGGCGGCACTGGCGCGGTCGCTGCTCAGCCGGCCCCGCCTACTCTGCCTGGACGAACCCCTCTCCGCGCTGGACTGGCAGGCCCGCGCGGCCCTGCTCGATCTGATCGACGACCTGGCCCGGCGCACCGATCTGCCCATGCTCTACGTCACTCACAATCCCCGGGAGGTCGAGCGCCTGGCCCGGCAGGTGGCGTTCATGCAGGACGGCCGGCTCACGCGGATCGACAGCCTGGCCGACGCCCTGGCGCGACCGGATTCCGCCCTTTTCCAGCCGCCGGACGGCGCGGCATCCGTGCTCGCCGGCACCCTCGGGCCCGCCGGCGCCGATGGTCTGCAGCCGTTCACCACGCCGGGCGGCGTGGTGTTGCGCCTGGTCCCCGCCGGCCATGACGGCCGGCAACGACGCCTGCGGATTCTGGCCCGCGATGTGAGCCTGGCCCGAACCGAGCCGGCCGGCATCAGCATGCTCAACCGGCTACCGGTCCAACTGACGCAGCTGCATCCGCTGGACGAGCATCGGGTACTCGCCACCCTGCAGCTGACTGACGGGCAGATGCTGATGGCCGAGATCACGGCCTATTCGATGCGCGAACTCGACCTCACACCCGGACAATCGCTTTACGCCCTGGTGAAATCGGTGGCACTGATCGACTAAGAATCACTCGGCCGCCGCCAGTGCCAGAATAAGCCAATGCTTATTTTAATAGCAATTGCTTATTTTCGCCGTGGCAGACATTATCTGCTGATGCTTGCCGCAGGCCTGTTCACCGGCCCGGCAGCGGGCGAGAACACAGGCGAGAATCGGGTTTTCGGCACTCTGGAGAGCGGCAATAGCGCCGTGCTGAGCGGCGCCGGATCGGCTGCCTCGACCGCCGCCCGCCTGCTACTCACGGCGGGTTTCGAAATCGACTCCCGGACGCTGTTCGACCAACCGGGCGGCCGACTGCATGTCAGCGCCATGCATCAGACCGGCGACAACGGTACCCGGCTGGTGGGCGATTTCCAGGGCTTTTCCAACATCGATGCGGCCGGGTTCACCGCGATCACCGAGGCCTGGTACCAACATCACCTGCTGGACGGCCGACTCCGGCTGAAGTTTGGCAAGGTCGATGCCAACAGCGAGTTCGCTTATGTCGAGCACGGCGGCGGCTTCCTCCAATCCTCGCCGGGGTTTTCGCCAACCATCCTGGGCTTTCCCAGCTATCCGGATCCCGCCACCAGCGTAAACCTCTTCTACCATGGTAAATCCGGTGCATACGCTGGCGTTGGCGTATACGACGGCGCCACCCAGGCCGGGGTCGCCACGGGTACCCGCGGCCCGTCGACGTTTTTCGGAACGCCGGATGGCCTGTTCAGCGTGGTCGAAACGGGGGTTCACCACCGGGTCACCGGGCGGCCGGGCCGGGTGGGCATCGGGGCCTGGCGCCATGGCGGCGATTTCGACCGTTTCGGTGGTGGCCGTCAATCGAGTACCCAAGGCATCTATCTGGTGCTGGATCAGAGCCTTGTGACCGGACCCGCCGGCCGGACGCGGCTGGGACTGTTCGCCCAGTACGGGTATGCCGACGCCGACGTCAGTCCGGTGCAGCACCATGCCGGCGCGGGTCTGCAGTGGTACGGCCCGCTGACTGACCGGCCGGATGACAGCGCCGGACTCATGGCCAGCTTTGTGCAGTTCAGCAAGGCGCCTGGCGCGGGATTCACCGACCGCGGTGAACTGGCCGTGGAATGCTTCTACCGCTGGCAGGCCGCCGACTGGCTGGCGCTGCAGCCCGATCTGCAATTCATTGACAACCCGGGCGGCCGTGGCCGGCCGGATGCGCTGATAATGACCCTAAGGGCGGCTATCAGCCTCTAAGGGCCGCAGACACATATTCCAGTGGTGGGCGGCCATCAACAGCACGCTGCCGAGGGCCGTCAGGGTCAGTGCCGGGCCATGGCCGAGCCGGGCCTCCAGCCCCGCAATCGGCATCAGCATCAGAGCCAACCCGGCCACACCGGCGACCAGCACCACCCCGCGCCGATGACGACAGACGCCAGCAATCAGGGCCCAGCCGCTCACGGGCACCACCATCAGAGCCATGCCCGCATGCAGGCCATGCAGTGCGTGGTGGTCGACCGCCGCGCCGGCCGCCAGACCCAGGACCAACGGACCGGCCAGACAATGCAGCAGACAGAGGCCGCTTAACGCGCTACCCAGCTTGTCCAGGGAACAGGTTGGCATGGGGGTGGCCGGGACATAAATGTAATGATATATTATTACATATTACGAGACGACACACCCAACATGCCCGCACGGAGTCATTCCATGCAGCCGACACCAGACGCCGACCGGCGCGCGACCGGCACACTGCTCAGTCTCAGCGCCCCCCTCGGGGTGACCGCCCACCACCCTGCTCGGTCCGCAGATCCAGCTGGACGTCGCCATGACGAACCTGCTTGACGGGGACTACCGCGATTTTCTCGACACCTCCAAAGGCTACGCCCTGTCACCCGGGCGCGATATCCGGCTGACCGCCCGGCTGCCCTTCGGCGGTTAGCGCCCCGCCCCTCCACAACGGCGTTTCGTTCGCTCCGTTGTTTTCGGCGCCCATTCGGGCGCCTTTTTTTGCGGGTCGAGAATTACCGCTGCGCCGCGCAGCCGGCGCACAGGCCGCGCAGTTCCACCACGCTGCCCTCTACCTGGAAGCCCACCGCGTCGGTCGCCCGGTCTATCGCCTCGTCCACATGGCCACCCGCCAGCTCGGCCACATGATCGCAGGCCTGGCAAATCAGAAACTTGGGCGGGGCGCGGCCGTGGTCGCCGTCGCAGCCCACGAAGGCGTTGAGGGATTCGATGCGATGCACCAGGCCGGCGTCGAGCAGAAAATCCAGCGCCCGGTATACCGTCGGCGGTGCCGCGGCATGATGTTCGTCGCGGATCCGGTTGAGCAGATCGTAGGCCTTGCTCGGCTTGTGGTTGGACCACACCAGCTCCAGCACCCGCCGGCGGATCGGGGTCAGCCGCAGGCCGCGCTCGGCGCACAGACGGTCCGCGTGATCCAGTGCCGCGTTCACACAGGCTGCGTGATCGTGGCCGCGGGCATCGAATGCCGTGGGAATGGACGTTTGCACCATGAACAGGCTCGCGTGATACCCGAGTCACATGGTAGCGCAGCCGGCCCGGCGGCCGGATGCTAGACTCCCGCGGCTTCTAGGCCACGCGCCTCTTTCAACGCCCGAGTCTCCATGGCCCGCTGGATTGAAGGCGAAGTCATCGCCAATCATCACTGGACGGACACCCACCACTCGCTGCGGGTCCGTGCCCCGGCCGTGCCGTTCCAGGCCGGTCAGTTCAGCCGGCTGGCCCAGGCCATCGACGGCCACATCACGGCACGGCCCTATTCGTTCGTGAACCCGCCGCAGGATGACGTGCTGGAGTTCTATTCAACCGTGGTGCCCGAGGGTCCGTTCTCCAGCCGCCTGCAGGCTCTGGCTCCCGGCGACCCCATTCTGGTGGCACCACGCGGCGCCGGCTGTTTCACCCTCGACCGGGTGCCCGACGGCCCGAGCCTGTGGTTGCTGGCTACCGGGACTGCCCTGGGGCCGTTCCTGTCGATCCTGCGCACCGACGAGCCCTGGCAGCGCTTCCGGCAGATCGTGCTGGTGCACGCGGCCCGGCACCGCGCCGAGCTTGCCTACCGCGAACTGATCGAAAGCCTGCCGCCCACGCTGACCTATCTGCCCGTAGTGTCGCGCGAGCCCTGCCCGGGCGCACTGTCGGGCCGAATTCCGGCGCTAATCGCCAGTGGCGAACTGGAGCGGGCGGCCGGACAACCACTGACGCCCGACCGGGCCCAGGTGATGATCTGCGGCAACCCGGACATGGTGCAGGACACGTCACGGATCCTGAGCGAGCGGGGCATGCAGCCGAATACCCGCAAGCAGGCCGGCCACGTGACCACCGAGCAGTACTGGTAGCGACAGACCCACGCAGCGGCGAACCGGGTCGCGCCAGCGGTGTCTTTCCGGGGGACGCTATCGGCCGTCCCGGTTTGTAAACACAAATGAGAACCGTTATCTTCTACGGGCATTCAACTCTGGAGACTCCATCCATGTCATCCCGCTCGCGCATGCGCATTCTGGCCACCCCGCTGCTGGCCCTGATCCTGGCCGGCACCGCCCACGCCCACGGGGAATACGGCGAGCATGTTGAACAGTTCGAGGATCATATGGATACCTACGCCGCCGACGTTCAGGCCATGTCCGCCACCGTCGACGCCATTGCCGAGGGCGACAAGAACATGGACGCGCTGATCGAGCAGTGGGAAGCGGTGAAATTCCACGGCGCGGTCGAGGAAGTGACCGCCCCGCTTTATCCGCCAGTCTGGGCGGGCATTTCGCAGCTGCGCAATGCGCTCGACGAGCAGGCCGAACCGGCCGTCGTCCGGGAACGCGCCGAGGCGCTGAAGGCGGCGTTGAACCAGGGCCTGGGCGCGCTGAAATGGGCCGCGGCCAGCGGCGGGCAGGCTGCCGATGATCACCACGAGGACGAGCACGGCCACGACGAATCGCAGGCCGCCACCAGCCCGGACGCCGTCGACGCCATCATCGAGGAACTGGAGCAGGCCGTGGCGCTCTATCAGGACGACGAGGTCGAGCAGGCGCAGACGCTGATCCAGAAGGCCTACCTGCAGCGCTTCGAGTATCTCGAGGGCGATCTGATCGAACAGGACGCCAAGCTGGTGGCGGCGCTGGAAGAAGACTTCAACGGCCATCTGCCCACGCTGATGCGCGACGGCGCCGACATGGCGGCGGTCAACGCCCGGCTGGACACCATGCGCGAACGCCTGAACCGCGCCAAGCAGATGCTGACCGACAGCGACGAAGACAAGCCGGACGTTTTCTAGTGGATCGCCGTACGCTGCTGAAAGCCGCCTTGGCCCTGGGCCTGGGGGGCACCGCGGCGCGGCTGCTGGCCGCCGACAACCCGGCCGTGTCGGTGGACTCGCTGGCAGCGCTGAGCGGCAAGCTCACCGTCTACCTCGGCCACGGTGAGGGCGGGCTGTACACCGATATCGTCGGCGCCATCCGCGAGCGCAACCCGGCGCTGGATCTGGCGCTGCGCCGGGCCCCGTCCAGTGCCCTGGCCAACACGCTGGTGGCCGAGGCCGGTGCCGGCGGGCCGCGGGCGGACCTGTTCTGGTCGGTGGATGCGGCCTCGCTCGCGGTGGTTAACGGGGCCGGCATGGGCCGCCGGGTGCCCGACGACATCCGCGGCCAGATCCGGCCCGAGTTCCGCTACGATCGCTGGGCGGCGCTGTCCGGGCGCATCCGGTCGCTGCCCTACAACACGGCCAGGCTGTCGCCCTCGGATCTGCCGGACCGCATCATGGACCTGCCCGACAGCGACCTGCGCGTTGGCTGGGCGCCGTCCTACGCCGCGTTCCAGGCATTCATCGCGGCGATGCGACTGCTGGAAGGCGAGGCCCGCACGCGACGCTGGCTCGAGGCGATGAAGTCGAAAGCGCAGAGCTACGCCGGCGAACTCGGCGTGGTGCTGGCTACCGCCCGCGGAGAGGTCGACGTGGGGCTGGCCAATCACTATTACACCCTGCGGCTGAAATCGGGCGACCCGGACGCCAGCGTGGCCCTGGGCTTCACCCGCGACGACGCCGGCTGCCTGGTCAACGCCGCCGGCACCGCGCTGCTGTCGGACCGGGCCCTGCCCGCGGATTTCACTCGCTACCTGCTCACCCGCGAGGTCCAGACCTTCCTCGCCGAACAGGCCTACGAGATTCCGCTGGTGACCGGCGTGGCACCGCCGGCCGGGTTGCCGTCCATGGATACCATCCAGCCCCCGGAACTGGACTTGGCCCGCCTGTCCGAACTCAAGCCCGCCCTGGCATTGCTGCGCGATACCGGCGTGCTGTGAAGACACCGCTGTCCTACTGGCTGAGTCTGCCGGTAGCGGCGGCGGTGCTGGCCCCGCTGGCGGTACTGGCCTGGCTGGGCCTGCAGGCGGACCTGGCATTCGATGCCAGCAACGCGGCGATCGTGATCAACAGCGTGCTGCTCACGGTACTGACCGTGTTCGGCGCCATCCTGCTGGGCGTCCCGCTGGCCCTGGCCACCACCTACATCCGGCTGCCCGGCCGCACTCTGTGGCTGGCGCTGCTGGCCGCGCCCCTGGCCATGCCCAGCTACCTCGGCGCCTTCGCCTATTTCGCGGCCTTCGGCCCGGGCGGCACGCTGGAAACGCTGACCGGCGTTGCCACCCCGAACGTGCGCGGGCTGGCCGGGGCCACGCTGGTGATGACGCTGTACACCTATCCCTTCGTGCTGCTGACCACGCGCTCGGCCCTGCGCCATCTCAATCCCGCCATGCTGGATGCCGCCCGCACCCTGGGCCTGTCACCCGGGCGGGCCCTGCTCAGCGTGGTGCTGCCACGGGCGCGCAACGGCATTGCCGCTGGCGCATTGCTGGTGGCCTTGTATACCCTTTCCGACTTCGGCACTCCGGCCATTCTGCGCCTGGACACGTTCACGCGGATGATCTTCGTGGAATACAACGCCTTCGGACTGGATCGCGCAGCGCTGCTGTCCCTGCAGCTGCTGGCGCTGGTGGCCGTGATCCTGTGGCTGGAAACCCGTTTCGGCGCCGAGCGAGAACGCCCCACGCGGACCGCGACTCTGGACCTCGGCGCCGGCTGGCGCGCGGCGACCATGACCGCCGGCCTGCTACTGATGCTGGCCGCCCTGGCGCTGCCGCTGCTGGTGTTCGGTCATTACCTGTGGCGCGAGGGCCTGGGCGAATTCGACCCGATGCTGGCCTGGCACTCGGCCTATGCGGCCGGGCTGGCCGCCGTCGCCGCGGTGGTGGTGGCCCTGCCCGTGGCCTATGCCGCCGGGCTGGGACGGGGCGGGCGGCTGCTCGAGCGTATCGCCCATCTGGGCTTCGGGGTGCCGGGCATCGTGCTGGCCACCGCGCTGGTCTACGTGGGGCTGCAACTGTCGGTGCTCTACCAGACGTTGGCGCTGCTGGTGATCGGCTACGTCCTGCGCTTCCTGCCGCTGGCGGTGGGCAGCCTGCGCACCCGGCTGGAACGCATCGAACACCACCAGATCGCGGCCGCCCGCAGCCTGGGCGCCGCACCATTCGAGGCCTTCCGCCGGATCACGCTACCGCTGGCACTGCCGGGCATCGTGGCCGGGGCGGCGCTGGTGTTCCTGGAAGCCATGCGGGAACTGCCCGCCACCCTGCTGCTGCAGCCCACCGGCTTCGAGACTCTGGCCACCTATCTGTGGCGGGTCTACGAGGCCGGTTATCTGGGCCGCGGGGCGGTGCCGGCGCTGCTGCTGGTGCTGATTTCGGCCGGGGCGCTGGTGGCCCTGCTCACCGGCGAGGAGCGGGCCGGAGAGGCCCGCGGCGCATGAGGCGGGGGCGGTCATGCTGAGTCTGGATGGCCTGGTGGTGCGCTACGGCGACACGGTGGCGGTGCGCGGCATCGATCTGACCCTGGCCGACAACGAGATCGTGACCCTGGTCGGCCCCACCGGCTGTGGCAAGACCACCGTGCTGCGGGCCGTGGCCGGTCTGGAAGCACCCGGCGAGGGACGAATCCGCATCGGTGATCTGACCATCGACGCCGGCAACCCGGTCCCGCCGGAGAAACGGCGCACCGGGCTGGTGTTCCAGGATTTCGCCCTGTTTCCGCATCTGGACGTCTATCGCAACGTCACCTTCCGACTACAGGATACGGCGCCGGCCGAACACTGGCTGGCGGTTCTGGGCCTGAACGCGGTGCGTCATGCCATGCCGGACACCCTGTCCGGCGGTCAGAAACAGCGGGTGGCCCTGGCACGGTCGCTGGCCCACGCGCCGGCACTGATGCTGCTGGACGAGCCGCTGTCCAATCTGGATGCCGCCCTCAAGACCAGCCTGCGCTGGGAAATCCGCGACGCGCTCAAGGCCGCCGGCGTGCCGGCCCTGTGGGTGACCCACGATCAGGACGAGGCCCTGTCGGTGGGCGACCGGGTCGGCATCATGCACGCCGGCCGGCTGGAGCAGGTGGGCCCGCCGGAAACCTGCTTCCGCGACCCGGCCAGCCGCTTCGTGGCGGAATTCCTCGGCGAAGCCGCATTCCTGCCGGGCCGGCATGCCGCGGGCTGGCTGGACACCCCGCTGGGCCGGGCCAGTGCCACCGACGGCCCGTCGTTACCCGATGACGTGGATGTGCTGCTGCGCCCGGACGATCTGGCCCTGAGCACGCAGGGCGACCACAACGCGGAAGTCCTGCACGGCCGCTACGAGGGCGAAACCCGGCTGTACCAGCTGCGGCTGAATTCCGGCACGGTGCTCAAGGCCCGGGTCAATCACGAGGTGGTGCTGACGCCGGGCACTGCGGTGCACACCCGCATCGCCGCCGGGCATCCGCTGACGGCGTTTCCCCGGCAAATCTAGAGTCTGGCCCGCGGGCCACCCTGGCTGCGCCAGTACATGATCAGCGCGAACCCGAACGCCATGCCGCCCAGATGGGCGAAGTGCGCCACGCCGCTGGCGGTCCCGGTAACCCCGAAGAACAGCTCCAGCGCCCCGTAGCCGATTACCAACCACTTGGCGGTCATGGGAATGGGCGGGAACAGCAGCATCACCCGGGCGTTGGGAAACATCATGCCGAAGGCCAGCAGAATGCCGAACACCGCGCCGGAGGCCCCGACCGTGGGATGCGGCTGGCCGGGCGAAAACAGGGCCAGGGTGATCAGCTGGGTCAGCCCGGCGCCGACGATGCAGACGACGAAGAAGATCAGGAATCGTCGCTGACCCCAGACCTCCTCGATCACCCGCCCGAACATCCACAGCCCGAACATGTTGAAGAACAGGTGAGCGAAGTTGCCGTGCAGGAAGCCGTAGGTCAGCAACTGCCAGGGTGCGAATGAGGGCACCCCGGGACCACCGCCCCAGGGCCAGAGGGCAAAGTGGATCATCACCGGCTGCAGGAAATTCAGTTGCAGCAGAAAGCCGACGCCGTTGGCGATCAGCAGCCACTTGATCATCGGCGGCACGGCGGTAATGGCAAACGGGTCCTGGCGCATCAGGGAATAAAGCGGACAAACGGCCGCCGAGGATAACGCATCGCCCGCCGTTTTCGCGTCGTAAAGCGGAATGCGTTAGGGTGAAAAGTCGCCAAACATGGGGGATTGCAGTATGAGCAAAATGCCCAAGATCGCGCGCTTCGGCGGCAAGCGTGACGAGACGAATGCACTCGGGATGATCGTTCACCCGGTGGTGTTCTATGCCTCGGCCGCCATCATCATGGCCATCGTGTTCCTCACCGTGCTCAACACCAAGCAAGTGGAATCGCTGTTTTCCACTATCCAGGCCGGGATGTCCGACCGGTTTGGCTGGCTCTACATCCTGGCGATGAACATCTTCCTCGGCTATGTCGTATTCCTGGGCTTTTCCCGCTACGGCAAGATCCGTCTGGGTGGGCCCGACGCCAAGCCGGATTTCGGCGTCTGGGGCTGGTTTGCCATGCTGTTCTCAGCCGGCATGGGCATTGGTCTGCTGTTCTTCGGCGTGGCCGAGCCGATCTACCACTACAACAACAATCCGCTCGGCCCGGACGGCAACATACAGGCCGCCAAGGACGCGATGACGCTGACGTTCTTCCATTGGGGGCTGCACGCTTGGGGGGTGTACGCACTGGTAGGCCTGTCGCTGGCGTTCTTCGGCTTTACTCTGAATCTGCCGCTGACCATCCGCTCCGCCTTCTACCCGCTGATCGGGGATCGTGTGCGCGGCTGGATGGGCAACAGCATCGACACGCTGGCGGTGGTGGCCACCCTGTTCGGCGTGGCGACGTCGCTGGGGCTAGGCGTGCAGCAGGTGTCGGCGGGGCTCGAACACATCTTTGGTATCGAGCAATCGAGCATGGTGTTGATGCTGCTGATCGCCATCGTGACCGGCATGGCCACCATTTCCGTCGTCCTCGGACTGGATGCCGGCATCCAGCAGCTGTCCAAGCTCAATATCGTGCTGGCCGGGCTGCTGATGCTGTTCCTGCTGGTGGTCGGGCCGACGCTGTTCCTGCTCGACAACTTCGTGCAGAACATCGGCAACTACCTGCAGCGCCTGCCCTCGATATCGTTCTGGTCGGAAGGTCTGCAGGGCGAGGACGGTGGCTGGCAGAATGGTTGGACCATCTTCTACTGGGCCTGGTGGATCGCCTGGTCGCCGTTCGTAGGCATGTTCATCGCCCGCATCTCGCGCGGCCGCACCATTCGCGAATTCATCACCGGCGTGCTGCTGGTGCCGGTAATCGTGAGTTTCTTCTGGCTTACCGTGTTCGGCGACACCGCCCTGTACAACGAGCTGTTCGGGGCCGGGACCATCGCCGCCGCCGTTGGCGAGAACATCGACACCTCCATCTACGTGCTGTTCGAGGGCTACCCGCTGGCCGTGGTGACCTCGATCCTGGCGATGATCGTGGTGATCGTGTTTTTCGTGACCAGTTCGGACTCGGGCTCGTTCGTGATCGACATCATCTCGTCCGGAGGTCACGAGAATCCGCCGGTAGGTCAACGCGTTTTCTGGGCGATCCTGGAGGGCGTGGTGGCCGCGGTGCTGCTGGTGGCCGGCGGCCTCGGTGCACTCCAGACGGCCTCGATCACCGCCGGTCTGCCTTTCACCATCATTCTGCTGCTGATGTGCTGGTCGCTGCTACTGGGGCTGCGCACGGAGTGGAAGACAAGAGGCAGCGTTTACGAAATGCAGGCGGATCCAACCGTCGACGCGGAGGAACCCGCCGGGAGCAGACGCTAGTCCGGCGGTTTTCATGCGCTTCCACAGCCCGCGTCGGCCGTCGCCGGCGCGGGCTTTTTCGTACGTGCTTGCATCGTCGGCCGCGTTGACCGCGTAATGGTCCGGGTTGCCAAAACGAATGCCGGGCCATGAAAACGGAACTGATCGCCGGACTTTTCAACTGGGCGGTGCTGCTGTCGGGTTACGCCGATCCGGGCGCCCAGCCCGCCGTGGAATTCCGCGAGCACGCCTTTTTCGTGGAGCACGCCTGCCACGGCAGGGAGTGCCGGGTGATGGGTTGGTACAACGATCAGGACGTGGTCTACCTTGACACCAAGCTGGAAGACTTGGAATCCACCTTCGCCCGCAGTCTGCTGGTGCACGAGTTCGTGCACTACCTGCAGCATCACAGCGGCGAACTCGAGGCCTATTCCTGCGCCCAGCAGATCAGCCGGGAGCGCGAGGCCTACTCGATCCAGCGCCAGTACATGGCCGAAGTCCATGGTGAGGCCTATTTCCACATGATGCGACCGGCGCTTTGCCGGGACGAGGGAGGAGATTCGCCGGCGGGGCCGAATTAGGTTGAGGGTCCGGCATTAGCGCCGCCCCAACATTACGCTCGAACGCCACTCACGTAATGATCTTTGAAGAATTTCGCCCTGAAGGGCGCCCGGCCCGCTTTAGCGGGGCGGCATCTTCTTCTTTCTCAGAGTTCTGGCAATGCTGAATTGTCGGCAACGCTTCGCTTATGCCTGCCTACTTTGACGCCACCACCTAATCAACCGCATCGTCCCATTTACCCGTATGCCGCACCAACCGCCGCCCTCGCCACCAGGCAAAGGCCGCCGCCAGAACGCTGGAAGCACTTGCTGCCGCAAACACCGCCCACAACCCGAACACCAGCGAGCCGGCCCAGGCCATCGGCACGTAGAGACCGAATGCCCGCGTCAAGCTGAGCGTGGTGGCCAACAGCGGCCGCCCGGCGGCATTGAGCATGGCGTTGACGCAGATCAACAGCCCATAGCCGGCGAACGAGATCGGCACGATCCACAGATACAGCGCCGCCGCCTCGACGGTTTCCGGCTGACTGTCGAACACCGCCGCCAGCTCCGCCCCGAACAGCGCCAGCAGGGCGGCCATGGCCAGCCCCCAGACCACGCAGAAGCCGGCCGCCACGGCCAGCACGCGGGCGACCCGGTCGGTGCGCTGCGCTCCCCAGTTCTGCCCCACCACCGGGGCAATGCCGGCGGTCAGGGCCAGAATCGGGATCATCGCCAGGGATTCGATCCGGGTCGCGACGCCGAAACCGGCGACCGCCGGGGCGCCAAAGGGGGCCACCAGCGCGGTCACCACGGCGATGGAAATGGGATTGACCATGTTGGTGGCGGCCGCCGGCAGCGCCACGTGCAAGACTGCCCCGGCCGAAGCCTTCAGCTGCGCCCACTGCGGCCAGGCCCATTCGATCAGCTGCATGCGATAGTGCAGCACCATCAGGGTCAGCAGCAGCGATGAGGCCCGCGCCAGCGCCGAAGCCAGAGCCGCACCTTCCAGCCCCATGGCCGGAACCGGGCCGAGGCCGAAGATCAGGATCGGATCCAGGCCGATGTTGGCGATCGCCGCCCAGATCATCAGCATGCTGGGCAGACGCGCGTCACCGCAGGCCCGGATCACGTTGTTGCCCACCATCGGCACCACCAGGAACGGCATGCCCAGGTACCAGATCACCATGTAGTCGGCGATACGTTCGCGCATGTCCGGCCCGGCCCCGAGGGCGGCGAACAGCGGATCGATAGTCAACAGGCCGATCACCACGAACCCGATCACGATCAGCAGGGCCAGCAGCAGACTGTCGGTGGTCAGGCGCCGGAGCTGGGCATCGCTGGCGGTGGCCATCTGCCGGGCCAGCACTGAGCCCACGCCAATACCCAGACCCAGCGCCAGGCTCATCACGGTCATCGCGATCGGAAAGGTGAAGGCCAGCGCGGCCAGCGGCTCGGTGCCCAGCTGACCGACGAAGAAGGTGTCGGTGACGTTGATCGAGATCACCGCCAGAATGCCCCAGATCATGGGGATCGACATGCCCGCGAGGTGGCCGGACACCGACCCGTCCGTGAGGCGAGCGTTGCGGTGGCGGTTGGCGGAGGGCTGGCTCACGCGCGCTGCCCGATACCGATATGCATGATCGTCTCCGGTCCGACGGCGAATAACTGATTGCCCAGGCGGGGCTTGACGGGATGGCCCCCAGTGAAGCGGCCGAACGCGGGCAGCACGCCGCACTCGGCGCCGAACCAGAACACCGGTGCCCGCAGCCGCTCGCTGCCCCGGCGCAACTGCACCACCGGGTGCCAGTGCCCGGCCAGGGCATAGGCCCCCTCGACCGGCCCCGGCTCGTGGCGGAAGGCGAAGGGCGGCTCGAGCACCGTCCCGCGCCGCCAGTCTAACGCCCAGTTGTCCGGTACGCTCGCCAGCCGATCGTGGTTACCGCGGGTCACCAGGATATCCAGCGCCGCGTGACGCCGACGCCAGGCCGCGAAGGTGTCCAGCCAGGCCTCGTCGCCGGCGGGCGGCGCGTGCAGGAAATCCCCCAGAATCACCAGCCGCTGACTGCCGGTTTCGGCCAGGGCCCGGGACAGGCGGTCAAGGTCGTCGCGGGTGGCACCGGCCGGAATCCCCAACCCCTGGCGCCGGAATACCGACCCCTTGCCGAAGTGCGGGTCGGCCAGCAGCAGGGTGTTCGCTCGCGGCCAGTGCAGGGTGCGGTCCGCACGCAGGATCAGCCGCTGGCCGGCCACGTCGAACCGCCGCTGATTCATGCGTCAGCCTCGGTTTCCAGCGTCTCGACCATGCGCGCCACCCGGTCACGCCAGGATTCGGTGCTGACCTGGCTGGCCACCCGCTCGGCCCATAGCGGAAACGCCATCGGCGTGAGCCGTTCACAGCGCACCAGACGGATCCGCTGAGCAGCCGCCGCCTCGAGCGAGCCGCGCAGCCGTGTAACTTCCAGCTCCCGGGCCATCACTTCCCGGCGCGCCTGATCCAGCAGCAGGTTGTCGGCATCGTATTCGCGCAGCACATCGAAGATCAGCCCGCTGGAGGCCTGCAGCTGACGGGTGCTCTTGTGCTGGCCCGGGTAGCCGGAGAACACCAACCCGGCCACCCGGGCGATGTCGCGGAATGCGCGCCGCGACAGTTCCGCGGCGTTCAGACACTGGTCGAGATCATCGAGCAGATTCGACGGGGACAGGGCGGCCTGCAGGTCCGCCGCGGTCAGATTGATCGCACTGCGCGTGACCAGTTCGAAGCCGTAGTCGTTCACGGAAAAGCGGAAACTGGCCGGATGCGCCCGGGCGATGCGCCACGCCGCCAGGGCGGACAGGCCCTCGTGGGCCAGCCGGCCGGCAAAGGGGTAGACGAACCAGTGGCGGCCCTCGCGGCTGGTGACGTGCTCCACCAAAAGTTCATCCGCCGCGGGCAGGGCCGACCAGCGCTGCTGCACCGCCAGCAGCGGCTGCAGCGCCTGCATTTCCGGCGCCTCGAAGCGACCCTGACGGGCTTCGTCGAGCAGGTCCCGGATGGCGTCGGCCAGGGTGCCGGAAATCGCCAGCCGGCCGCCGGCCCAGCGCGGCACGTCGCGCTTGCTCCGCCTGGCGGCTCGAACGTAGGCGGTCAGCTCCCTGACCCGCACCAGCTCCAGCAGCCGCCCGCCAAACAGGAAGACATCGCCAGGCTTGAGACGGGCGATGAACCGTTCCTCGACATGCCCGAGCCGGCCGCCGCGCTGGAACCGCACCTGCATGGCGGCATCACTGCTGATGGTGCCCACGCTCATGCGATGACGGGCGGCAATGTGCCGGTCCGGCACGCTCAGCCAGCCCTGTTCCTCCTGCACCCGGTGATACTGGGGATAGGCCCCCAGCGCCCGGCCGCCGCGGGTCACGAAGGCCAGCACCCAATCCCATTCGTGATCACCGAGGCCGGCGTACGCATGGGTCGCGGTGATTTCCGCCTTCAGCGCCGCGGCCGAAACGCCGCCGCCCAGCGCCCGCGTGACCACATGCTGGGCCAGCACATCCAGCGGCGCGATCAGCGGTTCGCGGCCCTCGATGCGCCCGGCCTCGGCCATGCGGCGGGCGGCGGCGATTTCCACCAGCTCGAACGCGTGGGTGGGCACGCACAGCACCCGGCTGGTGGCACCCGGCTGGTGGCCAGCGCGGCCGGCCCGTTGCAGCAGGCGCGCCACGCCCTTGGGGCTGCCGATCTGCAGCACCTGGTCCACCGGGGAGAAATCCACCCCCAGGTCAAGACTGCTGGTGGCCACCACGCAGCGCAGGGAACCGGCTCGAAGGCGGGTTTCGACCTCGTCGCGCAGGCCGCGGTCCAGCGAACCATGATGCAGAGCCACTTGTTCCAGCCAGTCCGGCCGGGCCCGCAGAATGGCCTGGTGCCAGAGTTCCGCCTGGGACCGGGTGTTGGTGAACAACAGGGTGGTATCGGCTACCTTCAGCGCCTCGATCACGGGCGCGACCAGCGAGGTGCCCAGATGTCCGGCCCAGGGAAACCGCGCCATCTCGGCCGGGCGCAGCGACTCGATGTCGGTGCGCTCGGGTATCGCCCCCGTCACCAGCCGGCCGGGTTGGCCCGGCCCCAGCAACACATCCCGCGCCCGCTCGAGGTTGGCCAGGGTGGCCGACAACCCCCAGGTGCGCAGCGTCGGCCGCAGCGACCGCAACCGGGCCAGGCAAAGTTCCAGCTGCACCCCGCGCTTGCCGCCAAGCAGTTCATGCCACTCGTCCACTACCATCGCGCGCAGATCCGCGAACAGACGATCGTGGTCGGCATAACTCAGCAGCAGGGACAGGCTTTCCGGCGTGGTCACCAGCACCGACGGCAGGCGTTTGCGCTGGCGGACCCGCACCGCACTGCCGGTATCCCCGGTGCGACGCTCCACCGTCCAGGGCAGACCGAGGTCGTCGATCGGCTGGCGCAGATTGGCCTCGGTATCCGCCGCCAGCGCCCGCAGCGGGGTGACCCAGAGCACCCGCAACGGCGGGGTGGCGGTGCACGGGCCAGCCAGCCATTCCAGCAAGGGCCCGAATAGAGCCGCCAGGGACTTGCCGGTTCCCGTCGGCGCATGGATCAGGCCCGACTCCCCGGCCAGGTAGGCCTGCCAGGCCCGGCGCTGGAAATCGAAGATCGACCAGCCGCGGCCGGTGAACCAGGCCTCGACCCGGTCCAGCCCGGCCGGGCCTGGCTGGTCGTGGCCAGTCTGCTCGGCCGCGGGTTCAGCGCAGGGCATTGAACCGGGCCGCCATCCGCTGCCGCCAGGCCCGCGCCCGGGCGTGCACCCCCGGGAATTTCAGGCGCATCCAGGCCAGGCCGCGGCGCACGGTACGGGAATAGGGCGCCAGCAACACCAGCGAGATCAGCAGGAACAACACCCCCTGCAGGATCGGCAGCACCAGCCCGAGAATGCCCAGCACGAACATGATCAGGCCCAAGCCGATGCGCAGGACGTCCTTCCAGGTGTAGTCGGCAACCGCTTTAACGCTCACGGGGGAGTAACTCCTTGACCTGTTGCAGGGTATCGGCGTCGGCAATCGACAGGTCCCGGCGCCAGCGGGCAATCCGGGGAAAACGCACGGCGATGCCGGACTTGTGGCGCGCCGAGGGCTGGATGCCTTCGAACGCCAGTTCGAAGACTTGTTCCGCCTGCACCGACCGCACCGGCCCGAACCGCTCCAGCGTATGGGTGCGCAGCCAGCGGTCCAGTTCCAGGATTTCGGCGTCGGTGAGCCCGGAGTAGGCCTTGGCGAACGGCACCAGGCTGTCACCGTCACGCAGGCCGAACGTGTAGTCGGTCAGCAGGTTGGAGCGCCGCCCGTGGCCCGGCTGGGCGTAAAGCAGCACCGCATCGACGGTGTACGGGTCGACCTTCCACTTCCACCAGTCGCCGCGCGTTCGTCCCACGCGATAGGGGGAGCCCAGCCGCTTGAGCATGAACCCCTCGGTACCGCGCGCTCGCGCGATTCCTCTCGCAGCACCTCCAGCGGCGTCCAGTCCGCGGCCGTGACCGGCGCCGACATGCCGATGGCCGGTCCCGATCCGCCCAGCAACCGGTGCAATCGGTCCCGTCGGTCCTCCAGCGCCCGGGGGCGGATATCCTTACCGTCCTGTTCCAGCAGATCATAGGCCATGAGCCGGACCGGCGCCTCGGCCTGCAGCCGCGCCGAGGGCTTGAGGCGGCCGATGCGCTGCTGCAAGGTCGCGAACGGCAACGGTCCGGGGGCGTCCTCGGCCCAGGCTAGGATCTCGCCATCCAGCACCACCCCGTCGGGCAGCGCCGCGGCCTCCGCCTCGATCTCGGGAAAGCGCCCGGCCATTAACTCCTCGCCCCGCGACCAGATGTGGCATTCGCCCCGGCGGCGTATCAGCTGGGCGCGGATCCCGTCCCATTTCCACTCCACCAGCCAGGCGGACAACGGCCCCAGGTCGGCCACGGCTTCGCCCGGCGCCTGCTCGACCGGCGAGGCCAGAAAGAACGGGTAGGGCCGGGCCGCGTGCTCGCCGTGGTCCGCCGGGTCCACCAGCTGCTCGAAGAAGCGGGCGCTGGGCTGCCACTGACCCATCAGCCGGTGCGCCAGCACCGCGGGCTCCAGCTGCGCCTGCTCGGCCAGGGCCCGGGTCATCAGGCGTCGCGACACCCCGACGCGAAACGCCCCGGTCAGCAGCTTGTTGAGCACGAAGCGCCCCTCCAACGGCAGGCTGCGCCACCAGCCGGTGACCGCTCGGCGCTGATCGGTCTCCCCGGCCTGGCGCAGGGGCAGAATGTCGTCCTCCACCCAGCGGTGAAGGGGACGCTCCAGTCCGCTGTCGGTGGTGTCAACCGCATCCAGCAACAGACTGACCGTTTCCGCCAGATCGCCCACGGCCGAATAGGTTTCCTCCACCAGCCACAGCGGCATGTCCACCTCGTCCGCACACCATTCCCGCAGCCGGGCGGTGGGAATCAGGCGCTTGAGCCGCCGGCCGGCCAGAAAATGCACCGCCCAGGCGGCATCGGCGGGCGGTGCCGCAGCGAAATAGTCGCGCATGGCGGCGATCTTTTCGCTGGTGGCGGTGGTGGCGTCCAGGCGGGTGTAGAGATTGGTGAAGCGGCGCATCGACTAACCCATGTCGGGCATGAAACCAACCCGCGCCAGCCCTGAAGAGAACCGAAGATTTCGCCCTTCCGGGCGAGTCTCTTTTCTTTGCGTCGCCAAAGAAAAGAGACAAAAAGAAAGGCGACCCGGATCGCTTGCCCCCCGGTCAGCGCGACAGCGCTGACCGGGGGATTCCCGCCCGACCGCCGGGGCATGAATCGGGCCGTGCCGACAGGACGTCGTGTCCTGAACGGCACTAAACGGGCCATCCGTGGCCCGTTTACCCGATGCCCCGCCGGCCGGTCGGCAAGCGCTAACGGGAGGGAAGAAGCAGTCACACCCGGATTTGGTAGCTCTTAATTCCCCGTCGGGACGAGCCGAGCACTGCAGGGCGGCGAGGTTCCCGGCCCGTAGGGGCGCGCCCAGGACGGGCGCGCGGTTTTCGCCGGCACACGGAGGTGCCGTCGAAACACCCCCTCGCCGACCGAAGCGCACAGGGCATCCCGCCCCGAACCCCGTTCGGGGCGGGACTCGCCCGCCGGAAGCGTTTCTTTGGTGACTTTCTTGTCGCCACAAGAAAGACACCCAGCCACGCGTCAGCGGGGGTGGAACTCTTCCATCCCCACACGCGAACCAAACGCGATTGACGGATACCAATCCGAATTCAGACATCCGTCGCGCCATCTCCGAAAAACGTCTCCAACGAATCCGCCTCCCAGCCCCGCTCCCGCAGGTATCGCACCAGCACATCGGTGCGCCCGTGGGTGGCGAGCACGCGGCGGGCGCCGGTTTCCTCGATGGTGCGGATCAGACCCGGCCAGTCGACGTGATCGGACAACACGAAGCCGCGGTCGTAGCCGCGCCGGCGGCGGTTGCCGCGTATTCGCATCCAGCCCGAGGCAAAGCCGGCGGAATGGCGCGGAAACCGGCGCATCCAGGCGGATCCGGCGGCGGACGGCGGCGCCAGCACCAGCGCCTGCGAGAAATCCTCGCCCTTGAGGCGGCGCCCCACCGGTTCCGTGGGCAACATGGCGATACCGGCCTCGCGGTAACACTCGGTCAGCGGCGTCAGGGCGCCGTGCACAAACGCGGTTTCCTGCGTATAGGCCATCAACGCCGCCAGCAGGCGCTGCGCCTTGCCCAGGGCATAACAGAACAGCACAGTGGTCTTGCCCGCCGCGGCGTTGGCCTGCCACCAGCGATGGATGTCGCTGGCAACGGCCGCCGCCGGTTGCCAGCGATACGCTGGCAGGGCAAACGTGGCCTCGGTGATGAATGTGTCGCAGGGCACCACCTCGAAGTCCGCGCAGGTGGGGTCGGCATCGCGCTTGTAATCACCCGACACCACCCAGACACCGTCATCCCCGGCCACGCGGATCTGGGCTGAGCCCAGAATATGTCCGGCCGGATGCAGCGACACCTCGACACCGCCGAACGGGCGTATTTCACCATAGGCCATCGGCTCCAGCGCGATCTCCCTCCCCAGCCGATGACGCAGCAGCGACTCGCCCGCCGACGCCGCCCAGTACTGTCCGTGGCCAAGCCGGGCATGGTCGGCGTGGGCGTGGGTGATCAGGGCGCGGGGCACCGGTCGCCAGGGGTCGATATGAAAATCCCCGGCGCGACAATAGAGACCTTTGTCGGTCAGCTCGATCATCCGTATTCCGTCACTTCGGGAACCAACGCAGTGCAGCCACAGACGGATGCGACATGCAACTGCCGCCCCGTTTCGGTAGGGTAGGTAGGTAACCGATAGTGGGGGAGAGCATGAAACGTTTCATGATCGCCGCGCTTGCCGCGACCGCGGTGACGACGCCGGCATGGGGGGACAATGGCGACGTCGAACAGTTGAAAGAGGAACTCAAGCGCCTGCAAATGCAGTTGAAAAGTCTGGAAAAACGCCTGGAACAGGCCGAATCCTCGTCGGACGAGGCCAGCGCCACCGCCAAGGCCGCCGCTGACAAGGCGGATACGGCCAGCGAGCGGGCCACTGTGGCACAGAATGACGCCGCGGATGCCAAGCCGGACATCCATGTCGGCGGCGCCCTGCGCTTCCAGTTTCAGCGTCGCGGCAGCAATGCCAATGATCGCGCCACGGGCGGCGAGATCGACATCGACACGTTTCGCATCAATCTCGACGGCGAGATCAGCAATATCATCTTTTCGGCGGAGTATCGGTTCTATCCGACGTTCGGCAATTCGCACTTCATTCACCACGGCTGGCTGGGCTACGACTTCAGTGACGAGTGGCGCGGCCAGCTCGGCATCATGCAGGTGCCGTTCGGCATCCAGCCGTACGCATCCAACAATTTCTTCTTCTCGTCGAACTACTACCTCGGCTTGGAAGACGACTACGACATGGGCGTGAATTTCATCTACAACAGCGGCTCCCATAATTTGCAACTGGCGTTCTTCAAGAACGACGAATACGCCGAGATTTTCGATGACAATCGCTTCAAGCGCTATTCATACGACCCGCTCAACGTCAGCGATGGCACCAACAAGGAGGCCATCGAAGAAGCCAACACCGGCAATATCCGCTACGCCTACCGGGCGGTTCACGCGGAGAACGCGGCCAGCGAATTCGGCGTGTCACTGCAAGGCGGGCAGATCTACAACAGCGCCATCAACGAGGATGGCGGGGATCACTGGGCGGCCGCCGGCCATCTCCATGGCAACTACGGGCCGTGGAATCTGATGCTCCAGCTGACGAAATACGCGATCAATCCGGAGGCGTCGCCCGGTTTCGACACCGAGATCATCGGCACCGGCGCCTACTCGTTCGAGTACACCATGCCGGCCGAGGCCTGGACCTATCTCGCCAACCTAGCCTACACGCAGAACGTCAGCATCGGCCCGATCTCGGCACTGAAGTACTACAACGATTTCACCTACGTCGACAAGGAAGATCCGCGGCTCGAGGAAACCATTCAGAACGTGACCGGCATGAGCATTGCTGCCGGCGCCTTCTTTACCTACGTGGACTTCGTTCTCGCCAAGAACCAGCCGTTCACCACGCCGTACATCAGCAGCGGCGGTTTCGGCGGCGCCCAGTTGACCGATCTCGGGTCCGCTGCCGCCAATAAATGGGATACGCGCTTCAATATCAACGTGGGTTACTACTTCTGACACCAATCCGGGAAAGACGGAGAGGCTTTCCCGGCAGTCAAGGCGAAAACGCGGTATCGCCTTGACGCCGGCCCGGGCACGACGATGTGCGCGAGACGGCGGCAAGCGGGACACCGCGGGCAGGTTGCGACCGGCACATCGGGTCATGCAGCCGCCAAGGGAACCCGGGCCGGAGTGGCCCGGTCACCCTCCCGGCGCGTTCACGCGCGCCACCGGACTATTATCACTAAAAGCAAACGATCGATCACGATCGACGGACGGGAGGGCCAAATTTCACGGCAACTCTGGGACATTATCGATATGGGCAACGAGCAGAACGTGGCCACCATGGCCAACCAGGAACAGGAATTCGGCGAGGAGCCGCTCGAGGTTCGCGAAAGCGGCCACTATCAGGACGAGTACATCAAGGGCTTTGCCGAGCGCTGGGATGACCTGATCGACTGGGACGGACGCGCTGCCAGCGAGGGCGATTTCTTCATCGACGTCCTGCGTCAGCATGGCGCCAAGCACGTCCTGGACGTGGCGGCCGGCACCGGCTTCCACTCGGTGCGGCTCCAGGAAGCCGGTTTCGACGTGGTGAGCGTGGACGGCAGCCCCAACATGCTGGCCAAGGCCTTCGCCAATGGCCGCAAGCGGGGCATGATCCTGCGCACCGTGCACAGCGACTGGCGCTGGCTGAGCCGCGATATCGTCGGCCGCTACGATGCCATCATCTGTCTTGGCAACTCGTTCACGCATCTGTTTGATGAAAACCAGCGTCATCGCGTGCTGGCCGAGTTCTACTCGGTGCTGGCGCACGACGGCATCCTGATCCTCGACCAGCGCAACTACGATGCCCTGCTGGACAATCAGGGCGATGGCCCCAGCCACCAGTACTATTACTGCGGCGACGACGTGAAGGCCGAGCCCGAGCACGTGGACGAGGGTCTGGCACGCTTCCGCTATACCTTTGCCGACGGTTCGGTATTTCACCTGAACATGTTCCCGCTGCGCCGGGACTATGTGCGCGGCCTGATGCGCGAGGCCGGTTTCCAGCAGATCGACACCTACGGGGATTTCCAGGAGTCGTACAAGCATTACGACCCGGATTTCTTCATCCACGTCGCGCAGAAGGCATGGACCGAAGACGAGGAGGACCAAGATGGCGGCCAGTGAATATTCCGAGGTCGTTCAGACCGCGCGCAGTTACTACAACAGCGACGACGCCGACACCTTCTACTACACGGTGTGGGGCGGTGAGGACATCCACATCGGTCTGTACCAGGACGAGGTGGAACCCATCCGCGATGCCAGCCGCCGCACGGTGGCCGCCATGGCCGACCGGCTTTCGGCCACCGCCGACAGCCGGGCGATCGACCTGGGCGGTGCCTATGGCGGCTCACCCCGCTACGTGGCCGCCAAGTTCGGCTGCCACGTGGTGTCGCTGAACCTGTCCGAAGTACAGAACCAGCGCGCGCGTCAGCAGAACGCCGATGCCGGCCTGAGTGACCAGGTGACCGTGGTCGACGGCAATTTCGAGAGCATCCCCTACGAGGACAACTCGTTCGACATTGCCTGGTCGCAGGACTCGTTCCTGCACAGCGGCAACCGCGACAAGGTGATGGAAGAGATCAAGCGCGTGCTCAAACCGGGCGGCGAACTGATCTTCACAGATCCGATGGAAACCGAGAACGCCACCCGCGACCAGCTGCAACCGGTGCTCGACCGCATCCAGCTGGAAAGCATGGGCTCACCGCAGTTCTACGAGCGCAAACTGGGCGAACTCGGCTTCGAGAAGGTGGCATTCGAGGACCATTCCGAGCAGCTGCCGCGCCACTACGGGCGGGTCAAGCAGGAACTCGAGTCCCGCTACGACGAGTTGCTGGGCACCATCAGCCAGACCTATCTCGACAACATGATCACCGGGCTGGGCCACTGGGTGGACAACGGTCGCGCTGGCAATCTCTGCTGGGGCATCTTCCACTTTCGGCTTCCGGGTTAATCAGGACAATCGGGGGCGCCATTGGCTACCATGACGCCAATGGCACCCACCGCCCCCGACAAACTGGTCATCGCGCTGTCCTCGCGCGCCCTGTTCGATCTCGAAGCCTCGCACGAGGTATTCGAGCAGCAGGGCCGCGAGGCCTATTGCCGCTACCAGATCGAGCACGAGAACGATGTGCTGGAACCCGGGGTGGCATTTGCGCTGGCCCGCAAGCTGCTCGGCCTGAACGAGGATTCGCGCCAGCGGGTGGAGGTCATCCTGCTGTCGCGCAACAGCGCCGATACCGGGCTGCGGGTGTTCAACTCCATCAATCATCACGAGCTGGACATCACCCGGGCCGCGTTCACCAGCGGGGGCTCGCCCTACCGCTACGTCGCGCCGTTCGGGGCACAACTGTTTCTGTCGGCCGATCCGGATGACGTCCGGGCAGCACTGGACGCCGGCTACGCCGCCGCCACCATCGTGCCCAGCCGGCGCCGCACCAGCGGCGACCCCGGCGCGCTGAAGATCGCCTTCGACGGCGACGCGGTGCTGTTCTCCGACGACGCCGAGCGCATCTTCAAGGAACAGGGCCTGGCCGCCTTCGCCCGCAGCGAGGTCAGCGCCGCCAACGAGCCGCTTTCCGGCGGCCCGTTCAAGGGCTTTCTGGAAGCGCTGTGCCGCATCCAGGCGGAGTTCGGCCAGCACGACTGCCCCATCCGCACCGCCCTGGTGACGTCGCGTTCGGCCCCGGCCCACGAGCGGGTGATCCGCACCCTGCGGGCGTGGAACATCCGCATCGACGAGGCGCTGTTCCTGGGCGGCATGGCCAAGGGCGAATTCCTGCGGGCCTTCGGCGCCGACATCTTCTTCGACGATCAGCAGACCCACGTCGGCGCCGCCGCCGAGCACGTCGCCGCCGGCCACGTGCCGCACGGCGTGGCCAACGAATAGCCCGGCGGACGTCCGCTCGTGACCGTCGCCGAACTGGCCGGCTGGAGCCTGGTCGTCCTGGCGATCGGTTTCGCGCTCTGGCTGCTGGTCCATCCCTGGCATGAGCGCCGCCGGCAACGCCGTGGCGCCGCCGCCCGGCTGACCCCGGCGCAGCAACAGGCGCTCGCCGATATTGCCCCCGG
Source organism: Spectribacter hydrogenoxidans (assembly GCF_031846275.1). Classification (NCBI taxonomy): domain Bacteria; kingdom Pseudomonadati; phylum Pseudomonadota; class Gammaproteobacteria; order Salinisphaerales; family Salinisphaeraceae; genus Spectribacter; species Spectribacter hydrogenoxidans. The sequence continues at coordinate 221,735 of NZ_JAVRIB010000001.1, forward strand.
ACTGCCGCCCCTGACGCCGTTGCTGCGCGACCGTCTGGCTGACCGGGTCGCGGCCTTCCTGGCCGACACCCGATTCCACGGCGCCGGCGGGTTCGTGATGGATGAAGCCTGCCGCGTGGCCATCGCCGCGCAGGCCTGCCTGCTACGCCTGCAGCCCGATGCCGACGGTTATCCCGCCGTGCGCGACATCGTGGTGTATCCGGACGCCTTCTGGGTGCACCACGAGGCGCCGGACGAACTGGGACTGGTGGACGACGAGCCCGACCTGCTGGCGGGGGAGGCCTGGGACGCCGGCCGGGTGGTGCTGTCCTGGTCCGACGTTCAGGCCGCGCTCGAGGGCGACCCGGTCAACGTGGTGGTGCACGAATTTGCCCACCAGCTGGATTTCGACCGCCCCGATACCACCGGCGCCCCGCCGATGGATGACTACCGGGAATGGTCGACGGTGATGCGCGAGCACTTCGACGACCTGCGCGAAACGGGCTCGCCGGTGCTCGACCCCTATGGCAGCGAGAACCCCGCGGAATTCTTTGCCGTGGCGGTGGAAACCTACGTACAGAACGGGGCCGACCTGGCCCGCGCACATCCCGACCTCTACCGCCTGCTCGACGCCTACTTCGGGCTGGGCACCGCCGGGCCGTCGCGATCGCTGGATTCCGGGGCCGGATCACCCGGATAATGCGCTCAAACGCATCCGGGACCACAAGATGAACCAGATCACTCACGCCAACGGCGGCGACCACAACCAGAACAACCTGGCGGTGGGCTGCCACCTGCTCGGCTTCGTGGGCCTGGTGGTTCCCTTCGGCCATATTCTGGGGCCACTGGCCCTGTGGCTGATAAAGCGCGAGGGCAACCCCTTCGTCGACGATCAGGGCCGGGAAGCGGTGAACTTCCAGATTTCCTTTTCCCTTTGGAGCATCATCGCGGTCACCCTGTCACTGGTCCTGGTGTGGACCGTGATCATCCCGGTGCTGGCCGTCATCGCCCTGGTGATTCTGGCCATCATCTGGGTGGTGACCATGATTCTGGCCGCTGTGCGGGCCAGCCGCGGCGAGGCCTACCGCTACCCGTTCACGCTGCGATTGCTCAGCTAGCCCGGCGCGAATCGGACAGGCCTAGCCGGTCTCGTGCCGATGCTGAATCTCGTGGGTTTTCGCCGGCCGTCCGGTCACCAGGCGGTCGCCGGTCTTGCGGGTGAAGTACTTCCAGATCCACTGCAGCATCACGCGCAGACGGCGCTCGTTGCCGATCAGCGCGTAGATATGCACGAACACCCACAGCAGCCATGCCGGAAAGCCCCACACCTTGAAGCCGTTGAGGTCGCCCACCGCGCGGTTACGGCCGATCACCGCCATGGTGCCCTTGTCGGTGTACTTGAACGGCTTGTCCGGCTTACCCTTGGCCCGGCGCTTGAGCAGTTTGGCCACGTATTCGCCCTGCTGGATCGCCGCTGGGGCCAGGCCGGGCACGTCGCGACCGTTGGCATCGTTGCAGCGGGCCAGGTCGCCGATCACGAAGATATCCGGATGGTTGGGCAGGGAGAGATCATCGTTCACGCGCATGCGCCCGCCGCGATCCGGCTCGGTACCGGTGCGCTCGGCCAGCCGGACGCCGAACGACGAGGCCCGCACGCCCGCCGCCCATAGCACCGTGCGGGCCGACACCGTCTCGCTGCCATCCGGACCTTTCATGCGGACGCTGCCCTCGCCGATGTCCTCGACCATGGTCGAACGGACCACGGTGACGCCCAGTTCCTCGAGCATTTCCTGCGCGCGGCGGGACAGGGCCTCGGGGTAGGTCGGCAATACCCGATCCGCCCCCTCCACCAGCAGAATGCGGGCATCGCGCGGGTCCACCGCGCGGAAGTCGCCCACCATGGTGCGGTTGGCCAATTCGCCTACCGCACCGGCCAGTTCCACCCCGGTGGGGCCGCCGCCGACGATCACGAACGTCAACCATTCCCGCCGGCGCTCGGCATCAGCTTCAAGTTCGGCCATTTCGAAGGCATTGAAAATGCGGCGGCGCATGCGCAGGGCGTGCTCGATGGTCTTCAGCCCGGGGGCGTATTCGGCCCAGTCGTCGTTGCCGAAGTAGTGATGCTTCACGCCGGTGGCCACGATTAGGGTGTCGTAGCCCACCTCGCCGAACTCGTGGCGCACGGTGCGCGCCTGCGGGTCGACGTCGTAGGCGGTGCTCATCAGCGCGCGAACATTCTTGTAGCGACGCAGCAGTACGCGGTGCGGCACGCATATGTCGCCGGTGGTCAGCGTCCCGGCGGTTACCTGGTAGAGCAGCGGCTGAAACAGGTGGAAATTGCGCTTGTCCAGCAGCGTTACGTCGTAGCCGGACTTGCCCAGCGACTGCGCTGCGAACAGCCCACCGAAACCGCCGCCGATGATCACCACACGGTGTCCATCCGGGACCGGATGATTCTGACTCATTGTTGTCACATTGCCCGCCAAATCCCCTTCGCGATGGTATCACGCCGTCATGTTGCGCCGCCGCATCCGTCAGCCCGCAGCAGCCCTGCTAGGCTATGCAGCCGATGATGCTGTGTCCCGACCGGGGATGACAGCCCACGCGACGCCCCGGAGACGACGCCTCCCATGTGCCTGATTGCATTCGCCTGGCGCGTGCACCCGGTTCACGATCTGGTGCTCGCCGCCAACCGCGACGAGTTTCACGCCCGCGACACTGCGCCCCTGCACGTCTGGCCGGATGCGCCGGGTGTTATCGGCGGCCGCGACCGCCAGGCCGGCGGTGCCTGGTGCGCCGCCGATCACCAGGGGCGTTTCGCCGCGGTGACCAATCTGCGGGAACCCGGCGCCGCGGGCGGGCCGCGTTCCCGCGGCGCCCTGGTGGCGGATTACCTCGCCGGCGGGGATTGTGCGCGGGATCATGCCGAGACCATCTGGTCCCGGCGCCATGAATTTCCGGGCTTCAACCTGCTGATCGGGGACGCCGACGACCTGTTCTATTTGAACAATCGTGACGATGCCGGTGTCCAGGGAGTAACCCCCGGAATTCACGCGCTGTCGAACGGACGGTGGGGCGATAGCTGGCCCAAGACCGAAAGAGCCGCCAGCGCCCTGCGCAGCGCACTGGCGCCGCCGGACATCGACACGGACGAGCTGCTGGCAATGCTGGCCGATACCACCCCGGCACCGGATGCCGCGCTGCCCGATACCGGGGTGGGCCTGGCGACCGAACGGCTGCTGAGTCCGATGTTCATCCGGGGCGAGCAGTACGGCACCCGGGCATCGACAGTGCTGCTGCGACGTGCGGACGGCCGGATGCACATGCGGGAACGCTCGTTCGGCCCTGGCGGCCAACCGGGCGGGGACGTGGAACAGGAGTGGACGTGGTCATGACAACGCCCCGGCCCTGCGGCGAATGGCCCTCGCCGGTCGGCACCGAGACCGTGGCGGCTGCCGGCCTCAAGCTCGGCCAGACCGCGATGACCGCCGACGGCGCCGTGGCGTGGACCGAGCGACGGCCGGACGAGGGTGGGCGCACCACCGTGGTGCTGGCGGATGAGCGCGGCACGCGGGATCTGGTGCCGGCCCCGTTCGATGTACGCTCGGCCGTGCACGAGTACGGTGGCGGCGCCTTCGTGCTGGACGGACCGACGCTGTGGTTCGTCAACAGCGAGGATCAGTGCATCCATCGTGTTGATGCCGACGGCACCGTGACGCGCCTGACCCCGCCGGATCGCGGCCTGAGCTTTGCCGATCTGCAGGTGGATCGCCCCCGCCGGCGCCTGATCGCGGTCTGCGAAGATCACGACGCCGCCCCGGAACCCCGAGCCTCGCTGGTGGCCATCAGCGAGGACGGCGCCATCCGGACACTAGCGTCCGGGCCCGACTTCATCGCCAGCCCGCGATTGTCGGCGGACGGGCGGCGGCTGGTGTGGCTGAGCTGGGACCATCCCAACATGCCCTGGGACGGCACCACCCTGTGGCAACTCGACCTCGCCGGCGACAGCGAGCCGGTGGCCCTGGCCGGTGGGCCGGCCGAATCCCTGTTCCAGCCGATCTTCGCGCCGGACGGCAGCCTGCATGTGGTGTCGGACGCCTCCGGCTGGTGGAATATCTGCCGACATACCGGGGACGGGCTGGTGCCGGTCTCGCACGAAACCGCCGAGTTCGGCGTGCCGCAATGGATATTCGGTCAGAGCACGGTCGCCTTCGATGACGACGGCGGGCTTTACGCGGTGGTCAGCCGCGACGGCTTTGCCGCGCTGGTGACCGTGGCCCGCGACAGCGGTCGACTGCGCACTTTCGATCTGCCCTTCACCCATCTGGAACAGTTGCGCGCGAGCGGCGGCCGGCTGACCTTCATCGGCGGCAGCGCCACCACCGCGCCCACGCTGTGCACTCTGAATGCGGACGGCAGCGGCCTGCAGCGACTGCGGGCCAGCGCCGACAGCGATTGGCCAGAAGCCGTGCTGTCCACCCCGGACGCCATCCGCTACCCGACCGCCGACGACGCCGAGGCGCACGCGCTCTACTACCCGCCACGCCACCCCGACTGGCAGGTGCCGGGCGGCGAACGGCCGCCGCTGCTGATCAAGTGCCACGGCGGGCCGACCGGCGCTACCGTGACCGCGCTGGACCCGCGCATCCAGTTCTGGACCTCGCGCGGTTTCGCCGTACTCGACGTCAACTACCGTGGCAGCGTCGGCTATGGCCGCGCCTACCGCGAAGCCCTGTACGGCGCCTGGGGCGTGGCCGACGTGGCCGACTGTGTGAACGGCGCCCGCTTCCTCGCCGACCAGGGGCTAGCGGACCCGGATCGCGTGGTGATAAGCGGCTCGTCGGCCGGCGGCTATACCGTGCTGTCGGTGCTGACCTTTGCCGAGATCGCCGCTGCGGGCACCAGCTATTACGGAATCGGTGACCTCGAGCGCCTGCTGGCCTCCACCCACAAGTTCGAATCCCGCTATCTGCTGCGTCTGATCGGCGAGGACCCGGCCCTGCTGCGCGACCGCTCTCCGCTGCACCACGCCGATCGCCTTACCTGCCCGGTCCTGTTTCTGCAGGGCCTGCAGGACAAGGTAGTGCCCCCGGACCAGGCCGAGACCATGGTGGCCGCGCTGCGCCGGCAGGGTGTGCTGGCCGCTTACATTACATTTCCGGAGGAACGCCACGGCTTCCGGGCCGCAGCCAACATCCGCACCGCCATCGGGGCGGAACTGGCGTTCTACGGCCGGATTCTGGGATTTGGGCCGGCCGACACCGATCTGCCGGACGTACCGCTGCAGCTCGACGCCGGCTCCCCTTGAGGCGCCCGCCTGCGGAAAGCAGCCCGCCATGCCGGCGGGCGGTGTGCGCAGCCGTGGCACTGCTGGCATTGTGCGGCCCCGTGCGTGCCGACGACGTCTCGGTGACCCTCGAAGGGATCGAGGGGGAACTGGCGGACAACGCACGAGCATTCCTGACCATTGACGACAAACCCACCCGGGAACGCGACGAGGCCCGCGTTCGCCGGCTGCATCGGCTGGCCAGCGGCGAAATCCGCCAGTCCCTGCAACCATTCGGCTACTACGCGCCCGACATCGAGGCTGAACTGACCCGGCAGGACGACCAGTGGCAGGCCCGTTACCGGGTAGACCCGGGCCCGGCCACCCTGGTGACCGACCTCAAGCTCGATGCAGTCGGCGAAGGGGCCGACCTGCCCGCGGTGAAGCAGGCGCTGGCCGACAGCAAGCTGCGCGCCGGCAAGCAGCTCGACCACCGTCACTACGAGGCGACCAAGTCGGCCCTGCTGGGGACGGCCTATGACGCCGGTTTTCTCGACGCCGGTTACCGGGCCGCGACCATCCGGGTGCAGCCGGAACAGGCCGAGGCCGACATCGAACTGGTGCTCGACACCGGCCCGCGCTACTACTTCGGGCCGATCGAGATCGAGCAGGACATCCTGGACCCGGACTTTGTTCAGCGCTACGTGCCCTTCGAGTCCGGCACCCCGTTCAATGCCGAGCGGCTGATCGACCTGCAACTGGCGCTGGGCGACACCGACTACTTCGAGCAGGTGCAGATCGAGGCCCAGCGCGAGAATCTGCTGGACCAGCCGGACACCGATCCCTCGCCGCAGGTACCGGTTCGGGTGAGCACCGAGCCACGCAAGCCACGACGGTATTCCACCAGCATCGGCTATGGCACGGACACCGGGGCCCGGCTGGGGCTGGGGGCGGAATTCCGCCGGCTGAACCGGCGCGGCCATCAGCTGCGTACCGATCTGCGACTATCCGAGATCAAGCAGAGTCTGTCGGCCCGCTACGACATCCCCATCGACAACGTGCTGGAGGATCGGCTGAGCTTCGGGGCCACCGCCACCCAGGAGGAGATCGGCGACGTGCGCACCGACCAGTTCCGGCTGTCCGCCTCCCGCGAGGACGGCTGGGCCAAGGGGCGGCGGCGTCTGTACCTGAACCTGGAGCGGGAAAGCTTCGATCTCGGCAACGGCCGTCGCAGTTCCGATCTGCTTTATCCCGGCGCCACCCTCAGTCTCAAGCAGGCCGACGACCTCCTGCGCCCCCGACAGGGCATCAGCCTGTCGCTGGACGTGCATGGCGGCACCGAGGCGCTGGTCTCCTCCGCCGACTTCATCCAGGCCAAGCTCACCGCGGCGCTGGTGGTGCCCCTCGGCGACCGGGCACGACTGCTCACCCGCGGCGAACTGGCCGGCACGGAAACCAACGATTTCAGTGCGCTGCCACCGTCGCAGCGCTTCTATGCCGGTGGCGACCGCAGCGTGCGTGGTTACGGCTATCAGGAGATCGGGCCCAAGAACGCCGCGGGCGAGAACACCGGCGGCCAGTACCTGGCGGTGGCCAGCATCGAGGCCGAATACCTGTTCTACAAGCAGTTCGGCGCCGCCGTGTTCTTCGATGCCGGCGATGCCTCACCCACCACCGGTTTCGACTTGAAGCGCGGGGTCGGGGTGGGGTTCCGCTGGCTGTCGCCGATCGGCACGCTGCGGGTGGATTTCGCACATCCGCTCGACGACCCGGACAGCGACTTCAGCTTTCACTTCAGCCTGGGACCAGATCTGTAAATGGCACGCTGGCTGACATGGTTGTTCCTGGGCCTCGCCGGCCTGCTGCTGCTCGTGGCAGGGCTGGCGGCGTTCGTGGCCGGAACCCAGACCGGCCTGCGCTGGGCCTGGTCGATGGGGGAACCCTATCTGCCCCAAGGCATCCAGATCGCCTCGGTCGAGGGCCGGTTGCTGGACGAGGTGGCGGTCAGCGGACTTGCAGTGGACGTGCCCGGCCTCGAGCTGGACGCCGAGCGCCTGCGTCTGGCCTGGCAGCCCAGCCGACTGTGGCAGGGCGAACTTCGCGTGAAGGCACTGGAAGGCAGCGGCATCAGCATCACCACCCAACCGGACGAGACCCCGCCGGCCGACGACAGCGACACCCCGACCGAGCTGCCCGAGCGCATCGAACTGCCGTTGCGGGTAGTGATCGAGCGCCTGGCGATCCGTGACGTCGCCTATCGCTCGCAGCCGGATGCCGAGCCGATCCGGCTGGATCGCGCCGAACTGCGCGCACAACTCGACAATCAGCAGTGGCAGATCGACACTCTCACACTGCGAGCACCGCTGGCCGATGCCGACGGCAGCCTGCGCCTCACCCCGGTCCGGCCGTTTGCGGTGGAAGCCAGTCTTGACTGGACCCTGCGGGCCCCCGATCTAGCGCCGATCGGCGGCCAGACCCGTATTGCCGGCGATCTGCTGGAACGCCTGGCCATCGATCAGACCGTCGCCGCACCCTATAACGCCCGCGCCGAAGTGGTCCTGACACAATTGCTCGACGACGCCGCCCTAGACGCCACCGTGCGCCTGAACCAGACGGACGTCGCGGCCATCCGGGCCGACCTGCCACCCGCGGGCGTGGACGCCGAGCTCGACGCCAGCGGCCCGCTCACCGACCTGAGCGTGGAAGGCTGGATCACCGGCGACAGCGAGGCCCACGGCCGCGCCCGGCTGGAACTGGCGGCCAGCGTGGCGCCAACTCGAATCCGGTTGGAGACCCTGCGGCTGACCAGCCCCGACATGGCCGGCCAACTCACCGCGGACGGCCGGGTGGCGCTGACCGAGGGGACACCGCTGGACGTGCGCCTGCAATGGCAGAACCTGCAGTGGCCGCTGACCGGCGAGCCGACCGCGCGCAGCGACGCCGGATCGATCGAGGTGGCCGGTCAACTCGATGATTACCGGCTCGACGCCGACCTGGGCTGGCAACTGCCGGAGCAGGATGCCGGCCGCCTGCAGCTGGCCGGCACCGGAGACCTGTCCTCGCTGCAGCTGTCCACCATCGCCGTCTCCGGCGGCCCCGGCCGGGTGACAGGCGAGGCCCGGGTGGCCTGGGCACCGGCGCTGGATGCCGAGCTGCGGCTGACCGGCGACAACGTCAACCCCGGTGCCATCCAGACCGCCTGGCCGGGCAATCTGTCGCTGGACCTGCACGCCACTGCGGCCATGCCGGATGGCACGCTCACTGCGCGGGTGGAAACCCTGGCGGTGGACGGGCAGCTGCGTGAGGTGCCGGTGCGGGTGGATGCCGCGGCCGGCTACCGGCCCGACCGCATCGACCTCGACCGCCTGTTGCTGGAAGCTGGCGGCAACCTCCTCACCGCGAATGGACGCCTGGGGCTGGCGCAAACAGCCTCGTCCCTGGACTGGACACTGGACGCGCCGGCACTGAACACGCTGGCCCCGTTCGGTGCCGCGCTGGACGGCGCCGCCGTGGGCGAAGGCCGGGTCAGCGGTACGCTGCAGGCACTGCGGATCAGCGCCGATCTCAGCGGCAGCGATCTTGAAGCCGCCGGCAACGAACTCGCGTCGCTTACACTGCGCGCCGACATCGACCGTAGCGGGCAGACCCGCTCCCGGCTGGATCTGCAGCTCACCGACCTGCAGGCCGGCGGCCAGACGCTGGATTCGGTGGCCCTCATCGGCGACGGCACCCCCGCCAAGCATCAGCTGCAACTGGCTGTAACCGGCCCACAGCTGGAGGCCGACCTGGGCCTGACCGGCGCGCTGGCCGATACCGACTGGGCCTTCACGCTGGAGCAGCTCGACCTGTCCTACGACCAGCTACCAACGTTCACGCTGGCGGGCACTGCCGGGGGCCGCATAAGCGCGCAGATCCAGTCCCTGTCAGAAACCTGCCTGACCGGCGGCGACGCCCGTCTGTGCCTAGCCGGCGAACGCGACGGCAGCGACCTGACCGGCAGCGTATCGATAAGCAATGCCGCGCTGGCGCTGGTCGGGCCCTGGCTACCCCCGGACCTGGCGATCACCGGCACCATGGACGCCGATGGCGAAGCGCGCATCCGCGATGGCCAACCCGACGTCAACCTGCGGGTGACCACCTCAGCTGGCGCGGTGTCGGCCACCGATGCCGACGGCAACGACCTGACCCTGCTGGGTTTCGAGGCCGGCCAGATTACCGCCGGGCTGCAGGACAACCGGCTGACAGTGGACGGCGAGCTACCCCTGACCGCCGGCGGCCGGGTAGCGCTGGCGGTCAACGCCGGCGACGCGGAAACCGGCCTTGCCGACGGGCCGCTATCCGGCACCATTGACGTATCGGTGCCGGATCTGACCGTGATCACTCGCCTGACCGATGAAGTGGAACACTTCGACGGCGGCCTGCAGGGCCAGCTGAGTCTGGCCGGCAGCCTGACCACCCCGGAAGTGGTCGGCGAACTGGCGCTGGAGGCCGATCGCGTGGCGCTGGTGACCCCCGGACTGGAACTGACCGCTGTGCGCGCGGCACTGGTCGGGCAGGGCAACCAGGTACAGCTGGACGCCAGCGCCACCTCGGGCGAGGGCACGGTCAACGCCGACGGCACCATCGGCTTCGGCGGCGACGGCCCCACCGTGGCGCTGTCCGTCCAGGGCGAGCGCTTCCTGGCCCTGGATACCCGCGATGCCCGGGTGCTGGTGTCACCCGAGTTGCAGGTAGGTGTCGGGGCCGATCGCATCGACGTAACCGGGACGGTCACCGTGCCCGAGGCCGACATCACTCCCCGCAACCTGCCCGCGGGCAGCGCGGTGACGGTCTCGGATGATCAGGTCATCGTCAGCGCGGAAAATGAGCCGGGCGCCGCGGGCCGGGCTCTTCATGCCGACGTGACGCTGGTGCTGGGCGATGCCGTGCATTTCGAGGGTTTCGGCCTGACCGCCGACATCGCCGGCAGCCTGGCAGTGAAACAGCGACCCGGCGACCCGGCCACCGGCACCGGCGAGCTGCGCGTCACCGAGGGCCGCTACAAGGCCTACGGGCAGGACCTGGATATCCAGCGCGGACGGGTTTTGTTTGCCGGCGGGCCGGTCACCCAGCCCGGGCTCGATGTACGGGCGGTGCGACGGCCGGCAACAGACGTGCTGGTGGGCGTGCAGGTGCGCGGCAATCTGCGCACGCCCGACTTCACGCTCTACTCGGAACCCGGCATGGGCCAGTCGGAACAGTTGTCGTGGCTGCTGCTGGGCCGGCCGCTGGACGGCGCGTCCTCCTCGGAAACCAGCCTAGTGTCGCGCGCGGCGCTGGCGCTGGGCCTCAAGGGCGGCAACACCCTGGTCAAGAGCGTGGGCGACCGACTGGGGCTGGACGAGATCGGGATCGACAGCGCGCCCGGCACCACCGGCGAACAGGCGGCGCTGATGGTGGGGAAGTGGCTGACGCCCCGGCTGTACGTGAACTACGGGGTGGGACTGTTCGAGCCGGTATCGACCCTGCGGCTGCGTTATACGCTGACGCCGTTATGGCGCATCCAGACCGAGTCCACCGGGGCGCATTCGGGAGGTGACCTGCTGTTCTCGATAGAACGGCCCTAGGAAAAGTCCTAGGATTCGGGCCTCCGCACCCGGCGGTCCAGGCGAACCCGCCAGGCGAACAGCGCGGCAAACACCGCAAACAACACCAGTCCGGCAATCAGCAGGGTGATCCCGCCGCGATCGCTCTGCAGGGCGGTGAGGGCGCGGCCCACCGCCGACCCCAGGAAATACATCAGCAGTCCGATCACGGTCAGCCAGATCAGGGTGCCGATGAAGTCGTAGATGAAGAATTTCAGCGGCGACACCCGGGCAGCCCCGATCACGAACGGCATCACCGAGCGCAGACCGTAGAAAAAGCGCAGGCCGATGATCAGGCCGGCCCCGTAGCGGTCCAGCAGCCGCCCCGCATAGCGCGCCCGCGCCTTCCAGCGCGGGCGGCGGGCGATGAACGGCTTGCCGGTGTAACGCCCGAGGTAGAACCAGGCGTTGTCGCCGATCACCGTGCCGATCAGACCGGCCAGCAGCACCCCCGGGAACCAGATCACCTCCTGTTGTGCGGCAATCGCGCCCAGCAGCAGGCTGGTTTCACCCTCGAAGAAGCAGCCGATCGCCACGGCCAGGTAGCCGTAGGCGATGATCAATTCCTGCAACCACTGGAGCATGGGGAAAGAACAGGCTGCGGGCCCGTTCAGTTCCCCGCGATCGACAATACTCCCCGCAGCCACGCCCCGATCGTCCGGATTTCCTCCAGGCAGACCTGATGCTGCATCGGATAACTGTGCCAGGCGACCGTGTAGCCCGCCGCCTGCAGATGATCGCGGCTCATCTCCCCGAGCTGCTGCGGCAGCATGGGGTCGAGACTGCCATGAGCCATGAAAACGGGCAGGTCTCGGTTGGCGCCGCTGACCTCGCCGGCCAGGCGGTCGCGCAGCGGCAGGTAGGTGGACAACCCCATCACCCCCGCCAGACGCTCGGGATGACGCAGGGCGGCATGGAGGGCAATCGCGCCGCCCTGGGAAAAGCCGGCCAGCACGATCGCGCCCGCCGGAATGCCGGCCTCGCGCTCGGCGGCGATCAGGGTTTCCACCTCCGACCGGGAGGCTTCGATGCCCTCGGCATCCTCGCGCGCGCTCACGTCCAGGCTGGCAATGTCGTACCAGGCCCGCATGGCCATGCCGTTGTTGAGCGTGACCGGGCGCACCGGGGCATGCGGAAAGATGAAGCGCACCCCGGCATCCGCGGGCAACCCCAGTTCCGGCACCACCGGCTGGAAATCATGGCCATCGGCACCCAGTCCGTGCAGCCAGATAATACTGGCGCGATGCGCGCCACGCGGTTCGACAACCACTGATTCGAGCATGAGAATTCCGTGCTTCCGGCCCGGCCGGATTGTGATCCCCACCCGGGATGGGCGTAAACTGGGTCTTCGGTGACCGGGCCGGTGTCCTGGGGCCGATGCCCCGTTCGCCGGGCCCACGCGCGGTCCCGGTGCCGGTGGCGACGATACACAAAAAACAAGACAGGATGCGAGCGGCCCACGGGCGGGCTGCAGCCGGAGACACGCGTCGCCGGTTGCCAGGCCGGCCATCCGATTGCCGGGCCAACCAACCACGACAACGGAGGTTAACGATGAAATCACGCGCAGCTGTCGCCTGGGAGGCAGGCAAACCGCTGGAAGTTACGGAAATCGACGTCGAGGGCCCGAAGGCCGGCGAAGTGCTGGTGCGCAATGTCGCCACCGGCGTGTGCCATACCGACGCATTCACCCTGTCCGGCGCCGATCCGGAAGGCAATTTCCCCAGCGTACTCGGTCACGAGGGCGGCGCCATCGTCGAGGAAGTCGGCAAGGGCGTGACGTCCGTGGCGCCGGGCGACCACGTGATCCCGCTGTATACCGCCGACTGCGGCGAGTGCAAGCTGTGCAAGTCGGGCAAGACCAACCTGTGCAGTTCGGTGCGCGAGACCCAGGGCAAGGGCGTGATGCCGGACGGCACCTCGCGCTTCTCCACCAACGGCAAGTCGCTGCACCACTACATGGGCTGCTCGACCTTCTCGGAGTACTCAGTGGTGGCCGGCGTGTCCCTGGCCAAGGTCAGCAAGGACGCCCCGCTGGACAAGGTCTGCCTGCTGGGCTGTGGTGTGACCACCGGCATCGGCGCGGTGCGCAACACCGCCAAGGTGGAGCCGGGCTCCAACGTGGCCATCTTCGGTCTGGGAGCAATCGGGCTGGCGGCCATCCAGGGCTCGGTCATGGCCCAGGCTGGGCGCATCATCGCCATCGACATCAACCCGTCCAAGTTCGAGCTGGCCAAGCAGATGGGCGCCACCGAGTGCGTCAATCCCAAGGACTACGATCGTCCGATCCAGGAGGTCATCGTCGACATGACCGACGGCGGCGTGGATTACTCCTTCGAATGCATTGGCAATGTCCAGGTCATGCGCTCGGCGCTCGAGTGCTGCCACAAGGGCTGGGGCAAGTCGGTGGTGATCGGCGTGGCCGGGGCCGGGGAGGAAATCTCCACCCGCCCGTTCCAGTTGGTGACCGGCCGTGAGTGGACCGGCTCCGCGTTCGGCGGCGTCAAGGGGCGCAATCTCAACGGCTTCGTGAACAGCTATATGTGCGGCCACATCGACCTCGACAGCTTCGTGACCCACAACATGAAGCTGGAGCAGATCAACGAAGCGTTCGATCTGCTGCACGAGGGCAAGAGCATCCGCACCGTCATCCATTTCTGATCCCGACCCAGAGGAGCTCGAGTCGATGGAACAGATCGACGCACACAAGTGCTTCGGCGGCTGGCAGCGCCGCTACACCCACGAGTCGAAGGTCTGCGACTGCACCATGACCTTCGCCGTGTTCCTGCCGCCGCAGGCGGAACAGGGCCCGGTGCCGGCGGTTTACTACCTGTCCGGCCTGACCTGTACCGACGAGAATTTCGTCAACAAGGCTGGTGCACAGCGGGTGGCGGCGGAACTGGGTCTGGCGCTGATCGCGCCGGACACCAGCCCCCGCGGCCACAACCTGCCGGGCGAGGACGATAGCTACGACTTCGGCAGTGCCGCCGGCTTCTACGTCAATGCCACCCAGCCACCCTGGGCCGGCAAGTACAACATGTACGATTACGTGGTCGAGGAATTGCCTGCGCTGATCAAGTCCGAGTTTGCCGCCACCGTCAGCGACAAGGCCTCGATCATGGGTCATTCCATGGGCGGACACGGGGCGCTGGTGATCGGTCTGCGAAACGCGGATCGTTACGCCTCGGTATCCGCCTTCTCGCCGATCGTTGCCCCCGGTCAGGTGCCCTGGGGGCACAAGGCACTGGGCGGCTACCTCGGCGACGATCGTGCGGCCTGGCGGGATTACGACGCCACCGCATTGGTGGAGGACGGCAAACGCTTTCCAGGGCCGGCCCCGCTGATCGATCAGGGCCTGGACGACGGCTTCCTGGAGGAACAGCTGCGGCCGGAACTGCTGGAAGACGCCGCCAAGGCGGCCGGCATCGAGGTGAGCGTGCGTCATCAGCCCGGCTACGACCACAGCTACTTCTTTATTGCCACCTTCATGGAAGACCACCTGCGGCATCACGGCAAGGCATTGCTCGGGTAGACTCTGCGGCTGCCTGAATCAGGGAAGCCGCCCGTGTCGCGCCCGGTTACCGCATTACTGCTGATCATCACCCTTCTGGCCGCTGGCTGCGGCCAGAAGGGTGATCTCTACCTGCCGGACGAAGAAAACAACCCCGGCGAACAGGCCAGCCAGGAATAGCCGGCATGGATCATTTCCAGTACCGCGGCGATCGCCTGCTCGCCGAAGACGTGGACCTCGGCGATATCGCAGCCCGCTTCGGCACCCCTTGCTACGTCTACTCCGCCGCCACCCTGCGTCGTCACTATCAGGTGTTCGACGACGCGCTAGCAGGCCATCCCCATCTGATCTGCTACGCGGTCAAGGCCAACTCGAACCTGGCCATTCTGGGGCTGCTGGCCGACCTGGGAAGCGGCTTCGACATCGTGTCGGTGGGCGAACTGGAACGGGTGCTGGCCGCCGGCGGCGATCCGGCGAAAGTGGTGTTTTCCGGCGTGGGCAAGCGGGCCGACGAGATGGCCCGGGCGCTGGAAGCCGGTATCCGCTGCTTCAACGTGGAATCGGAAAGCGAACTGCAACGGCTGAACCGGGTTGCCGGCGAGCTGGGCGTCATCGCGCCGGTGTCGCTGCGGGTCAATCCGGACGTCGACGCCGGCACTCACCCCTATATCGCCACCGGTCTCAAGGAAAACAAGTTCGGCATCGACATCGCACGGGCAGAAGCGGTCTATCGGGAGGCCGCGGCCCTGCCGCACGTCGCGGTGGTCGGCGCCGACTGCCACATCGGCTCGCAGCTCACGCGCCTGGATCCGTTTCGCGATGCGGTGTCGCGCATGCTGGCGCTGATCGACCGGCTGGCCGACCAGGGCATCACCATTCGTCACCTCGACGTCGGCGGCGGGCTGGGCATCACCTACCGTGACGAGACCCCGCCGTCCCCCGCCGATTACGCCACCGCGGTGCGCGAACTGGTCGCCGACCGCGACCTAGAACTGCTGGTAGAGCCCGGCCGCGTGCTGGTTGGCAATGCCGGCATCCTGCTCACCCGGGTGGAACTGCTCAAGCCCGGTGAGCACAAGAATTTCGCCATCGTCGACGCCGCCATGAATGACCTGCTGCGGCCGGCGCTCTACGACGCCTGGCAAGCGATCGTGCCGGTGGACAGGAGCGCCGGCGGGAACACCCGCAACTGGGACGTGGTCGGCCCGGTCTGCGAGACCGGCGACTGGCTGGGCCGGGACCGCGAACTGAGCCTGGCCGAGGGCGACCTGCTGGCGGTGCGTTCCGCCGGCGCCTACGGCTTTGCCATGGCCTCCAACTACAACAGCCGGCCGCGGCCACCGGAACTGCTGGTCGACGGTGAGGCCGTGCACGAGGTGCGCTCGCGGGAAACCATCGCCGACCTGATGCGCGGCGAGCAGGCAGTCGCCTCGTTGAACGCGGGGCTTACCGCAAAGGGCGCAAAGGGATGATTGGTCGAGTCGGATACCAGCATGCCATCGCGTCGTTCGCGGTTCACGTTGCCGGATCATGAGCGAGCAAGCCCCAAAAGACCCGCTCATCCTGGTCGACGGGTCCTCCTGGCTATACCGGGCCTTTCATGCGCTGCCGCCACTGACCAACCGCGACAACGAGCCCACCGGCGCGATCTACGGCATGACCAACATGCTGCGCAAGCTGCTGCGCGAGTACGGCGCGGAGCGCGTGGTGGTGGTGTTCGACCCGCGCGGCAAGACCTTCCGCAATGACCTGTACGCCGAGTACAAGGCCAACCGTCCGCCGGTACCGCCGGAACTGTCAGCCCAGTTCGAGGGCATTCGCGACATCGTCCGGGCCCTGGGCCTACCGTTGATCCAGCGTGACGGGGTGGAGGCCGACGACGTGATCGGCACCCTGGCGACACGGGCGGCCGCAGCGGGTGAGACGGTACTGATCGTCACCGGCGACAAGGACATGGCGCAGCTGGTCGACGAACGCATCGAGCTGCTCGATACCATGCAGGACCGGCGCACGGACATCGCCCGGGTACAGGAGAAGTTCGGCGTGGGGCCGACGCTGATCGCCGATTACCTGGCCCTGGTCGGCGACAGTTCGGACAATATCCCCGGCGTAGCCAAGGTCGGCCCCAAGACCGCCTCCAAATGGCTGAACGAGTACGGCTCGCTGGATGGCGTCATCGCGCACGCCGGGGAGATTGGCGGCAAGGTGGCGAAGAATCTTACAGCCGCGCTGGACGACCTGCCGTTGTACCGGGATCTGGCCACCATCCGCTGCGAACTGGATCTCGACGAGGGACCAGCCGACCTGCGACGCGGCGAGCCGGATACCGCAGCGCTGGCCGAACTGTACCAGCGCTTCGATTTCAGTGCCTGGCTGCGGGAACTCGATGAGGGCGAGACGGGCTCGGCAGCGCCATCGGCAACCGACCCGCCCCCGGCCGCGGACTACCACACGGTGCTGGATCGCGAGGCTTTCGCCGCCATGCGCGACCAGCTCGCCGCCGCCGAGCTGATCTGCTTCGATACCGAAACCGACAGCCTGCAGCCGATGCAGGCCAATCTGGTGGGTCTGTCGTTCGCCTGCACGCCGGGCGAGGCCTGGTACGTGCCGGTGGGCCACGACTACCCGGGTGCGCCCGACCAGCTGGACCGCGGCTGGGTGCTGGACCAGCTGGAGCCGATCCTCGCCGATCCCGACCAGCCCAAGGTCGGCCAGCATCTGAAATACGACATCAACGTGCTCGCGCGCGCGGGCGTCACCGTCGCCGGCTGCGATTTCGACACCATGCTCGAGTCCTACGTGTTGAACAGCACGGCCACCCGCCACGACATGGATTCGCTGGCGCGCAAGTTCCTCGATCGCGGCACCATCAAATTCGAGGAGGTGGCCGGCAAGGGGGCCAAGCAGATCACCTTCAATCAGGTGGGTCTGGAGGAAGCCGCACCCTACGCCGCGGAGGACGCCGACGTCACCCTGCAGCTGCACCGGCGGCTGTATCCGGAACTGGCGCAGGACAAGCAACTGGCCGCACTGTTCCACGAGATCGAAATGCCGCTGATGCCGGTGCTGGCCACCGTGGAGCGCAACGGTGTACTCATCGACAGCGATTTCCTCGGCCGCATCAGCGGCGAGATGGGCGAGCGCATGGCCGAGCTGCAGACCCGTGCCTTAGAGGAGGCCGGGGAGGCGTTCAACCTGGGTTCGCCCAATCAGTTGCAGAAGATCCTGTTCGACAAGCTGGACCTGCCGGTGCTGCGCAAGACCCCCAAGGGGGCGCCCTCCACCGCCGAGGACGTGCTCAGCGAGCTGGCCGATCGCCACCCGCTGCCGCGCCTGATCCTGGACTGGCGGGAAATGGCCAAGCTGCGCTCGACCTATGCCGACAAACTGCCCGAGCAGGTCAATCCCGCGACCGGCCGGGTGCATACCAGCTACCAGCAGGCGGTGGCGGCCACCGGCCGGCTGTCGTCATCCGATCCCAACCTGCAGAACATCCCGATTCGCACCGAAACCGGCCGGCGCATCCGCGAGGCCTTCATCGCGCCCGAAGGCCGCGTCCTGCTCGCCGCGGACTATTCCCAGATCGAACTGCGGATCATGGCCCATCTGTCCGAGGATCCGGTGCTGATCCGCGCCTTCCGTGACGGCGAGGACATTCACCGCGCCACCGCGGCGGAAGTGTTCGACACCCCGCTGAATGATGTGTCCGGCGAGCAGCGGCGGGCGGCCAAGGCGATCAACTTCGGCCTGATGTACGGCATGTCGGCGTTCGGGCTGGCCCGCCAGCTGGGCATCGAACGCGGCGAGGCCGGGGCCTATATCGACCGCTTCTTCGAGCGTTTCGCCGGGGTCCGTCGGTTCATGGACAACACCCGCGAGGCCGCCCGCGAACAGGGTTACGTGGAAACCCTGTTCGGCCGCCGCCTGTATCTGCCCGAAATTCGTGACCGCAATGCCCAGCGCCGGCAGTACGCTGAGCGCACTGCCATCAACGCCCCCCTGCAGGGCACCGCGGCGGACCTGATCAAGAAGGCCATGATCGACATCCACGGCTGGCTCGAAGCCGAATCGGCGGATGCGCTGATGATCATGCAGGTGCACGACGAGCTCGTATTCGAAGTCCCCGAGAACGGGGCCGAGGCCTTGGCCGGGCGCATTGCCGAGCGCATGTGCGCGGTGGCGGCACTCGCCGTGCCACTGGTGGCGGATACCGGCATTGGACGAAGCTGGGAGCAGGCACACTAGAGCGGCGGTCCGGGTGCGGCCGCCACCCGTCAATGTTTGTGGCACCGCCACAAACCCCTGAACCGGAACGATAAAAAATTTTCTCTCCAGCCGGAACTCGAATCCGGATTACCGGTCTTATTCCCCGTAAGCAAATGCTGCTTACCCGCTTGTTCTCCCTGAGCGGTAACCAATCCGGTTCCCCCCAAGACCGGAGAAGTTGCCCCGGTGGTATTCCCCCTGCCACCGGGGCATTTTTTTGTCCGGCGCAAGGCTTGCGCGCCGTGCGCCTGCCAGCCTTCGTGATCTCCAGTCGATTGCATGCGCCTGCGATTCGCCGGGCGCAGATCGCTGATTTCAGGCGTTACCGTGACTCGGATGCCGGAATCATGCGCCCACGCGGAACTCCTGCGACAAGCATCGGTCTCATCCCATGTAAGCATGCAATGCTTACCCGCTTGTTCTCCCTGAGCGGTAACCAATCCGGTTTCCCCCCAACCGGAATTGGCGCCCCGGCGGTTTTCCCCCTATCGCCGGGGCATTTTTTTGCATGCCCGGAAAAGCGTTCTTCCCGGAGCCGAACGGGGTGGCTCAATGTCGCTGCTCGAGCCGCTGCAGCGCGGAAAGCAGCATCAGTTCCCTGAACAGGCCCTTCAATGCCTGATTCGAGTCACTTTCCGCCTTGGGGCAGTCACCCCAGACCAACCGCACGCTGCCGGAATCGGCGTCGATGAGTTGCAGTCGCGGGCTGCCGTCGGCGGCAAGCCAAGCTTCGATGTCGTAGCTCATGGTTTTCTACCAGCATTTGGCAAATGGCAAGTAGAACGTATTACGAATTATTCTTATTTACAACCTGTTCGATTCGAGCCATCGCGCCACCCGCATGCGCGCATCCGCGACGCCAATCTGCCGGGTGGCCGAAAACAGCTGCACACCATGTGCTGGCAACGCCTTCTGAACCTCGCGCAGGGTCTTGATCTGCTGGTTGCGGGAGAGCTTGTCAGCCTTGGTCAGCAACACGTGAAATGCCAGCCCGACCCCGCCCCCCCAGTCCAGTAACTGGGCATCGAATTCGGTCAGGGGATGCCGCACGTCCATCATCAGCACCACACCCCGCAGCTGCGGGCGGCCGGTGAGATACCCCTCCACCATCCGCTGCCAGGCCGCCCGGACCCGCGGCGGCACCCGGGCAAAGCCGTAGCCGGGAAGATCCACCAGCAGGCCCTCGCCCAGGGTGAAGAAATTCAGCAACTGAGTGCGGCCGGGCGTCTTGCTGATGCGGGCAAGGTTGCGCCGGCCGCACATGGCATTGATGGCGCTGGACTTGCCGGCGTTGGAGCGGCCCGCAAAGGCTACCTCCGGCGCCTCCTCGGCGGGCAGGCCGCGCAGATCGGCCGCGGAGGTCAGAAACTGCGCACCGGCCATGGGATTGTCGGACCGGTTGCCGTTCATGCGATGTCCGGCCGGAGGCCCCGGTACGATGTCAGGAACGGGTGGGGTGTTATACAATTCACGCTGCAAACCTCGCTGCCGTGCCGTCGCACCAGCCACCGCCGCGACGACCACCGCTGCCGGCGGGCTCATCGCCGGGGAATCACTGGCGAACAATTTCGGGAGTTTAACGCCACATGTCCATGCGAATGCTCATTGCCTCCGGTCTCGTGATGACCGCGTCGATGGTCCATGCCGATCCGTTTGTCGACGGTGACCCGGAGGCCGGGGCCGAAAAAGCCGCTCCCTGCGCCGCCTGTCACGGCGGCGACGGCAACAGCAGCAATGCGCAGTGGCCGAAAATTGCCGGGCAGAGCAGTGCCTATCTGTATCAGCAGCTCAAACACTTCAAGAGCGGTGACCGCGCGAACGCGGTCATGCAGGGGCAGGTGGCCAATCTGTCCGACCAGGACATGAAGGACCTCGCCACTCACTATGCGGGCAATAGCATGACGCCGGGCGTGGCCGACCCGGAACAGGTCGATCGCGGCAGCAAGCTGTATCACGCCGGCGATGAAGAAGCCGGCGTCCCCGCCTGCGCCGGTTGTCACGGTCCAGCCGGACAGGGTAACGCGGCGGCGGCGTATCCGCGCATCGCCGGCCAGCACGCAGACTACCTGAGCACGCGACTGAAGGCCTACCGTGAGGGCGAGCAGGGTTACCCGGCCGCTGCGATCATGAGTGGCGTTGCCGCGGAACTGGCGGACGAGGATATCCAGGCCCTGACCAGCTATATCCAGGGCCTGGCGCCGCGCGGCAAGGCATCGCCGTGAGCCGGGCCGGCCTGATTCTGGCGCTGGCGGCAGGACTGATCACCGCCACCGTTGCCAACGCACAGTTCCCGGCGCGATACGTGGCCGGTGAGCACTACACCGCGCTGGAAGCCTCCGCTCCGACCCGGGCCGAGGCCGGACAGCTGGAAGTGATCGAATTCTTTGTCTACGGCTGCTCGCACTGTTACGAATTCGACCCGATGGTCACCGAGTGGGCGAGCGAGTTGGCCGACGACGTGACCTTCCGCCGGGTGCCGGCGACGTTCGGCCAGGCCGGCCCGATCTACGCCCGGGTGTTCTACACCGCGAAGGCGCTGGATCTGGGGCAGGCGTTTCACGAAGCCTTCTTCGACGGCATCCACCAGGCGGGCCGCCGGCTGGTGGCCACTGACGACATCCGGGCCTTCTTCGTGGAACAGGGCGTGGCGGGCGAAGCCTTCGACGAAGCCTTCAACAGCGAGGCCGTCGATGAGCGCGTGGCCAACGCCACCCGCCTGATGCGAGCCTACGGCGTGACCGCGGTACCCAGCCTCGGCGTTGCCGGCCGGTTCTGGACCAATCCGCGGCAAACCGGTGGCTACCAGCCGATGCTGGATACCGCCGATTTTCTTCTCGACCGGGCGCGCGACTGACGCGACCCCCCGGCCGCGGCGCGG
The DNA here is from genome assembly GCF_031846275.1 of Spectribacter hydrogenoxidans. Taxonomy (NCBI): domain Bacteria; kingdom Pseudomonadati; phylum Pseudomonadota; class Gammaproteobacteria; order Salinisphaerales; family Salinisphaeraceae; genus Spectribacter; species Spectribacter hydrogenoxidans. Next base: position 243,256 of record NZ_JAVRIB010000001.1, read on the forward strand.
TCACGGGGCCATGGCAGTCTGGTCTTCGGCGCGGACCGCCTCGTGAATGATCTGCCAGCCGCCATCTGGCTGACGCCGCCAGTACTGCTGACGGTAGACCGGTGAGCCGGTGGACACCCCGGCATCGCGGGTGAACGAGACCAGCACCAGGTCAGACTCCCCCGGATACCGATAAATGCTTACTTGTCCAGGATCCATGGGGAGATCGGCTAGAGCCGGCGCATCATCCCGGATCAGCCTGACGAACTGCTGGCGGCCCAGACCGTCGGCACTGACGAAATTCGCGGCGTAGCGCCGTGTGCGATCCGGTGCATCCGGGGCATTCCGATCCTGCTGCCAGGCCACCACCGCGTCGCGCACCTCTCGCCGGGCCTGTGCCGCTTCATCAAGGCTGAGCCAGTCCAGTTGCTCGGCAAACACGATCGGGGTGATGCCCGGGCGAATATACTCGTGCAGGGCATTGAGATCGCTGTTGGCCACTACCACACAGCCCTCGCTGGCACGCGGGGCGCGGTTATAGGTGTCCCGGGGCACCCCGTGCACCCAGATGCCGTACCCGGTGCGGCCGTAGTAGCGATCCCAGCTGTTGGGATAATCCACCGGAAACGCGCCGTCGCCGTAGAGTTCCGGCAGTTCATCGTCGGGTTTGAATTCGGTAACGTGATACACGCCCAGCGGCGTGCGCAGGTCGCCCTCGAACTGCTTGCCGAAACCGGCCGCACCGATGCTGGCGTAGAAGTCGGCCACCAGGTCAAGTCCGGCCTCGCCGTTGCGGAACACATACAGTCGGTTACGCGCCAGATCTGCCACCAGCACGTGACGGAAGACCGGCGCCAGCTGCAGCACGGCATCGGGAACCGCCTCGGGCGGCGGGCGGAAACGCCGATGCTGCCAGCGCGAGCGTGCCTCCTCGATCAGGGCATGCTGGCGGTCGCTGGCCGGCGGCGCCCAGATATCGGCCCGGCCGCTGCGAGCCCGCAAAAGCTCCGCGTGCAAGAAATGGGCGAGCCGGAAGTCCGGCCGGTCCGACTTCAGGCGGAACAACATGCGTTCCACCCGGCCGTAGTGGCCGCGGCGCCACTCCGCCAGCACGTCAACCACGCGGTTTTCCGTTTCGGCATGGTGGGGCAAGGTCGATGGCGCCTGGGCCGCCGCCACCCCGGCGGCGCCGAAGCCGATCGCCAGCCAAAGCCGTGCGGCCGCGACCACCGGGCCCGGCCTAGAGCGGTTCGTCGGTTTCCCGAAGTATCTGCCAGCCATCGTCCGTGCGCGCCATCAGGAGGGTCTTGCGAACGCGATCCTCGTAGGTATCGGATTGGTAATGCTGGCGGAAGCTGATTTCAGCGGTGGCATCATCAAGCAGCGTGATACGGAAGTCGTCGATGCCGACGCGGATTCGTTCAGGCGCAGCGACCCGCTCACGCCGATTGTCAGCCCAGGCTGTGCGGCTGCGGCCGTCAGCGGGGCGGAAGTCGGCAGCATAGCTGCCCAGATAGGCCTCTACATCCTGCTCAGACCAGGCGCGGGCCCACTGCTGCACACTGGCGCGGATTGCAGCCCTTACATCGTGATCAGCTTCATCCTCGTCCGCTGTTGCCGCGGTAACCGGCTCCTCGTCGGGCGACATTTCCGGCGCCTCGTCACCGGGCGGCAGGGCGGGTTCCGGGGTCGGCGCCGGCGCGTCCACCACCTGCGGCGGGGCCGCGGCCTCGCGGCGGCCATCGAAGCTCGACACCATCTCAAGCTGAACGCCGAGATCTTCCGGCCGGCCCTCCGGATCAAGTGCCTTGCTGTAGGCGACGGCGGCCAGGGCCGTGTAGACATCGCCCAGATTGCGATGCGCCGTGGCATAGGCCGGATGCGTTTCCATCGCCGCTTCCAGCCACCGGCGGGCCTGTTCGTAATCGTTCTGGCGAGAGTACAGCACGGCCAGATTGTTGGCGGGCTCGGGACGATCGGGGTGCTCGCGGGCCAGTTCGCCGAACAAATTGATGGCGGCATCGGTGTCACCAGCCTGGGCCAGTGCCCGTGCCTTCAGAAACCGCAACCGGCTCTCGCCGGGGTTGGATGCCAGCGCCTGTTCCGCCATGTCCAGGGCGGCGGCGCTGTCACCTGCGGCCAGCTTTTCCACGATGGCCTCGGCATTCGCCAGCACGCTGCCAGGCCCCAGCAGTGCGGCCAGTAGCAGCGTCGCGCCCAATCCCTTGCACGCATCCATAGCCAAACCCATTCTCCTTCGCCGACTCGCGCCCGGCTCGCCGCACCGGCGGCGGGCGTGCCAGCGGAACATGCCGCGTGAATGCGCCCGAGTATACATGACCGAAAACCGCCCAGGCCTTGCCGGGCACATGATCACGTTGGCCTTTTATGCGGGTGCAAGGCAAACTTTCGCCAACCGACTGGAAGGGCTTACGCCATGATTGTTCCCGTAATTCTCGCCGGCGGCGCCGGTACCCGGTTGTGGCCGCTTTCTCGCGACGCCCGCCCCAAGCAGTTCCTGCCGCTGACCGGCGAAAGAACGCTGCTGGCCGAGACCGCGCGGCGGGTAGCAGGCGTTGAAAATGCGGCCGTCCCGCTGGTGGTTGGCCGCGAGGCCCACCGCTTTCTGATCGCCGAACAGCTGCGACAGGCCGGCACGCCGGGGATGGTGATGCTGGAACCCGCCGGGCGTAACACTGCCCCGGCCGCTGCCGCTGCCGCCATCGAGGCGCTGGCCGCTCACGGCCCCGACAGCCAGCTACTGATTCTTCCCTCCGATCACGTCATGGCAGATGCTGACGCCTTCACGGCGGCTGTCGCCATCGCCAGCGAAGCCGCGGCAAGCGGCTATCTGACCACCTTCGGCGTCACGCCGACCAGCCCGGAAACCGGCTACGGCTACATCCGGCGCGGCGACAGCCTGCTCGGCGGCGTGGCCCGGGTGGCGGCCTTCGTGGAGAAGCCGGACCGCGCCACCGCGACGGCCTACCTCGACAGCGGCGACTATCTCTGGAACAGCGGGATGTTCCTGTTTCCGGCCCAGGCCTATCTCGATGCCCTGGCGGTGCATGCGCCGGATCTGCTCGAAAGTGCCCGGGCTGCCCATGCAGGCGCCGAACGCGACCGCGACTTCCTGCGCCTGGACGACGACGCCTTTGCTGCTTGCCGCAGTGAGTCGATCGACTACGCGGTGATGGAGAAGACCGAACATGCTGCTGTGGTGGCTCTGGACGCCGGCTGGAGCGACCTGGGCAGCTGGGGCAGCGTGGCGGAGGCGGCCGGCGTCGATGCCGACCACAACTACTGTCACGGCGACGTGTTGCTGACCGATACTCACGACTGTGTGGTCCACAGCGACGGCCGACTGGTCACCACGCTGGGACTGCACAACACCCTGGTGGTGGCCACCGACGATGCCGTGCTGGTGGCCGATCGGGACCGGGAACAGGACATCAAGGCGGTGGTCGCCCGTCTGCGCGATGACAATCGCCGGGAAGCCACCGAGCATCGCAAGGTCTACCGACCCTGGGGCAGCTACGAGGCCATCGCCGCCGGCGAACGATTCCAGGTCAAGCGCATCATCGTGCCTCCCGGTGGGCGCCTGTCGCTCCAGAAACACCACCACCGCGCCGAGCACTGGGTGGTGGTGCAGGGTACGGCCCTGGTTACCCGGGGCGAGGAGCAGACCCTGCTCACCGAAGACCAGTCCACCTACATCCCGCTGGGCACGGTCCATCGGCTGGAGAACCCCGGCAAGGTCGATCTGGTGCTGATCGAGGTCCAGTCCGGCAGCTATCTGGGCGAGGACGACATCGTGCGCTACGACGACATCTACGGCCGCGCCGGCGAGAACAGCAAGAGGAAATCCGCCTGATGGGCCGGCACTATCCGTTCTTCAAGGCCTACGACATCCGGGCCCGGGTGCCGGACGAGCTGGATGCCGACATGGCTCGCCGCATCGGCCGGGCGTTCGTAGCCCACCGGCGTGCGGAGACCGTGGTGGTCGGGCGTGACATGCGCCTGTCCAGCCCGGCGCTGGCGGACGCCCTGGCCGAGGGGCTGCAGCTGGCCGGGGCGGATGTGCTGGACATCGGTTTGTGCGGCACCGAAGAGGTCTACTACGCCACGTTCAACGAAAACGCCGATGGCGGGATCATGGTGACCGCCAGCCACAATCCGCGTGACTACAACGGCATGAAGTTCGTGCGCGAGCTGGCCCGACCGATCTCCGCGGATACCGGTCTGTTCGACATCGAGGACCTGGTTCATGCCGACCACTTTACGGACGCATCACGGCCCGGGCAGCGCCAGCCGCTGGATCACCGCCCAGGCTATATCGATTTCCTGGTCAGCCAGATCGACCCGGCCAGTCTCAAGCCGCTGAAGATCGTGGCCAACCCCGGCAACGGTTGCGCCGGCTTGGTAATGGCGGAACTGGAAAAGCGGCTGCCGTTCGCGGTCACGCGGGTGCACTTCGAGCCGGACGGGGAGCTGCCCAACGGCATTCCCAATCCGCTGCTGCCGGAGAACCGCGAGGCCACCGCAGCAGCGGTGCGCGAGGCCGGCGCCGACCTGGGCCTGGCCTGGGACGGGGATTTCGACCGCTGTTTCTTCTTCGACGAAACCGGCGAGTTCATCGAAGGCTATTACCTGGTCGCGCTGATCGCCCGCATGCTGCTGGCCATGGAGCCGGGCGCGCGCATCGTCCACGACCCGCGTCTGACCTGGAACACCATCGAACTGGTGAAACAGATGGGCGGCGTGCCGGTGCAGTCCAAATCCGGCCACTCCTTCATGAAGCAGCGGATGCGCGAGGAGGATGCCGCCTACGGCGGCGAGATGAGCGCCCACCACTACTTCCGCAGCTTCGCCTATGCCGACAACGGGCATCTGCCCTGGCTGATGGTGGCGCAGCTGATGTCGGAAACCGGGCAATCACTGTCGTCGCTGGTCAATGAACGGGTGGCGGCGTTTCCCGCCAGCGGGGAGATCAACCGCGAGATCGGCGACCCGGATGCGGCCCTGGCCGGACTGGAAGCGCATTACGCCGCGCAGGCCGAGCGGGTAGAGCACGTCGACGGGCTGTCGATGGATTTCGCCGACTGGCGCTTCAACCTGCGCAAGTCCAATACCGAGCCGGTGGTGCGCCTGAATGTGGAGACCCGGGCCGATGCCGGGCTGATGCGTGTGCGTACCGACGAACTGATCAGCCTGCTCGACCAATACTGAACGGCGCAAACGACCCCCGCGCCATTAGTCGCGCGGGGGCGTTGCGCCAAGCGGATGCGGCTAGACGCGCATGCCCAGTTCCTGCCAGTTCGGGGCAATGGTGGCCTCGGCACTGGCACGAGCGTTCATGCTGTCGAACCAGCGGCTGACGTTCTTCAGCCCCGGGTCAAGCGGCTGACCCACGCTGGCCACGAAGTCCAGATGGCAATAAAGCACGATGTCGGCCAGGGTCATCTTGTTGCCGGCCACGTACTCACGGTCGGCCATCAGATCGTCCAGCCAGGCAAGCCCGGCCTGACCCTTCTTCTTCAGGCCGTCGGCGGCCTCGGGCAGGCACATCGTACGATCCTTGAACAGGTCATAGCCCTCGGCGAAACGGAAGCCGTTGAGCAGGAACTCGGTGATGTTGAGCTCCACGCGGCGTACCCACATGCGAGTGTTGACCCGCTCTTCCGGGGTGCTGCCGATCAGGGCCGGGCTGGGGTGCTTTTCCTCGAGGTACTCGCAGATGGCGACGGTTTCGCCGATCACGGTGCCGTCATCCAGTTCCAGCGCCGGGACCTGACCGGCCGGGTTCTTCTTCACGAACGCGTCGCCACGGTTCTCGCCGCCGAGCAGATCGTGATCGACCTGCGGCAACTCGATGCCCTTCTCGTGCATGAACATGCGCACCAGACGGGGATTGGGGCCTAGCGAATTGAGCAACTTCATGATGTGGTCTCCTCCTGTTGACCGACGCGCACCGCGTCGGCGTTTGAAAACTGTGTGCCCGGATCAGGCGACGGCGTAGCATCCGCCATGAAAGCAGGCGGAGCAACCGTCCGGATTGCCCGATTGCTCAAGGGAGCCTGAACGTGGCCTATGACACCGGGTTGACCGAGCGCATTGCGGATTGCTTGCGTGACCATGCCTTCATCGAGTCGCGGGCGATGTTCGGCGGCCTGGCCTTCTTCATCAACGGCAACATGCTGGCTGCCGTGCTGGGCGATGAGCTGGTGGTGCGCGTCGGCCCGGCCGCCTGGGAGGGCGCACTGGCGCTGCCCCATGCCCGGAAGATGGACTTCACCGGACGTCCGATGCGGGGTTTCGTCACCGTCGACCCCGCCGGGATCGAAGACGACGCCGACCTGGCCGCCTGGCTGGATCGCGGCATCGCATTCGCAGGGAACCTGCTGCCCAAGCCATGAGTCGTCACGGCAATCAGAAGCGGTACCGCCAGCTCAGATCGAGCTCGTAGCCTTCCAGCGAAGCATTGATGTTCTGTTCCGGAAAACGGGCGTTGGGGCCGCCGATGTCGTTCTTGAACGAGACCAGCAGGGACAAATCCAGCGAGACCCGCTCGCTGTGTCGCCAGCTGGCGCCGGCCGCGACCTTGTGCTTGAGAATGCTCTGGGCAAGGATGTTGAAGAATAGCTCATCCTGATCAACCGGCGGATCGGGGACGTAGGCGTATCCCGCCCGCCAGGTCCAGGCGCCGGGCGGCTGGTATCGGACGCCCACTTTGTAGGCGCTGCTGTCCTCCCAGCCGAATCCGGGCCCGCCGACCGAACCCGGCAGGCCGGGATTGTCCGGTTCGTTGCCTTGCGCGGAGACACCGCTGTAGAAGATCCGCTGCACGTCGAACAACAGCGTCCACATTGCGTCCATCTGCCAGGCGACGCCGAGGCTTGCATAGGCGGGAATGTCGAGCCGCCCGCGGTCCGGCAGTATTCCCTGGTAACCATCGAACTCGTCGACGCGGATTTTGGTCTGGTAGACGGCACCGAATGCCAGGCCATAAGGCGCCTCGAACTGTGCGCCCAGCTTGGCCCCGTAGCCCAGTGAATAATCGTGGCCATTGTCGGACAGACTGTCCGGCGCACGGGAGGCCGCGGCAAACGCCGCCAGTCCCTCGATCTGGATGGTTTCGATGGCAACAATCGGCGCGATGCCCAGGCGCAAACGGTCCGTGATCTGGCGCGCGTAGGTCGGGGCCAGAAAAAACTGGGCCAGGTCGATGCCGGCGCCCCCCGCGCAGTAGATGCCTTTCCCGCTGGTTTCTTCCGGGCAGGTGGGATTGTCGAAGTCGTCGTAGGTGGTATTCAGTCCGCCGTTGGCGTAAAGCACCAGTGCGAATGCCGAACGCTCGTCGATTCGCCAGTTCATCCCGCCCTGGGGGATGGTGAACACATCCAGCGGCACCTCCGGGTCGGATCTCACGCCAATTGAACACGACGCGTGTCATGGTCCGGTCCCCCGCTCGCGGTGATTGGTATTGTTGCCGACCGGAATCGTCGGTCAGCGTGCTACGCGGGTCAGCGGCAGCACCTCTCCCCAAACCACGCTACCGGAGCAAGCACGCTGGCGACCCACCCGAATGCGCAGCTCTCGCCCGGCCGCGCGGCATCGACACGCTCAGGCCCCGGCACTGGGGCGCGCCGACACCACCTGATGCCAGCGCTGCAGGTTCGGCCGCTGATCATCCACCGGCACCTTCACCACACTGGCGAAATCCACGCTGCAAAGGGCGGTGATATCCGCCACCGAGAAGCTGTCGCCGGCCATGAACTCGGTTTCCGCCAGCCGCCGGTCGAGCAGATCGAACCCCTGGGCCAGACGCTCCAGGCTGATCTCACCGAATTCCTTGGATGTCTTTTCGCGGTCGGCAAAGATGCCCGACAGGTTGCGGAAGCTCATCGCCACCTGCAGCAGCACGTTGAATTCCACCCCGCGGTTCCACATCTCGATCCGGCCCTGGCTGACCGGATCGCTGCCGAACAGTGACGGTTCCGGCTTTATGCCCTCCAGATACCGGCAGATGGCGACCGATTCGCCGATGCAAGTGCCGTCGTCCAGCTCCAGGGTCGGCACCACCCCGAGGGGATTCTTGGCCCGGTAGGCATCCGAGAGATTCTCGCCGGCGCGGATGTCCACTTCCACGAACTCGACGTCCTGGATGCCCTTTTCGGCCATGAAGATGCGCACGCGGCGCGGGTTGGGGGACTGGGCGAATTGATGCAGACGCATGCGAGATAACTCCTTGGGATGAACCAGAGGGGGCGACAGTCAGGCGATGGAGCCGCCGTCCACCACGTAGACGGAGCCGCTGACATAGCTGGCCGCCGGGCTGGCCAGGAACAGAATGGCGGGCGCGATTTCCGCCGGCTCGGCCACCCGCCCGAGCGGAATGGTGGGCAGGAACTGGTTGAGCACCTGCTCGTTGTGGACCAGCGCCGAGGCGAACTTGGTATCGGTCACGCCCGGCGCCACGGCGTTGACGCGGATGCCGAACTGGCCGCATTCCTTGGCGAAAGCCTTGGTCATGTTGATCACCGCCGCCTTGGTCACCGAGTAGATGCCCATCATCTGCCCGGGGGTCAGGCCCGCGATGGAGGCGTTGTTGACGATGGCCCCGCCGCCTTGTTTCTTCATGATCCGCCCGGCCAGCTGGCAGGCATAGAAGTAGCCGCGCACGTTGACGTCCAGCGTCTTGCCGACCGCGCCCAGGTCGGTATCCAGGATGTGGCCGAAGCTGGGATTGGTGGCGGCATTGTTGACCATGATGTCCAGCCGATCGAAGCGGCTCTCGATGTCGGCGAAGAAGGCGTCCATGGCCGCCGGGTCGCCGATGTGACAGGGCATGGCGGTGGCCTGGCCGCCGGTATCACGGATGGCCTGGGCCACCGCTTCGCAGCCTTCCGCCTTGCGCGCGGACACCACCACATGGGCGCCGTGGCGGGCGAACAGGTGGGCGGCGGCCTCGCCGATCCCGCGCGAGGCGCCGGTAATGACGGCGGTCTTGCCGGTGAGATCGAAAGTACTATCGGTCATTGCAAACTCCATGCGTTTGATCGTTAAACGCGAAGGGCGCAAAGGAATCCCTTACCCACGCCCCTTTGCGTTCTTTGCGCCCTTCGCGGTTCATGATTCGTGGCTTGTCTCGCCTAGACGCCGCTCAAAGCCGCGACTGGTCGATCACCCGCTGACAGACATCACCCAGCACCGGCACGAATATCCGGAATGCCTTGAAGCGCTCGTCCTGGGTCTTGCCTTCCTTGTAGCGCTTGTAGATCTGCTGGACGATGGCGATCAGCCGGAACACGCCGAACACGTAGTAGAAGTCCCAGTTGTCGACGTCGAGGCCGGTGCGTTCCCGGTAGCGGGCCAGCATCTGGTCGCGGGTGAGCATGCCGGGCAGATTGGTCGGGCCCATGCGCACCCCCTGGAGGGTCTCCGGATCGTCCGCCTGCACCCAGTAGGACATCGAACAGGCGAAATCCATCACCGGATCACCGAGGGTGGCCATCTCCCAGTCCAGCACGCCGATGATGCGCGTGGGGTCGTCCGGATCCAGCACCACGTTATCCAGCTTGTAATCGTTGTGGATGATTGCCGCCCGACCGGGATCACGCGGCATCTTGTCCTCCAGCCAGGCCATGATCGGCTCGCAGTCCGGCACGTCGTCGGTGCGGGCGTTGCGAAAACGCTTGTTCCAGCCGCGAATCTGGCGCTCGACATAGCCGGCGGGCTTGCCGAAATCGGCCATGCCAGCGGCCTCGACATCAATGGTGTGCAGTTCCGCCTGGACATCCAGCAGCGATTCACACAGCCGCGCGGCCTGGTCGGCCGACAGGCTCATGCCCTCCGGCAGATCACGGCGGACGATGATGCCGGTGAGACGTTCCATCACGTAGAACTCGGCGCCGATCACGCTCTCGTCGGTGCAGTGGACCACCGGCCGCGGGGCGTACTCGAACACCCCCTGAAGCCGCGAGAGCACCTCGAATTCCCGGCCCATGTCGTGGGCCGAGGCGACATTGCTGCCGAACGGCGGGCGCCGCAGCACATACTCGCGGCCATTGGCCTGCAGCGAGTAGGTCAGGTTGGACGCGCCGCCGGGAAACTGGCGGATGGCCAGATCCCCCGCCAGTTCCGGCGCGGCGTCACGGAAATAGGCCGCGAGCGCGGCGGTATCCAGGTCCTCGCCCTCGCGAATGTCGGTGGCGTGATCGATGTCGGTCATACGGTGATTTCCTCCATGGGCGTGGGCGCCAGATAGCGCGTCGCCAGTTCCTGCACGGCACGAGCATAGCCCGCGGCGGTCTGGCCGCGGCGGCCGTGCTTGCCGTGCTTGAGATACCAGTCCTGCAGCACCGCCTTGAGCATGGCGGCGGCGGCCAGCGCGTCGGTGTCGCGGAAACTGCCGTCGGCCTGACCTTCCCGGATGATGGCGGCGAAGATTTCCTCGGTGGCCTCCTCCATCGCCACCGCCTGGCGGCGCTCGGCCTGCCCCAGATGGCGGGCTTCCATGTAGAGGAACACGAACCACGGCCGCAGGATCTCGCTGAGCAGCACGTGGGCCCGGATAGCCTCGTCCAGCCGGGCACGGGCGGTAACATGCTGATCCACCTGCCGGCGCAGCACCTGCTCGATCTGCCGCTGCCCCTGGCGCTGGATCACCGCCACCAGTTCGTCCTTGCTCTGGAAGTAGGCGTAGAGCCCGCCCAGTGACAGCCCGGTGCGCCGCGCCAGGTCCCGCAGGCTCATAGCCGCGAACCCCTTGCGATTGGCGATGGCCAGGGTGGCATCGACAATTCTGGCCAGATTGGCCACGGCGATGGTTTCGTTCTGCACCGACACGCTGTCGCCGTGTTCGGCGTAGATCGCCCGGCACAGCTCGGTCATGGACACCCCGGCATCACGCCGGAACACCCGCAGTTCATCCGCCGCCCGGCGGTTGGCCACGGCCGGCACCACGCGCTATCAGCCCGAGGCCATCGCCCGGCCCAGCTCGTGGCGGGCCACGGTGCGCTTGTGCACCTCGTCCGGGCCGTCATAGATACGGGCGGCCCGTTCCTCGCGGTAGTACCAGGCCAGCACCGTGTCGTCGGTCATGCCCAGCGCCCCGTGCGCCTGCAGCGCCCGGTCGACCACCCGCTGCAGCACCCCGGCCACGAAGTACTTGATCATGCCGATCTCGTTGCGGGCGGCCTTGAAGCCGTAGGTGTCGCCGGTCCAGGCGGCCTTGAGCACCATCGACCGGGCCGCTTCGATCTCGGCGGCATTCTCGGCAATCCAGAACTGCACCGCCTGCTGATCGGCCAGCATCTGGCCGTCGGCCACCTCGCGTTCCAGCGCCCGGCGGCACAGCAGCTTCTGCGCCCGCTTGCAGATGCCCAGCCAGCGCATGCAGTGGTGGATGCGCCCCGGCCCCAGCCGCTTCTGCGCCAGCAGAAAGCCCTGGCCTTCCGGCCCGAGCATATTGGCCGCCGGCACCCGGACATCGTGATACTTCAGCTCCGCATGGCTGAACCAGCCGCTGCCCGGGTGGCCCATCACCGGGGCGTTGCGCACGAACTCCACCCCGTCCTGATCCGAGGGCACGATGATCATCGAGGCCCGAAGATGTTTCTCGGCCTCGGGATTGGTCACCGCCATCACCACCGTAAACGCGGAGCCGTCATAGGACGACGTGAACCACTTGTGGCCGTTGATCACGTACTCGTCGCCGTCGCGCACGGCGGTGGCCTTGAGCAGAGTGGGGTTGGAGCCGGCCGTGTTCTTGTCGGTCATGGAAAAGCAGGAGCGGATGTCCCCGGCGGCCAGCGGCTTGAGGAAGCGCTCCTTCTGATCGTCGGTACCGAATTCCAGCAGCAGCTCCATGTTGCCGGCATCGGGCGCCTGCGCCCCGAACGAGAAATGCCCGAACGGCGTCTGGCCCATCACCTCGGACAACAGAGCGAGATCCATCAGTGACAGACCCATGCCACCGACCTCGGTCGGCAGGTTGGGGGCCCACATGCCCATCTGCTTGACCTCGGCGCGCAGCTCATTCAGCTGCGGCTCGATCTCGGGCCAGTCACGGCCCATGACCTCGGGTTCCAACGGGATCAGGCGCTCATCGACGAAGGCCTGGGCCTTGTCGAGCATCTCGCGGGTGCTATCGGAAACGGAAAAATCCATGGCGTCCTCCTGCGCTATCGCAGCGTGATCACGTCCGGATCGTTTTCCAGACGCAGATGAGTGGTGTTGTTGAAGCCCATCAGCCGCCAGCCGGACCGGGTGGATCGCAGCTCGGTGACCGAGGCATTGAATACGACCCAGTTGAGTTCGACGGTCTGGGCCGGGGACAGCCCCAGGCAACTGGCCACCGCCACCGAGACCGGTCCGCCCGAGGTGAAGGCAACCAGCCGCGCGTGGCGGTCGTGATCGCGGTGCAGGCGGTCGAGGCCGTCCTCGACCCGGGCACGGAAGTGGCTCCAGCTCTCGAACGGCCGGGAGTCGTGCGGGGTGTCGGCCAGCCACTTGGCGGTCACGCCCTCGAAGGCCCGCTGGAACAACCGCTGGTCGGTGAAAAGCTCCCGCTGGCGCTGGCCCAGTTCCGGCTGTTCTCCCAGCACCATGGGCAGATAGGCACGGAAAATGCCGTCGGCATCGTACTCATTGAAGGCCGATTCCCGCTCTACTGTCGGCGCGCCGCCCGCCGTAGTGGCCTCGGCGGCCAGCCGGCCGGTGTCCTGCTGGCGCTGCAGATCGCCCGCCAGCCACACGTCGAACTCGGCGCCAACGCGGGCCAGATGCGCGCCGGTCAGACGCGCCTGGCGCTGCCCGAGCGGCGAGAGCTCGTCGTAGTTGGCCTGCCCGAAGGAGGCCTGCCCGTGGCGGATGAGCGTGAGAGTGGTCATGAGCGGACGGTAATCGGTGTCGCCCGGCCCGTCAATATCGGACGAACGTTCGATAGATGAATGACGCCGTGATAATCTCGCGAAATAGCATCCCGGAACGCATGGCGTCAGCATGAATCAGACCTCGCCCACCCGCATTGCCATCACCGGCGCCGGCAGCGGTCTCGGTCGCGCCATTGCCCTTCGCTATGCCCGCGACGGCGCCCGGGTTGCGGTCACCGACATCGACCCCGAGCGCGCCGACGCCGTGGCCGGGGAGGTTGAGGCCGCTGGCGGCGAAAGCCTGGCCCGCGCGCTGGACACCCGGAACGAGGCCGACTACGCCGCGCTGGTCGATGCCCTGACTGCGGCCTGGGGCGGCGTGGATGTCTGGGTGAATAACGCCGGGGTGGCCGCGGCCGGGACGGTGGCCGATACCCCGGAGGACGACTGGCGCTGGCTGATCGACATCAACCTGATGGGTGTGGTCAACGGCTGCCGTCACGCGCTGCCGCTGGTGCGGGCGTCGCGGGGCCACGTGGTGAATGTGGCCTCGTTCGCCGCCATCGCCTCATCGCCGGGGATGGCAGCCTACAACGTCGTCAAGGCGGGGGTGCTGTCGCTGTCGGAAACCCTGCGCGGCGAGGAGTACGACCGCGGCGTCGGCGTCAGCGTGGTCTGCCCGGCCTTTTTCCAGACCAATCTGATGGATAACTTCCGCACCCATCACCCCCGGCAGCAGCAGGTGCTGCGCAAGCTCATGGAACGCAGCCCGATCACCGCCGACGACGTGGCCGAGGCGGTGCATGCCGCCGTGGCCGGCGGGCGCTTCATGGTGATTCCCAACGCCACCGAACGGCGGCAGTATTGGTTCAAGCGGCTCACGCCGGAAGGATTTTTCCGGGCGGTGCTCAAGGCCACGCGCGGCTTCACGCAATAGGAACGCGGCAATGTCGAACAAGCAGTGGATGATCTACGGGGCCAACGGCTATACCGGCGAACTGATCGCCCGCGAGGCGAGCCGGCAGGGACTCACCCCGATACTGGCCGGCCGCAACGCGGCGGCGGTGGCGGCGCTGGGCGAGGAACTGGGGCTGGCGCACCGCGCCTTCGGGCTGGATGACCCCATCGCCCTGGCCGGCGAGCTGGCCGAGGTGGACGTGCTGCTGCATTGCGCCGGGCCGTTCTCGGCGACCTCGGCCCCGATGGTCGAGGCCTGCATTACCAGCGGTACGCATTATCTGGACATCACCGGCGAAATCGCGGTGTTCGAGCACGCCTTCAGCCAGCACTGGCTGGCCCGCGAGGCCGGCGTAGCGCTGTGCCCGGGCGTGGGATTCGACGTGATTCCCACCGACTGCGTGGCCGCCCATCTGGCCGACGTTCTGCCGGACGCCACCCGGCTGACCCTGGGCTTCGATTCCCGGTCCGGCATGTCGCCGGGCACGGCCAAATCCTCGGTGGAGGGTCTCGCCGGGGGTGGCAAGGTGCGCAAGGGCGGGGGCATCACCACCGTGCCGCTGGCCTTCGGCGTGCGCCGCATCGACTTCGGCGACGGCGAGAAACTGGCCATGACCATTCCCTGGGGCGACGTGGCCACCGCCTGGTACACCACCGGTATTCCCGACATCGAGGTCTACATCCCCGCGTCACCGGGTCTGGTGAAGAAGGTCAAGCGCCTCAACTGGGTACGCCCGGTGCTCGGGTTGTCACCGGTGCAGGCGTTTCTCAAGGGGCAGGTCGGCAAGCGGGTTACCGGGCCCGACGCCGCCACCCGCGAGCGGCAGCCCACGTTCGTCTGGGGTGAAGCGGTCAACGCCAGGGGCGACACCCGTGTGGCCCGGGTGAAGACTGCCAACGGCTACACCGTCACTATCGACGGCGCCATCGCGGTCAGCCGGCACCTGATGGACAACGAGGTCGAGGGCGGGGCCTACACCCCGTCCAAGCTGGTGGACAAGGATCTGGTGACGCGCCTGCCGGGCAGTAGCGAACTGACCATTGACAACGCCTGAGGGCGCCCGTCATCAGCCTCGTTTGGGCAGGTACAGGTCGGTGAGCGTGCCCAGGGAGGCCTCGGCCGCCATGCCCACGGTCTCCGAGAGCGTCGGGTGGGCATGCACGGTCAGGGCAATGTCCTCGGCGTCCGCGCCCATTTCAATGGCCAGACCCAGTTCGGCAATCAGTTCGCCCGCCCCCGGCCCCACGGCACCGGCGCCGACCACCCGGCCGGTCTCGCCGTCGAACAGAATCTTGGTCAGCCCCTCGTCGACGCCCATGCCCAGGGCCCGGCCGCTGGCCGCCCAGGGGAAGCTGCCCTTTTCCACCGCGATGCCGTCGGCCTTGGCCTGTTTCTCGGTCACCCCGACCCAGGCCACTTCCGGATCGGTGTAGACCACGGAGGGAATCCCGATGGCGTCGAAACCGGCCTTGTGTCCGGCGGCCACTTCCGCCGCCACCTTGCCCATGTGGCTGGCGCGGTGGGCCAGTTGTGGCTCCCCGGTAATATCACCGATGGCGAAGATGTGGCCGACATTGGTCCGGCACTGGGCATCAACGGCAATGAAACCGCGCTCGTCGACGGCAACGCCGGCGGCATCGGCGCCGATGCGCCCGCCGTTGGGCCGCCGGCCGACCGCCACCAGCACCCGGTCATAGCGCTCGGAATCCGGCGCATCCTTGCCCTCGAAGGACACGGTCAGGGACTTCGGATTGGCCTTCACCCCGGTGACTTTCGTGCTGGTCCACAAGTGCCGGCAGCGCTGCGCCATGCGCCTGGCCAGCGGCTTGACCAGATCGCGGTCGGCGCCCGGAATCAGGTCCGGCGTCATCTCCACCACATCCACCTTGCAGCCAAGGGAGGCGTAGACGTTGGCCATTTCCAGCCCGATGATGCCGCCGCCAATCACCAGCAGACTGTCGGGCAGGGCGGTCGGCGACAGGGCGCCGGTGGAGGTCACGATGCGCTCGTCCTCGGGCACATCCGGCAGCATCACCGCTTCCGACCCGGCCGCCACGATCGCGTGGGCAAAGCTCAGGTGCTGCGTCTCGCCCCCGTGTTCGATGGCCACGCGGTGTGCATCCTCGAAGCGGGCCGTGCCCTGCAGGACCCGGACCTTGCGCTTCTTCGCCAGCCCGACCAGACCGCCGGTCAACCGTTCGACCACCGACGTCTTCCAGGACATGAGCTTGTCGAGCTCGATTTCCGGCTTACCGAAAAGAATGCCCTTGTCAGCCATGACGGCGGCGTCATCCACCACCTTGGCGGCGTGCAACAGCGCCTTCGAGGGAATGCAGCCGACATTCAGGCAAACGCCGCCGAGCGCGGGGTAGCGTTCCACCAGCACCACGTCGAGACCGAGATCGGCGGCGCGGAAGGCCGCGGTGTAGCCGCCGGGCCCGGCGCCGAGGACGATCAGGTCGCAGTCGGGCGCACCTTCGGCGCTCGTTTCGTGTTTCCTGTTTTGAGTTTCCTGTTGGGTGCTGGCGCGTGGCGCTACCGGAGCCGCCGCTGACTGGTTTTCCTTGTCTTTGTTCTTGCCTGCGTCATCGGCGGAATCTGCGGTTTCTTTTTCTTCTGCACCGCCACCGCTGTCCTCCAGGACAACAATCACGTCGCCCTCGCCAACCTTGTCGCCTTCCGCAACCCTGACCTCGGCGATTCTGCCGGCAGACGTGGCCGGAACCTCCATGGTGGCCTTGTCGGATTCGAGCGTGATCAGCGGCTGCTCTTCCGCTACCTCGTCGCCCACCGCCACCAGTACCTCGATAACCTCGACAGCATCGAAATCACCAATGTCCGGAACCTTGATTTCCTGGCTCATCGCTCAGCCATTTCCAATGCCACGCTGATCGGCGCAGCGAACATGAAACACGAAACATGAAACCCGCAACGGCATCGCGCAGCGATGCTCACAGCAACAGCTTGCGGATGTCACCCAGCACTTCCGCCAGGAAACCGGTGATGCGGGCCGCCACGGCGCCGTCAATCACCCGGTGGTCGTAGGACAGCGATAGCGGCAGCATCAGGCGTGGCACGAACTCGCTGCCGTTCCACACCGGCTGCATTGCCGCGCGGGACACGCCGAGAATCCCTACCTCGGGCGAGTTGACGATGGGCGTGAACGCCGTGCCGCCGATGCCGCCCAGGCTGGAGATGGAGAAACAGCCACCCTGGAGGTCCGCGCCTTTCAGCTTGCCGTTGCGGGCCCGGTCCGACACTTCGCTCAGCTCGTGGGCGAGATCGAACACGCCCTTGTTCAGCACGTCCCGGATCACCGGCACCACCAGCCCGTTGTCGGTGTCCACCGCCACGCCCACGTTGTAGTAGTGCTTGCGAATGATGTGTTCACCGTCGGCGGCCAGCGCACTGTTGAGATCCGGAAATTCCGCCAGGGTGACGCCGGCCGCCTTGAGCAGGAACGCCAGCATCGTCAGCTTGACCCCTTCGCTTTCGGCCCGCGACTTCTGATTCTTGCGGAAGGCTTCGAGGTCGGTGATGTCGGCCTGGTCGAACTGGGTGACATGCGGAATGCGCAGCCAGCTGGCATGCAGGGCCTTCGCCGACAGCTTGCGGATGCGGGACAGCGCGACCGTTTCGGTCTCGCCGAACTGCGAGAAGTCCACGTCCGGCTGCGCCGGCAGACCGGATGCGGCAGCGGGCGTGGCGCCCGCACCGGAGACCGCCTGCTTCACGAACTGCTGGACGTCCTCCTTGCGGATGCGGTTCTTGGGGCCCGTGCCCTCCACCCGGGACAGATCGACGCCCAGTTCGCGGGCGAACTTGCGAACGGCCGGGGAGGCGTGGGCCGCTTTGCCGGGGGCGGAGGGCCGGGCGTCGACACCATCGGCGGTTTCACGCGATGCGTTCCGGGTTTCGGGTTGGCTACTGGCGGGTGGCGTTGTCGCCTCCTGCTCGGCCGCGCTTGCCCGGCCGCTATCGCTCGCCTTCTCATCGGCATCTTCGGCAGCATCTGCGATGCCTTCGTCTTCCGCATCGCCACCGCTGTCCTCGAGGATCACGATCACGTCGCCCTCGGCGACCTTGTCGCCTTCCTTCACGCGGACCTCGGCCACCTTGCCGGCGGCCGTGGCCGGGACTTCCATGGTCGCCTTGTCCGATTCCAGCGTGATCAGCGGCTGCTCATTCTCGATCGCGTCGCCAGCCGACACCAGGACTTCAATCACCTCGACAGCGTCGAAGTCCCCAATGTCCGGCACCCTGATTTCCGTGCTCATCGCGAAACTCTTGTTGTAACCGCAAAGGGCGCAAAAGACGCAGAGAAAACCTTACGCATCAGCAGAAACCTCACTTCGCGACCTTTGCGGTTGGCGATTTCTGTCGTTCCGGTACCGGCACGCTCAGACCGTCACCGGCTCGGGCTTGTCGGGATCGATGCCGTACTTGCGGATCGCTTCGGCCACGGTGCTGCGTTCGACTTCCCCGGCATCGGCCAGCGCCTTGAGGGCGGTGACGGTAATCCAGCGCCGATCCACTTCGAAGTGGTTGCGCAGGGCCTCGCGGGTATCCGACCGACCGTAGCCGTCAGTGCCCAGCGTGTAATAGGGCATGGGCACGAATGGCCGGATCAGATCAGCGTAGGCCTTCATGTAATCGGTAGCCGCCACCGCCGGCCCCGCCGCCTCGGCCAGGCACTGGGCGACATAGCTGGCGCGGGGTTCTTCCTCCGGATGCAGCGTGTTCCAGCGTTCCGCGGCCAGGCCGTCGCGGCGAAGTTCGCCGAAGCTGGGCACGCTCCAGACGTCCGCCGCGACCTTCCAGTCCTCGGCCAGCATATCCACCGCAGCAATCGATTCGCGCAGGATGGTGCCGGAGCCCAGCAGCTGCACCCGCGTCTTGAGGCGCTTGTCACCCTCCGAGAAGCGGTACATGCCGCGGACGATGCCGTCCGCCACGCCCTCCGGCAAAGCCGGATGCTCGTAGTTCTCGTTCATCACGGTGAGGTAGTAGTACACATCCTCGTGCTCGACGAACATGCGCCGCATACCGTCATGCACGATCACCGCCAGCTCGTAGGCGAAGGTCGGGTCGTAGGCGCGGCAGTTGGGGATGGTGTGCATCAGCAGCTGGCTATGGCCATCCTGATGCTGCAGGCCTTCGCCGTTCAAGGTGGTGCGCCCGGCAGTGCCGCCCAGCAGGAAGCCGCGGGCCCGCATGTCGCCGGCCGCCCAGCAGAGATCGCCCACCCGCTGATACCCGAACATCGAGTAGAAGATGTAGAACGGGATCATCGCCACGCCGTGGTTGTAGTACGACGTGCCGGCAGCGATGAACGAGGACATCGACCCCGCTTCGGTGATGCCCTCCTCCAGGATCTGGCCGTCCACGGCCTCCTTGTAGTAGGCCAGCTGTTCGGAATCCTCGGGGGTGAACAGCTGCCCCACGGGCGAGTAGATCCCCAGTGACCGGAACATGCCTTCCATGCCGAAGGTGCGGGCCTCGTCGGGCACGATCGGCACCACCCGCTTGCCCACGTTCCTGTCGCGGGTCAGCAGCTGCAGGATGCGCACGAACGCCATGGTGGTGGACATCTCGCGGCCGCCCGAATCTTGCAGCAGCTTGTCGAAAGTCGACAGCGGCGGAATTTCCAGCGTTTCCCAGTCCTGACGGCGCTGCGGCAGGTAGCCACCCAGCGCCTGGCGGCGTTCCTTCAGGTACCGGATCTCCTCGGAGTCCTCGGCAGGCTTGTAGAACGGGGCCTCCGCGATGTCGTCGTCGGACACCGGAATCTCGAACCGGTCGCGGAATTCCTTGAGCGCGGTTTCGCCCATCTTCTTCTGCTGATGGGTGATGTTCTGGCCTTCCCCGGCCTCGCCCATGCCGTAGCCCTTGACCGTCTTGGCCAGGATCACGGTGGGGCGACCGCCGGCGTTGTTCACCGCCTCGTGGTAGGCAGCGTACACCTTGTGCGGGTCGTGGCCGCCGCGGTTGAGCCGGCGGACATCCTCGTCGGACATGGCGGCGACCATGCGCTCCAGCTCGGGATACTTGCCGAAGAAATGCTTGCGGGTGTAATCCCCGCCATTGGCCTTGTAGGCCTGGTATTCGCCGTCCACCGCCTCGTTCATGCGCTGGACCAGCTTGCCGTCGTGGTCCTGGGCCAGCAGGCCGTCCCAGAGCGCACCCCAGATCACCTTGATCACGTTCCAGCCGGCGCCGCGGAAAGCGCCCTCCAGTTCCTGGATGATCTTGGCGTCGCCCCGCACCGGGCCGTCCAGCCGCTGCAGATTGCAGTTGACCACGAAGATCAGGTTGTCCAGCCCCTCGCGGGCGGCGATGTCGATCGCACCCATGGACTCCGGCTCGTCCATCTCCCCATCGCCGCAGAAGCACCACACCTTGCGGCCCGCTGTGTTGCTGACTCCGCGGTTCTCCAGGTACTTCATGAAGCGGGCCTGGTAGATGGCAGTGATCGGGCCCAGGCCCATCGACACGGTGGCGAACTGCCAGTAATCGGGCATCAGCCAGGCGTGGGGATAGCTGGATAGTCCGGTGCCGCCCACTTCGGCGCGGAAATTGTGCAGCTGATCCTCGTCCAGCCGGCCCTCCAGGAACGACCGGGCGTAGATGCCCGGGGCCGAGTGTCCCTGGATGTAGACCAGATCCCCGCCGTGATCGTCACTGGGCGCATGCCAGAAATGGTTGAAGCCCACGTCGTAGAGCGTGGCCGCAGAGGCGAAACTGGCGATGTGGCCCCCCACGCCCTCGTGGTGGCGGTTGGCCTGAACCACCATGGCCATGGCATTCCAGCGGATGATGGAGCGGATGCGCCATTCCACCGCCGGATCGCCGGGCGAACGGGCCTCGCGGTGTGCAGGGATGGTGTTGATGTAGGCCGTGTAAGGCGAAAACGGGATGTAGGCGCCGGAGCGGCGGGACTTCTCGATCAGCGCTTCCAGTAGCTGATGGGCCCGGGCCGGCCCCTCGACTTCGATCACCGCCTCCAGTGCGGCCAGCCACTCCCCGGTTTCTTCGGGATCGATATCCTGATCCGGCAGGATATCGCGGGACGGCGGCATTGTTTGGGTCATGTCACGCGCGCGGCTCACGCCGTCACTGGGTAGGATCAGGTCGCTCACTCTAACGAAGCCCCGGAGTTTTAGAAACCGCCAGATCGGGTGGTTGCGCTACCATCGCGACTTTCCTGTCCACATCCGGAGACGCCGCCGTGTCGACCAGTCAGCCAGCGGGGCTCGCGCCCGCAACGCCCGAACACTGGCGGGCACCACGGATGGACAACGAGCATGGCCAGCCCCGCCGGGTGGGGGTGGAGCTGGAGTTCTCCGGACTGGGCATCGAGGCGATCGTGCGCATCGTGAAGTCGGTGCTTGGCGGCGAGATCGATCCGATAAGCCCCTACGAGTACAAGGTGCGCGACACCGCGCTCGGCGATTTCGGCGTCGAACTGGATTACGCCTACCTGAAGAAGCTGGGCCGCCGCGACCAGCCGGCCGCCGACATCGAGCGGCTGTCCGAGGATCTGCTGGCGGCGGTGGCCAAGCAGGTCGTGCCGTTCGAGATCGTCGGCCCGCCGGTGCCGATCGAACGGCTGGGCGAGCTGGAACCGCTGATCGCGGGGCTGCGCAAGGCCGGTGCCCGCGGTACCGACGATTCGCCCATCTACGCTTTCGGCCTGCATCTGAATCCGGAGCTGC
This sequence comes from Spectribacter hydrogenoxidans, assembly GCF_031846275.1. Classification (NCBI taxonomy): domain Bacteria; kingdom Pseudomonadati; phylum Pseudomonadota; class Gammaproteobacteria; order Salinisphaerales; family Salinisphaeraceae; genus Spectribacter; species Spectribacter hydrogenoxidans. The sequence continues at coordinate 264,783 of NZ_JAVRIB010000001.1, forward strand.
CGGGGCTGGATGCTGCCACTATCCATGCCTACCTGCGCGCCTTCGCGGTGTTGTTCGACTGGCTGCAGAAAGTCTCGCGGGTGGACATCTCGCGCCGGGTGTTCCCCTACATCCAGCCGTTTCCCAAGGCCTACGTGGATCGGCTGCTGGAAACCGGCACCCCGAACCTGGCCGAACTGATCGACGATTATCTGGCCCACAACCCCACCCGCAATCGGGCGCTGGACATGCTGCCGCTGTGGCGGCATCTGGACGCAGCGCGCGTGGACACGGCGATCGACGATCAGCTGGTGAATGCGCGACCGACCCTGCATTACCGCCTGCCCAACTGCGAAATCGAGAATCCCGACTGGCAGCTGCTCCAGCCCTGGCAGCACTGGCTGGCGGTGGAACATCTGGCCACCGATCCGGCCACGCTGGACCAGGCCTGCGCCGCCTATCGCGCCCACCGCGACAAGTGGCTGTCGGGTCTGGTGGGCAACTGGGCTGATCAGGCGGGAGAATGGGCGTGGGTACCCGACGCCCCCTGATCGCCGTGACCGGGCCCGACGGTCGTGCGGTACCGGCCTGGTGGTTCACCCGCCTGGCGGTGACCCGTGCCGGCGGCCGGGCAGTCCGGCTGACACCGGACCGGCCGGGCCGCGAAATCCACCCGGACGCGGTGATCATCGGCGGCGGCGAGGATATCGCCCCGGCACTCTACGATGCGCTCGGCTCGCATCCGCCGACCGCGCCGGATTCAGGCCGGGATGCGTTTGAACTGGGGGTGATACAGGCCTCGCTGACCGCCGGCCGGCCGCTGCTGGGCATCTGCCGCGGGGCGCAGCTGATCAACGTCGCCCTGGGCGGCACCCTGTATCAGGATCTGCGCAGCCGACGCCGGAAAACCTGCAACCGCCGGCGGCTGTGGCCCTCGAAGCGGGTGCGGCTGGACCCGGGCAGCCAGCTCGAGAATATTATGAATACCACCACGGTATCGGTGAACAGCCTGCATCATCAGGCGGTGGCCAACCCGGGCACCGGGCTGCGGATCACCGCCCGGGATGACGATGCCATTGCCCAGGGCATCGAGGCCGATAGCGGCCGGTTCTGCATCGGCGTGCAATGGCATCCCGAGTACCTGCCCTGGCAGGCCCGCCAGCAGCGGCTGTTCAGGGCCCTGGTCACCGCCGCGGCGCGAAGGTCGACATGCACCGCGGCCTGATTGCGCTGCTGGGGCTGGCCCTGGGCCTGGCCGCTCAGGCCAGTCCAACCCAGTACACGGTGGAACTGGTGGACAGTTATCCGCACGACCCCGAGGCCTATACCCAGGGCCTGATCTGGCACAACGCCCATTTGCTGGAAAGCACCGGCCGCTACGGCGAGTCCACCCTGCGACGCGTGGCACTGGACAGCGGCGATGTCGAGGACTCGGTATCGCTGGACCGCGATCACTTTGGGGAAGGCCTGGCCCGGATGGGCGACCGCCTGATCCAGCTAACCTGGAAAGCCGGGCGCGGACTGATCTACGACGCCGACACGCTGGAACGTCTTGGTCGCTTCGACTATCCCGGCGAGGGCTGGGGCCTGACCTACGACGGCGAGCATCTGATCATGAGCGACGGCTCGGCCGAACTGCGGCGGCTGGATCCGCACAGTTTCGAGGAGCAATCCCGGCTGTCGGTGCATGTCGACGGCCAGCCGATCAACCGCCTCAACGAACTCGAGATGGTGGACGGCCAGATATGGGCCAACGTCTACAGCACCGACCTGATTGCCCGCATCGATCCGGCCACCGGCGCGGTGGTAGGCACGATCAACGCAGCACCCCTGCGCGAGCACCTGCCCGCCGGCTACAAGGTGGATGTGTTCAACGGCATTGCCCACGATCCGGACACCGGACGCATATTCGTCACCGGCAAGTACTGGCCGCGGCTATTCGAGATCCGGGTGGTCAGCGCTGGCGCTTCAGAAAAATGATCGCCGCTGCCGGAATGTGGATCACCCCGAACCCGACGGTGAAAGCCAGCCATGCAGGGCGATCCGGCAGGGCGTTCATCGCGATCAACCCGGTGCCCAGACCAGTAAAGGCCAGCAGGCTGCGCACCACCACGGCCTGCCCGATACTGCGAATGGTGCCCTGCAGGCGCCAGTGGGCGTAGACCGTAGCCACAGCTCCCAGAATCAGATCGATGAACAGCATGGCGGAAGTCTACCGGACCGCTACTTACCGATGCAGAAACTGGAGAATATCTCCCCCAGCAGGTCCTCGCTGGAGACCGCGCCGGTGATCATGCCCAGTTCCTGCTGAGCCAGGCGCAGTTCCTCGGCCAGCAGCTCTCCGGCGGCATGCTCGTGCAACTGGGTCTGCCCCCGCGCCATGGCGGTAGCGGCCCGGTCCAGCGCATCGAGATGCCGGCGACGGGCGAGAAATTCGGGTTCGCCCGTGCCCAGTCCCGCCTGTTCCCGCAGCCGGGCCAGCAGTGCGTCGATGCCCTCACCGCGGGCTGCGGACAGGCGCAGACTGCCGTCAGGCAGCGGCCCCGGCTCGCGGCCGCTGAGATCACACTTGTTGCGCAGGCGGATCACCGGCCGGGTTAGACTATCCAGCCCGGCCGGCAGCTCGTCGGCATCGTCGTCCCGGTCATCGGTGATCACCAGCACGCAGTCCGCCTGCTCGGCCTCCTGCCGGGCCCGGCGCACACCCTCGGCCTCGATGGTGTCCTCGGTATCCCGCAGGCCGGCGGTGTCCGCCAGATGCAGGGCCAGCCCGTCGATGTGCAGGGTCTCGCGCAGCACGTCGCGGGTGGTGCCGGGGCGGTCGGTGACGATGGCGCTGTCGCGGCCGGCCAGACAGTTCAGAAGACTGGACTTGCCCACGTTGGGCGCACCGAGAATGGCGATGCGCAGGCCCTCGGCCAGGGCTGCGCCGCGGCCGGTTTCGGCCCGCAGACTCAGCAGCTCGCCAGCCAGACGGTCAAGCTCGTCGACCACGTGGTGCTCAGCCAGGAAATCGACATCGTCGTCAGGGAAATCGATGGCGGCCTCGACATGCACCCGCAGGCGTAGCACGCCCTCGGCCAGTGCCGCCACCCGCCGGGAGAATGCCCCGGCCAGGCTACGGGCGGCGGCCGCCGCAGCCTGACGGCTGCCGGCGGCGATCAGATCCGCCACCGCTTCGGCCTGGGCCAGGTCCAGCTTGCCGTTCAGAAACGCCCGCTGGGAGAACTCGCCAGGATTGGCCAACCGGGCGCCCAGCCCGAGGGCGCGAGCCAGCAGAGATTCCATCACCGCCGGGCCGCCGTGGGCCTGCAGCTCCAGCACGTGCTCCCCGGTGAAGGAGGCCGGCGCCGGGAAGTACAGCACTAGACCGCTGTCGATCAGGCTGCCGCCGGCATCGCGGAAATCGGCGAGCTGGGCCCGGCGTGGTGAGGGGCAACGGCCCAGCCATTGCCGGGCGATTGCGGGAACATCGGGGCCGGACAGCCGAACTACCCCTATGCCGCCCCGGCCCGGCGGGGTGGCGACGGCGGCGATGGTGTCCAACTCGGGCACGCCGTTGGCCGGAAGCGGTTACCCGCTGGCCTGACCCAGGCCCTCTTTGTCGAGCTTGCGGTAGATGTACCACTGCTGACCGATCGAGAGCAGGTTGTTGGTGAACCAGTACACCACCAGCCCGGCCGGGAAGAAGGCGAAGAACACCGACAGCGCGATCGGCATGATCTGCATCATGCGTTGCTGCATCGGGTCCATGGTCATGGACGAGGCCGACAGCTTCTGCTGGGCGAACATCGTCAGGCCGAAGGCAATGGGCAGGATGTAGTAGGGATCGGGACTGGACAGGTCGTTGATCCACAGCATGAAGTCGGCATGCCTCAGTTCCACCGATTCGTGCAGTACCCAGTACAGGGCGATGAACACCGGCATCTGCACCAGCAGCGGCCAGCAGCCGCCCAGGGGATTGAAGCCCTCCTTCTTGTAGAGGTCCATCATCTTTTCCTGGAGCTTCTGGCGGTCATCGCCGTACTGCTCTTTCAACTGCTGCATGCGCGGCGCGAACTTGCGCATGCGCGCCATCGCGCGGAACTGGGTTTCCGAGAGCTTGTAGAACGCCAGCTTGATCAGCACCGTGAGCAGCACGATCGACCAGCCCCAATTGCCAACCAAGTCGTGCAGCTTTTCCAGCACCCAGAACAGCGGGCTGGAAAGAAACGTGAAGATGCCGTAATCCACCGTCAGCACCAGCCCGGGTGCGACGTCCTCCAGCCGGTCCTGGAGCTTCGGCCCGAGGAATAGCTCGGTGCTGATGGTGGTGCGCTGCCCGGGTTCGACCACCCGCTGGGCGCCCACGTACCCGGCCTCGAAGCCCGGCGCGGTCGAACCCGGGACGGCCTTGGCCTTGGCGTAGAGGCTTACCGACTCCCCGGCCGGCGGGATTATCGCCCCCAGGAAGTAGTGCTGCATCACCGAGACCCAGCCGCCTTCCTGGCGCTGTTTCAGCGGTTCCTCGGGGAGATCCTCGGCAGCCACCTTCTCGAACCGGTAGCCGTCAGCATCGGCCTTGGCCTCGTGCCAGCCCACGCCCGTGAAACTGTAGGCGAACGGTGCCTCCTGGCCATGATCGAAGGGCGTGCGCCACAGCCGGGCATACGGACTGACGGTCCATGCCTGGCCGCCGTTGTTGCGTACCTCGTGGGTCAGTCCGATGCGGTAATGGCCACGCTCGAACCGGTAGACCTTGGTCACCTCGCGCCCGTCGGCACCAGTCCAGGTCAGTGGTACCTCGAGCGTGTCCTGATTCGGGCCCAGCTCATAGCGGTCGCGATCGCTGCGGTAGGTGGCGCGATGGTCGGGGGCATCCCCGGATTCCACCAGCAGACCGCTCTGAGCGATGAAGAAGTTGGGCGCCTCGTCGTTGAGCAGCACCAGATCGCTGTCGTCTTCCCCGCTGACCGGCACGCCGATCAGCCGCATCCGACGGATATCGCCGCCCTGGGTATCGATCACCACATCGAGGGTGTCGGTAATCACCCGCACGGTCGATCCCGAAGCCAGGCCGGCGGCAGCGCGGTCGGCACCGGGCTCGCGCGCCGGTGAGCTCTCATCCGGGGCCTGTGTGGGCGCGTCGCTGATATCGGGCAGATCGTTGTCGGCGCTGCGGTTGACCGATTCCGCCGGGGTGCTTTCCGCCGCCCGGCGCTGATCCGCGTAGTCCGCCTCCCAAGCCTGGTAGAGGAAAAAGCCCAGCACACCGAGCGCGCAGAGAAGCGCGAAGCGCAGATTATCCATGGTCCGGTTCGATCCTTTGCGCGGTGGCGTAGCTTTGTTGGCTACGGAGCTTGTGCCAGTGCTGCGTCAGGCTGTCGAACAGCTGGCGGCGAGTGCGACGATGCGTGGCCTGCCGGGCCAGCACCACCACATCGACGTCGGGCAGATCGGCCGCAGCATGGCGGAAACTTTCCCGCACCGCGCGCTTGATGCGGTTGCGGTCAACCGCGCGTTTGGCGCGACGCTTGGAAATGGCCAGGCCTAGCCGGGGGCGGGCTGCCGGTGACGGCGCCCAGATCACCACGAAGTCGTCGTCGGCCTGACGGTGACCCCGCGCGAAAACCCGCTTGAATGCGCTTGCATTGCGTAGCCTGGAGGTCGGCCGCAGCCGTGCCGTGGGCAATCCGACGGCTACGGAACCAGACGCTTTCGGCCCTTGGCCCGTCGACTGGCCAGCACGGCACGACCGTTCTTGGTCGCCATGCGGGCGCGGAATCCGTGGGTGCGCTTGCGGCGCAGATTGCTGGGCTGGAATGTGCGTTTCATTGGCGGTAACCGGGGCGCTGGGGCCGCGTGGATGACGAGCGGCCGCGCAGTTTAGCCCCTGGCCCCGGTGCTTTCAAGCAACAGCGCCGGGCTTGTGGATAACTGCGTCGCTCTAATGTAGTGTCGTGTCGCACCGGCAGCCGCAACGCCGGGTATCACGCCATCTCGGGGAGGCAAGGGATTGACCGAAAGCCTGTGGCAACGCTGTCTATCGCAACTGGAAAGCCGGCTGTCCGAGCGCGACATCAACATGTGGCTGCGACCGTTGCAGGCGGTGGCCACCGATCACGGCATGGATCTGCTGGCCCCCAACGAACTGGTACGCGAGCAGGTTGACCGCGAATACCGCGGCGTCATCGAGTCCATCCTGAGCGGCATCGGCGGCAATGCCTCGCAGGTACGGGTGAGTGTTGGCGGTGGCGAGCGCAGCGCGCGTGCCGACGCGGCGCCGGCCATGCGCGGCTTTCGCAGCAATCTCGATCCCCGGTATACCTTCCAGTCATTCGTACAGGGCAAATCCAACCAGATTGCCCGGGCCGCCGCGGAACAGGCCGCCCTGCCGGAGAACGCCGCCTACAACCCGCTGCTGATCTACGGCGGGGTGGGTCTGGGCAAGACCCATCTCATGCACGGGGTGGGCAATCGCATGCTGGACCTGAACCAGCGGGCGAAGGTGGTCTACGTCCGCTCGGAGCACTTCGTCAACGAGTTGATTACCGCGATCCGGCACAACCGGATGGATGACTTCAAGGCGTTCTACCGGTCGGTGGACGCCCTGCTGATCGACGACATCCAGTTCTTCGCCGGCAAGGACCGTTCGCAGGAGGAGTTCTTCCACACATTTAATGCCCTGCTGGAATCGAATCAGCGCATCGTGCTGACCTGCGATCGTTTCCCAAAGGAAGTAGAGGGCCTGGAGGACCGGCTCAAGTCCCGCTTCTCATGGGGGTTGTCGGTGGCCGTTGAGCCACCGGAACTGGAAACGCGGGTGGCAATCCTGATCGCCAAGGCCGAGCAGCACGACGTTGTGTTGCCACAGGAAGTGGCCTTCTTCATCGCCAAACGGGTGCGCTCGAATGTGCGGGATCTCGAGAGCGCACTGCACCGGCTCACCGCCACCGCCAAGTTCTCCGGTAGCCCGATCACCATCGATTTCGCCAAGCAGGCACTGCAGGACATGCTCGCGGTGTACGACCGGCTGGTCACGCTGGAAAACATCCAGCGCACCGTGGCGGAGTACTTCAAGATCCGCATCCATGACCTCAACGCCAAGAAACGCAGCCGATCCGTGGCTCGTCCGCGGCAGATCGCCATGGCACTGGCCAAGGAGTTGACCAACCACAGCCTACCCGAAATCGGCGCCGCCTTCGGTGGGCGAGATCACACGACCGTGCTCCATGCATGTAGGAAAATCAAGGAGTTACGGGAATCAGAGCCGCGTCTGGACGAGGACTACAACAACCTTGCGCGGACCTTGACGAGTTGATCCTGTGGATAACCCCGGTACAACCGCTGACGTGTTCAGAGTGATCCCCGGACCGCGATATTCGTCCACAGGGCGCACACAGGCTGTACGTGCCGGGTCCGAGTATTTAGCAACAGGGTTGTCATTGGTTGAGAACGTTGTTTTAAAAGGAAAATGTTGGGATATCCAACGCAGAAGCCGGGCACTATGACTACTACTACTAGCTTTCTTTTACTTAAACCTAATAGTCAACGGAGCGAGAGAGGGGACACCGCATGAAGTTCACGGCCGAGCGGGAATCATTACTGACGGCTCTGCAGGCGATCGTCGGCGTGGTGGAGCGACGTCAGACCATGCCGATCCTGTCGAATCTGTTGCTCAAGGTGGAGAACAACCATCTGACCCTTACCGCGACCGACCTCGAAATCGAACTGGTGACATTTCTCGACGCGGAGGTCAGCCAGCCGGGCAGCACCACCGTCCCGGCTCGCAAGTTACTGGATATCGTCCGGGGACTGCCGCCCCAGGCGGATATTGCCGTCTCGATGGAGGAGCAGCGGGTTCGCGTTAGCTCCGGGCGCAGCCGGTTTGCGCTGTCGAGTCTTCCGGCCAATGAATTCCCCTTTCTCGACGAGATCGAAACCGGCCAGTCACTGACGCTGGCACAGAAGGTCCTCAAGCGGTTGATCGATCGGACCCAGTTCGCCATGGCGCATCAAGACGTTCGCTACTACCTCAACGGATTACTCCTGGTGCTGCAATCGACGGGGCTGCGAGCGGTTGCCACGGACGGCCATCGGCTGGCGCTGTCCGATGCCGATGCCGAGACCGGCATGGATGAATCGCGGCAGGTAATCGTGCCGCGCAAGGCGATCACCGAACTGCAACGCCTGCTCGGGGATGTCGACGGCGAAGTCCGGGTCACCCTCAGCGACAATCACATGCAGGTGGTGCTGCCAAGCCTGTGTTTTACCACCAAACTCATCGACGGTCGCTTCCCTGATTACGAACGGGTTATCCCCGAGGTAGGCGACAAGCGAGTTGTGGGAGACCGGGAACTGGTGCGTCAGGCATTGTCGCGTACCGCGATCCTGTCGAACGAGAAGTTCAAGGGCGTGCGGCTGTCGCTGGACGAGAACCGCCTGAGTCTGCAGGCGCAGAATCCCGACCAGGAAGAAGCCGAGGATGAGATCGAGGTGGTCTACGATGGCGCCCCGCTGGAGATCGGCTTCAATGTCAGCTATCTCCTCGAGGCCCTGGGGGCGATGTCCGGCGAGTCCTTCTCGCTGGAGCTGACCGGCCCGGACAGCAGCGGTTTGCTGCGTGACGAGAGCGACCGGTCCAGCCAATATGTCGTGATGCCCATGCGGCTGTAGCGCTCGGGCGACCCCGGGCCATGCAACTTCAGCGTCTGCGGGTGCGGGACTTCCGCTGCCTGCCGCAGGTCGGCATGACACCGGCGCCGGGGCTCAACGCCATCACCGGGGACAATGCCTCGGGCAAGACCTCTCTGCTTGAGGCGATTCATCTTCTCGGCCGCGGCCAGACCTTCACCGGCGTGACCGGGGATCGGCTGATCCGGGAGGGGGCATCGGCGTTCACGGTGGTCGGGGATTTGGTCGACAGCCGGGGCAATAACCATCGTATCGGTGTAGGACGGCAGTCAGCAGAGACGCGGTTCCGGCTTGATGGTCGTGATGCGCCGTCCCGTCTCGCTCTGGTCGAACAATTACCCATACAGATCATCGACCCGAATCTTCATCGCCTGGTCGAGGCGGGTCCGGATCAGCGCCGTCGATACTTGGATTGGGGTGTGTTCCACGTGGAACATGGCTTCTTTGAGGCCTGGCGGCGCTATCGTCGGGCCCTTCGACAACGCAACGCGGCGCTGCGGCGTGGTGCCGACCTCGCGACCGTGGTCGCTTGGGACCGGGATCTGGTGGAGGCCGGCAACGCGGTCGATGCTTGTCGCCGGGGTTATGTCGACACGCTGATGCCGGTTCTGAAAGGTATCGTCACCGATATCCTCGGAGAGTTCGAGCTGACACTGTCGTACCACCCGGGATGGGCGGTGGGCGAGGATTTCAGCGACGCGTTGATCCGCGGTCTGGATGGCGACCAGCGGGCCGGATTCACGCATGCGGGCCCGCATCGCGCGGATCTGCGCATCCGGGTGGGTCACAGCCGCGCCCGGGACTGGGTGTCCCGGGGGCAGCAGAAGGTGATCAGTGCCGCGATGTTGCTGGCCCAAGCCGTGCTCATGATTGAACGCCGAGGCATCCAGCCGGTGCTGCTTATTGATGATATTGCTGCCGAACTGGGTGAACCGTATCGCCAGGCATTACTGGAACGTATTGTCGATAGTGGGGTACAGGCGTTCGTGACCTTTCTCGACCCTGGCCTGATCCCGACCGGTGTGGCCTGCGGCGGGATGTTCCACGTGGAACATGGGGTGGTTCATGCCCGTGGTGGGAGGGGGTAGCGTGGTATCATTTACCGGTTAAACGCGCCTTGTCGCGCCTGAAAGCAACGGATGATTCCATGGCCGATTCCAACGGTTACGACTCAAGCAGCATCAAGGTCCTTAAGGGGCTGGAGGCGGTCCGCAAGCGCCCCGGGATGTACATCGGTGACACCGACGACGGCACCGGGCTGCACCACATGGTGTTCGAGGTGGTGGACAACGCCATCGATGAAGCACTTGCCGGCCATTGCACCGAGGTCCAGGTCGCCATCCATGCCGATCAGAGCGTCACCGTTACCGATGACGGCCGCGGTATTCCGGTGGATCAGCACGAAGAAGAGGGCATGTCGGCCGCCGAAGTGATCATGACCATGCTGCACGCCGGCGGCAAGTTCGACGACAACTCCTACAAGGTCTCCGGTGGTCTGCACGGGGTCGGCGTGTCGGTGGTCAATGCACTGTCCGATCATCTGGCGCTGACCATCTACCGTGACGGCAATATCTACGAACAGCACTATCGCATGGGTGAGCCGGTCGGCCCGCTGACTGCCACCGGTACCACCGAACTGACAGGCACGAGGATCACGTTCCACCCCAGTTCGGAAATCTTCACCAATATCGAGTTCCATTTCGACATACTGGCCAAGCGCCTGCGAGAGCTGTCCTTCCTGAATTCCGGTGTCCGCATCCGGCTGACGGAGGAAGCCCGCGAGCGGGATGTGGTGTTCGAATTCGAGGGCGGCATCCGGGCATTCGTCCAGGCGCTCAACGAGAACAAGACGCCCCTGCATACCGAGGTTTGCCATTTCACCCTGGAACGCGACAGCGTGGTGGTCGAGGTGGCCATGCAGTGGAACGACTCATACCAGGACAGCGTGTTCTGCTACACCAACAACATCCCGCAGCGGGATGGCGGCACCCATCTGGCGGGTTTCCGCGGCGCGCTGACCCGAACCATCAACGGCTATATCGAGACCGAGGGCCTGGCGAAAAAGGAGAAGGTCTCGCCTACCGGCGACGACGCCCGTGAGGGGCTGACGGCCGTGGTGTCGGTCAAGGTGCCGGACCCGAAATTTTCCTCTCAGACCAAGGACAAACTGGTCTCGTCGGAGGTCAAGGGCATTGTCGAGTCGATCACCGCGGAAAAGCTCGGTGATTTCCTGATGGAAAACCCGCGGGATGCCCGGGTGATCGGCGCCAAGGTGGTGGATGCTGCCCGTGCCCGTGAAGCTGCCCGCAAGGCACGCGAGATGACGCGGCGCAAGGGTGCGCTGGATATCGCCGGTCTGCCCGGCAAGCTCGCGGACTGCCAGGAAAAGGATCCGGCCCGCTCGGAACTGTTCCTGGTGGAGGGCGACTCTGCCGGTGGCTCGGCCAAGCAGGGCCGTGATCGCCATAACCAGGCGATTCTCCCGCTGAAAGGCAAGATCCTCAACGTGGAGAAGGCCCGGTTCGATAAGATGCTGTCATCCGTGGAAGTGGGCACGCTGATCACTGCCCTTGGCTGCGGCATCGGTCGCGATGAATTCGATCCGGCCAAGCTGCGTTACCACCGCATCATCATCATGACCGACGCGGATGTTGACGGCTCGCATATCCGCACGCTCCTGCTCACCTTCTTCTACCGTCAGATGTTCGAGCTGGTCGAGGGTGGCCATATTTATATCGCGCAACCTCCTCTTTATAAAGTAAAAACAGGAAAACAGGAGCACTACGTTAAGGACGACCGCGAGCTTGATGAATATCTGCTCCGCATCGCCCTGAACAAGGCCGAGTTGCGGGTGGCCGCCGACACGCCGCCGATCAGCGAACAGGCTCTCGGTGATCTGGCCCAGCGCTACACCGGCATGCTAGACGATATCCGCCGCCTGGCGCGTCGTTACGACCAGACCACGTTGCGGGAAATGACCTATCTGCCGGCGCTGACCACTGATGCCTTCGCGAACTCCGACGCTCTGGCCGACTGGGCCGGGCAGTTGCAGGAACGCCTGGACCGACTGGCCGATCCTCGCCATCGTTACGAAGTGGTGTGTAATCCGGCCCGTGAGGGCCACCCGTTGAATCTCCAGGTCACCCGATACAGTCACGGCGTGCCGCATGAATTTGTCTGGCACGAGGATTTCTTCGCCGGCCGTGAATATCAGCGTATGGCTGCGCTCGGCGCGGAATTGCAGACTCTGATCGGCGAAGGCGCCGAAATCCGCCGCGGTGAACGGGCGCAGTCGGTGGAAACCTTTGAACAGGCCTATGAATGGTTGTTCGCAGAGGCCCGGCGCGGCCAGCACGTCCAGCGTTACAAGGGGCTGGGCGAGATGAATCCGGAACAGCTATGGGAAACCACCATGGATCCGGATGGTCGCCGCCTGATGCAGGTCCGTATCGAGGATGCGGTGGCAGCCGACCAGATATTCACCACCCTGATGGGCGACCATGTAGAACCGCGACGCGCTTTCATCGAGAAAAACGCACTTCTGGTGTCCAATCTGGATGTTTAGCCGTTCTGATCCACCACTAGATTATTTTCTAAATCAGAGCGTTAGCAGCTGCGGCCAGATCATCGTGGATGATGACGCCATCCAGCTCGGCGGCATGATCACGCTCGGTGGCGGCGCCGTTGCCGGTTCGCACCAGAACCGGCCGGGCACCGGCAGCCCGGGCAGCGGCCAGGTCGCGCGGTGAATCCCCGATTGCCGGCACATCGGTCAGGTCCACCTGCAGGCGCCGGCTGATCTCCCGGAACAACCCCGGGGCCGGTTTGCGGCACTCGCAATGGTCGGCATCGACGTGGGGGCAGAAGAAAATGCCGTCAATGCGTCCACCGAGTTCACCCACGAGTCGCTGCAGCTTCTCATGGATACCGAAGAGTTCGTCATAGCTGAACAGCCCGCGGCCAATGCCCGACTGGTTGCTGGCTACCACCACGCGGTAACCGCTCTGGGACAGCCGCGCAATCGCTTCAAGGCTGCCCGGCAGCGGCCGCCAGGCCTTGGGCGACCGGATGTGATCGGGGGAGTCCTCGTTGATCACCCCGTCCCGATCGAGCACCACCAGCTTCACGCCGCAGCCTCCGTCGGGGTCAGCCGGGAAATGTCGGCCACGCTGCGACAGAGCCCGTCCAGCGCGCCTAGCAGTGCCAGCCGGTTGTCGCGCACGGCAGCATCGTCGCTCATCACCAGCACCTCGTCGAAGAATCGATCCACGGGTGTCTGCAACTCGGCCAGCCGCGCCAGCGCGCCGGCATAATCTCCGCTGCTCGCTCGCTCGGCGATATCGTCGCGCAGGGCATCCAGGGCGCCGGCGAGATCGTTCTCGGCCGGCTCGTCGATCAGTGCCGCATTGATTCTGCCGGCGGGTGTTTCGTTCTTGAGAATGTTTCGGATCCGCTTGTGGGCGCCGCACAGCGCCACGGCGGCGTCGGCGTGCACGAAACCCTGCACCGCCCGAATGCGCTGATCGAAATCCAGTGGCCGGCTCAACCCCAGCGCGGCCACCGAATCGAAAACGGACGGGTCTACTGCCTGGTCGATATAATAGGCGCGCAGGCGCTCGCCATGGAAAACCAGCAGGTCGTTGGTCACTGCCTGCCGGTCGCAATCCACCGGCTGACGGGCAACCGCGTCGGTCAGCACCCCGGGGAGGTCAAGGTCCAGTTCTCCCTCGATGACCGTGCGCAGCACCCCGAGTGCTGCCCGACGCAGGCCGAACGGGTCCTTGACGCCGGACGGACGCTGCCCGGTGGCGAACACGCCGGCCAGACTGTCCAGCTTGTCGGCCAGGGCCAGCATCCGGCCGACTGGCGTGACGGCAATCGGGGCGCCCGCCTGGCGCGGGGCGTACTGTTCCGGCAGTGCCTCGGCCACCGCCGGGTCCTCGCCGGTGTGGCGGGCATAGTAGCCACCCATGATGCCTTGCAGCTCCGGAAATTCACCGACCATGTCGGATAGCAGGTCTGCCTTGGCCAGGGCGCAGGCACGAGCAACGGCCGCGCTGGGCACACCCAGTTGACTGGCCAGCCCGTCTGCAATGGCGCCGACCCGGGCGACCTTGTCGGCCATGCTGCCCAGTTCCCGCTGGAAGGTGACGCGGTCGAGACCGGCGGCGTAATGGTCCAGGCCCCGAGCCAGGTCCTGTTCCCAGAAGAAAAGCGCGTCGGCCAGGCGGGGGCGAATCACCCGCTCGTTGCCGGCCACCACCCGGGCGGGATCCACGCTGTCGATATTGGCCACCGTCACGAAGCCGGGCAATAGCGTGCCGTCGCCATCGGCAACCGGAAAGTAGCGTTGATGACTCTGCATCGTTGCCACCAGTACCTCGCGGGGCAACACAAGGTAACGATCATCGAACCGGCCGGCCACGGCACAAGGCCACTCGACCAGGGCGCAGACCTCGTCGAGCAATGCCTCTTCGATGAGCGCTTTGCCGCCCAGTGTTCGGGCGGCGGCAATCACCTGCTCGTGCACTTGCGTGCGGCGTGCGTCCATGCCCACCAGCACCCGGCCCGGCGCGGCCAGTTTCGCCGCGTACTCATCGGCATGGTCCAGTGTGATGGTGTCGGGATGGTGGAAGCGATGGCCGCGTGTGGCGCGCCCGGCGTCGATCCCGAACAGGCTGAGTGGCAACACCTCCGACCCGTGCAGGGCGACCAGCCAGTGCACCGGACGCACGAAACTGTCGTCCCGATCCGCCCAGCGCATGCGTTTGGGAATCGGCAGCCGCCGCAGGCTTTCTGCGACCACTTCGGGCAGCAGTTCGCCCAGTGTCTGCCCGGCCTGGGAGCCGGTGAAGGCCAGGCGCGGCCCCTTGTCGGTGTCGCGTTGTTCCAGTTCTTTGACGGCGACGCCGCAGGAGCGGGCAAAGCCTTCGGCGGCCCTGGTCGGCTCGCCCTGATCGTCGAACGCCGCGGTGACCGCCGGACCAAGCCGGTCGATGGTCTGGTCGGGTGCGCGTCCGGCCACGCCGGCAATGGAAACTGCCAGCCGTCGTGGCGAGGCCAGGGGCGTCACGGGGCCATGGCCAAGGCCGGCCTCGTCGAGGCCGGCTTCGATGCCTCCGGCGAAGGCCGCGACCAGCCCGGCAAGCGCCGTGGGTGGCAGTTCCTCGGTGCCCAGTTCGACCAGCAGCGTTTCGTTCATGCCGCCACCGTGGACTGGCTCAGCATCGGGAAGCCGAGCGCCTCGCGGCTGTCGTAGTAGGCCTGGGCCACCTGCCGGGCCAGTGTGCGCACCCGCAGGATATAACCCTGCCGTTCCGTCACGGAGATCGCCCGCCGCGCATCCAGCAGGTTGAAGGTATGCGAGGTTTCCAGCATCCGCTCGTAGGCCGGCAGGGGCAGATTGGCCTCGATCAGGTCGCTGCATTCACGTTCCAGTTGGTCGAAGCGGGTGAACAGCGCCGCCGTATCGGCCTTCTCGAAGTTGTAGGTGGACTGTTCCACCTCGTTCTGGTGGTACACGTCGCCGTAGCTCACCCCGCCGGTGCGGCTCCAGACCAGGTCGTAGACGCTTTCCACCTCCTGCAGCACCATGGCGATGCGCTCGAGGCCGTAGGTGATCTCGCCCGACACCGGACGGCAGTCCAGCCCGCCCACCTGCTGGAAGTAGGTGAACTGGGTGATTTCCATGCCGTTGAGCCAGACCTCCCAGCCCAGACCCCAGGCACCGAGGGTGGGTGACTCCCAGTTGTCCTCGACGAACCGGATATCCTGGGTCAGCGGGTCGATCCCGAGGACGCGCAAGGATTCCAGATATTGCTCCTGGATGTCGGCCGGCGATGGCTTGAGCATGACCTGGAACTGGTAGTAGTGCTGTAGCCGGTTGGGGTTGTCGCCGTAGCGACCGTCCGTGGGGCGACGCGAGGGCTGCACATAGGCGGCGGACCAGGGCTCCGGCCCGATCGAGCGCAGGAAGGTGGCCGGGTGGAAGGTGCCGGCGCCCACCGGCATGTCCAATGGTTGAACCACCACGCAGCCCCGGTCTGCCCAGAACTGCTGCAGGGTCAGGATCAGCTCCTGAAAATCCATGGAAAAGCGCCTTTTTGCGTTGCATGCTCGCCAACGGCGCAGTATAGCGAACCGGGGCTGACGCCGGATAGGCAACTGCACGCACTATTCTTGTGCATAAGAATGGAATTTGAGCTAACTTGGTGCGATTGTTCATCGCTGGGGCCCGTTGATCGGGCGCAAGCACCTGAAAAATGGCGTTGTCAGCTGTGGCATGATAACTGCTTTGGAACGCTCCACCCGCGCCGGTCGCCAGGTCGGCGGCCGGGCGTTACGTAAATGAACCCTTTGAGAGGAGGCATCATGTCGGCTAGCGACGTACTGAATTTGATCAAGGAAAAGAACGCGAAGTTCGTGGATCTTCGTTTCTGCGACACCCGCGGGAAGGAGCAGCACGTCACCCTGCCCGCCCACGCTGTGGATGAAGAAGCGCTGGAAGAGGGCAAGATGTTCGACGGGTCCTCCATCGACGGCTGGAAGGGGATCAACGAATCCGACATGGTGCTGATGCCCGACACCACCACGGCCATCCTCGACCCCTTCTTCGAGGAGCCGACCATCATCGTGCGCTGCGATGTGCTCGAGCCCAACACCATGCAGGGCTACGAGCGCGATCCGCGCACGGTGGCGCGCCGCGCCGAGGCCTACCTCGCCTCCACCGGGATCGCCGACACCGCCTTTTTCGGCCCCGAGAACGAGTTCTTCATCTTCGATTCCGTCAACTGGCACACCGAGATGCGTGGTGCCGGTTACAGCATCGATTCCGAGGAAGCATTCTGGAACTCCGAGCGCCTCTATGAAGGCGGCAACATGGGCCATCGGCCCGGGGTGAAGGGGGGCTACTTCCCGGTGCCGCCGGTTGACAGCGGGCAGGACATCCGTTCGGCCATGTGTCTGGCGATGGAGGAGATGGGTCTGGTCACTGAGGTGCATCATCACGAGGTGGGCACCGCCGGTCAGGGCGAGATCGGCGCCCGCTTCAACACGCTGGTGAAGAAGGCCGACGAGATGCTGGTCTACAAGTACTGCGTGCAGAACGTGGCTGCCGCCTTCGGCAAGACCGCCACCTTCATGCCCAAGCCGCTGGTCGGCGATAACGGGTCCGGCATGCATGTGCATCAGTCATTGTCCAAGGATGGCAAGAACATCTTCTCGGGCGACGAATACGGCGGCCTGTCCGATATCGCCCTGTACTACATCGGCGGCATCATCAAGCATGCCAAGGCCATCAACGCCTTCGCCAATGCCTCGACCAACAGCTACAAGCGTCTGGTCAAGGGCTTCGAGGCGCCGGTCCTGCTGGCCTACTCCGCCCGCAACCGCTCGGCGTCGATTCGCATTCCCTGGGTGGCCTCGCCCAAGGCGCGCCGCATCGAGGTGCGTTTCCCGGATTCCACCGCCAACCCCTATCTGGCCTTCTCGGCCATGATGATGGCTGGCCTGGACGGCATCCAGAACAAGATCCACCCGGGCGAAGCCATGGACAAGGATCTCTACGACCTGCCGCCGGAAGAGGAAAAGACGATTCCGACCGTGGCCCAGTCGCTCAAGGAAGCCCTGGAGGCGCTCGACGCTGACCGCGACTTCCTGAAGGCGGGCGACGTGTTCACCGACGATCTGATCGACGGTTACATCGAGCTCAAGACCGAGGAGGTGCTGCGTCTGCATATGACCACCCACCCGGTCGAATTCGACATGTATTACTCGCTCTAGTCGAAAGCGGTTCCCCAATCGCCGGATCAGGGCGCCTTCGGGCGCCCTTTTTCGTGGGCGGCAACACGGCCCCCTGCCTGTGGTCGAATACCCGGAAGCTGCTACATTTCCGGATCATGAAGCGGGCACTCATCGTTCTTGTCATTACCCTGATTGCGGCGCCGCCCGCTGGCGCCGAGGTCTACCGCTGGGTGGACGACCGGGGCGTGACCCATTACAGCGATCAGCCGGTCAAGGGCGCCAGCAAGCCGGATCTTCCCAGGTTGCAGTCGATGCAGGCGCCCGCGGTGCCCGCAGGCAACGACAGCGGCGCGGCCATCGGCGAGGATTCCGGCGGCCTCAGTTTGGTCCGACCCGGCACCGACGAGACCTTCCGCGACGCCCGCGGTCTGGTGCCGGTGCAGGTGGAGCTGGAGCGCGAACTGGCCGAAGGCGAAACCCTGCAATACGTGCTGGACGGAGAACCGGTCGCTGGCGCGGACGGACGCCGTACCAGCCTGCAGCTGCAGGGCGTGCCCCGCGGCACCCACGCCATCAGCGCCGTGATTCTGCGGGGTGAAGAGCCGGTTGCCCGCAGCCAGGCGGTGACCTTCCACATGAAGCCCCCGTCGGCCCTGTCCCCGGCCAATCGACAGGACGTCGACGCCGGCGCACCGACTGCCCCGGGCAGCACGGGCGCCGCCGGCGCGCCTGCGGCACCCCGCCTGGGCGGCGGACCCTGACCCAGGCCCTCAACGCATCGGCAGACTCGGCAGATATGCACTAATATGGTGCGACTCGGCCAGCCGCTGATCGGCATCACGCCGTTTCCGGGCTGGCCCCGCTTTTGCTTGCGGATGAACCATGAGCGTCCCCGTGTCGTACCAAGCCCCGTCTGCCGACATCCTGTTCGACAATCTCGCCACGGCGGTGATCTGCCTGGACGAGAATCTGCGCGTGTGGGCGATCAACCCGGCGGCGGAAGTCCTGTTCGGTGTCAGCGCCCGCCACAGCCGCGGGCTGCGCGTCGACCGTGCCATCGTCGCCCTGGCCTGTCAGCGCGAGCGTCTGGAACAGGCGCTGAGCGAGGGGGCGGCCTACACTGAGCGGGAATTGCGGCTGCCGCACAGCGGCGGCAGCGACGGGGTCACAGTGGA
The DNA here is from genome assembly GCF_031846275.1 of Spectribacter hydrogenoxidans. Lineage (NCBI taxonomy): Bacteria > Pseudomonadati > Pseudomonadota > Gammaproteobacteria > Salinisphaerales > Salinisphaeraceae > Spectribacter > Spectribacter hydrogenoxidans. The sequence goes on from NZ_JAVRIB010000001.1 coordinate 283,352, forward strand.
TTGCACCGTCACCCCCTTTTCCCACGGGGATCAGCCGGCGCTGGCACTGGAGTTCCTGGCGCTGGACCGCCATCTGCGCATTTCCCGCGACGACCAGATGCGCAACCAGAACCTGGCCAACCGGGAAATGCTTCGTGGTCTGGCGCACGAGATCAAGAATCCGCTGGGCGGCCTGCGGGGCGCCGCCCAGTTGCTGGAACGCGAGATCGCCGACCGCGATCTGAGCGACTACACCAGCGTGATCATCCGCGAGGCCGACCGCCTGCAGAACCTGGTGGACGGGATGCTCGGGCCGCGCCAGCCTCCGGAGCTTGTGGACCTGAACATCCACGAGGCCCTCGAGCATGTCCGCCGTCTGCTGGCGGCCGATCTGCCGCCGGGCGTGACCCTCACGCGCGATTACGATCCCAGTCTGCCGCGGCTGCGGGCCGACCGTGAACAACTGATCCAGGTCCTGTTCAACCTGGTCGGCAATGCCGCCCAGGCGGTGGGCGAGGCGGGCAGCATCCTGCTGCGGACCCGGGCCCAGCGGTTGTTCACCATCGGCGGCCATCAGCACCGGCTGGTGATCCGCATCGACGTGGTGGACGATGGCCCCGGCATCACCGAGGATCTGCTGCCCCGCATCTTCCTTCCGATGGTGACCTCGCGCGCCGAGGGCACGGGCATGGGTCTGCCCATCGCCCAGTACCTGGTACATCTGCACGGCGGCATCATCGAATGCGAATCCCGCCCCGGTGACACCACGTTTTCGGTTTTCCTGCCCCTGGAGACGGCCGATGAATGAACGGCCCCTCAGCGCTTGGGTGGTGGATGATGACGATTCCATCCGCTGGGTGCTGGAACGCGCCCTGACCGGTGCCGGCATCGCCACCCGCAGTTTCGCCGGCGGCATCGAGTTGCTGGAGGCCCTGACCGGCGAGCAACCGGATGTCCTGATTACCGACGTCCGCATGCCGGGCATCGACGGCCTGGAGTTGCTGGAGCGCGTGTGCGCATCTCACCCTTCGCTACCCATCATCATCATCACCGCGCATTCCGACTTGGACAGCGCGGTCTCCGCCTATCGCGGCGGTGCCTTCGAGTATCTCCCCAAGCCGTTCGACCTGGACGAAGCGGTGGACCTGGTACGCCGGGCGGCTGCGGCCGCGGACGACAGTGGCGCCCAGCTGCGACCCGCAGTGAGCGGCGGCCACGCTATCATTGGCGAGGCACCGGCCATGCAGGAGGTGTTTCGCGCCATCGGCCGCTTGTCCGGCTCCAACATCACCGTCATGGTCACCGGTGAGTCCGGGACCGGCAAGGAACTGGTGGCCCAGGCGCTGCACGAACACAGTCCGCGCGCCGCCCAGCCGTTCATCGCCGTGAACACCGCCGCCATTCCCAAGGACCTGATGGAATCGGAGTTCTTCGGTCACGAGAAGGGCGCATTCACCGGCGCGGCAGGGCAGCGGCGCGGGCGCTTCGAGCAGGCCAACGGCGGTACCCTGTTCCTGGACGAGATCGGCGACATGCCGCCGGAACTGCAAACGCGCCTGCTGCGAGTGCTGCAGGACGGTCAGTTCTACCGCGTGGGGGGGCACAGTGCCATATCCGTGGACGTGCGTATCATCGCCGCCACCCACCAGGATCTGGAGAAGGAGGTCGCCCGCGGCGCGTTCCGCGAAGACCTCTACCACCGCCTCAACGTCATCCGGCTGCGGGTGCCGCCCCTGCGCGAACGCCGCGAGGACATTGTCCTGCTGCTGGATTTCTTTCTGGATAGGGCTGCCCGCGAACTGGATGCCGAGATCAAGCACCTGCACTCGGACGCGGCTGAATTCCTCGTCGCCCTGGACTGGCCGGGCAATGTGCGGCAACTGGAAAACCTTTGCCGCTGGCTTACCGTCATGGCCCCTGGCCGGGAGGTGATGCTGGACGATCTGCCCGACGAACTGCGTGGCGCCGAAGCCGCCAGTTCAGTGCCGGCTGGCAACGGGACCACCACCGCCGAGACCGGCAGCGGCCCCTGGGACGAACAGCTGGCCCGCTGGGCCCAGCGTCGCCTGGCCGAGGGCGGTGACCACATTCTCGATGAAGCGCTACCCAGTTTCGAGCGGGTGATGATCCGTACCGCCCTGGCGCGAACCGGCGGTCACCGGCAGGAAGCGGCCCGATTGCTGGGGTGGGGTCGCAACACCCTGACCCGCAAGATCAAGGAACTGAACATGGAGTTATGACGGCCGTCGCCATCCGCGCGTACTGAGTAACCAGCGTGCTGCTTCGGCCCCGGCCTCCCGCAGCCAGTATTCCGCCTCGCGCTGTGCGGTTTCCGCATCTCCGGCGAGATCCGCCAGCGACCACAGGGCCTCGAAACGTTCGGCCAGCGCTGCCCGGGCCCCGGCCTCGATGTCGCCTGCCACCAGCAGCGCCGGCAGGCCCTGACCTGCGGCCAGGTCGGCCACCGCGGCAGGCAGCTTGCCGTGCAGGGTCTGCCCGTCGGCCCGGCCCTCCCCCGTGATCACCGCCGCCGCCCCGGTCAGAACCTGTTCCAGCCCGGCCAGTTCGAGCATGGCAGGTGCCCCCGCAACCAACCTTCCACCCAGACAGGCCAGCGCAAACCCGAGGCCGCCGGCCGCCCCGGCACCGGGTTGTCCGCCGATGGCAACCGCGTCGAGCTGTTCGGTCAGATGCGCCAGACCCTGTTCGACCTCGCGCAGCATGGCCGGCGTCAAACCCTTCTGCGGGCCGTACACTCGGGTGGCGCCGTGCGGTCCGCCCAGCGGATTGTTCACGTCGCAGAGCACGGTCAGCGACAGATCGGGTGGCAGGGCGGGGGCCGTCACGTACGGGCACCGACACAGGCCGGCAAGATCCGGAGTTACCGGATCGCCTGCCCCGTCCTCGGCCCGCCCGCCCAGGGCCAGCAGTAATCCCAGGCCCCCGTCGTTGCAGGCACTGCCGCCCAGCGACACCGTGATCCGTCGATGTCCCGCCGCCAGTACCGGCTGCAGCAATTCGCCGAGGCCGGCGCTGCCGCGCTCGTCCAGCGGTGGATGGCCGGCAGCATCGATCAGCCCCAGGCCCAGCACTTCCGCGGATTCCACGAATGCCCCGTCCGGACCCAGATCCAGCCACCGGGCATGGACCGGTCGACCGTGCACCCCCGTGACCTCGGCATGATGCAACCGGGCATCCGACCGGGCCGCGGCCACGCAATCCAGACTGCCCTCACCGCCGTCGGCCAGCCCCAGGCAGCAGGTGTCGAATTCGCCCACCCGATTCAACCCCGCCGCCAGACATGTCGCCACTGCCGAGGCCGGCAGGCAGCCCTTAAAGCTGTCCGGGGCGATCACGATGCGCATGAAGGTGTCGGGCCTGCCGGGTGGATGTGAAAACCGATTCTGCCCGGCCCGCCGCAACAGGACCAGTGCCGCGGCGGCGGGGCCCCGGCCGGTCTGTATAATCGGTGGCAACTGCGACAGACAATCCCGGGCACCAGGATCGCCCCGGACAAGTCGCGGTGGGGGGACGCATGGTCGGGAATCCCGCACACGAACAGGAAGAGCGCATGCTGGTAGTGGGCGCGGAACTCGACGCGGCCCGCTCGATCATGGACATGCTCGGCTTCCTCAAGCGCCGTCCGGCATTCGTGACCTTCGATGATCTGGCCGACGAACTCGAGACCGAGTCGCTGCCGTTCTCTGCCGCGGCCCTGGTATCCGACGGCCGTGTGGGGCTGGGTGAGTATCAACCGGCGATCGACGGTCTGGCCGCGCGGCTGCCCACCCTGCTGGTGCTGGATTACCCTCGCGGCGACGGCGACGACCGTTACCGGCACGGCAAGGCCGCCGGGTTCGCCAGCTGCATGCATGCGCCGATCGCGCTCAACCAGCTGCGCTTCGAGCTGGACCGGCTGCCCGCGCCGCGGGGCAATGGCCGCGCGGTGCGGCGTCCCCGGCCGCAGCACACCCTGGTCGGCCAGAGCTATCCCATGCGTCGGGTCCGGCAGCTGATCGAGCGGGTGGCGGCCACCGATGCCAGCGTGCTGATCCTGGGTGAATCCGGGACCGGCAAGGAACTGGTTGCCCGGGAAGTGCATCGGACTTCCAACCGTTCTGCCGGGGCCTTCGTGCCGCTCAACTGCGGCGCCATTCCCCGCGATCTGCTGGAGTCGGAGCTGTTCGGGCACGAGAAGGGCGCCTTTACCGGTGCCATCACCGCCCGTCCCGGCCGGTTCGAGATGGCCGAGGGTGGCACTCTGTTTCTGGACGAGATCGGGGACATGAGTCTGGACATGCAGGTGAAGGTGCTGCGGGTGCTGCAGGAGCAGACCTTCGAGCGGGTGGGCAGCAACAAGACGCTGACCGCCGACGTTCGCATCCTGGCGGCGACCCACCGGGATCTGGAGGCCGAGATCGAGCGCGGCAACTTCCGCGAGGATTTGTACTACCGGCTTAACGTTTTCCCCATCGAGGTCCCCCCGCTACGGGATCGCCCGGAGGACGTGGAACCGATCGTCGGCAGCATCCTCGCGCGGCTGGAGGCGGAGGACGGCATCAGCCTGGACTTCACCGACCAGGCCCTGGCCGCACTGGCGTCCTACCGCTGGCCGGGCAATGTCCGTGAGCTGGGCAATATCGTCGAACGCCTGCGCATTCTCTACCCTGGTGAGCGGGTGGACATCGACCGCCTGCCGGGGCGCATCCTCGGCGAGGACAACGTGGTGCTCGTCCCGCACGATGACATCCGCAACATGGAACGGGCACCGGGTGACGTGATCAATGGCGTGCGTCTGACTTCGGCCGGGGTGGATCTGCGTGCCCTGACCACCCGTCTGGAGGTGCGCCTGATCACCCAGGCCCTGTCGCTCAATGACGGGGTGGTGGCCCGGGCCGCGAAGATGCTGGGCCTGCGCCGGACCACCCTGGTCGAGAAGATGCGCAAGTACGACATCAGCAGCGACTAGCGCAACTCACGGCGGCACTCGTCGCTCGTTTGCCAGGCCGTCATTCCCGCGCGCTTATTCCTGGCCCGCCATGCGCAAGGACGCTGACGCCGGCTGCCCGGACCCGATCCGATCGACCGCCCGAATTCCGTCGCCCGCAGGCCAAACCGCCATCAAACCGTCGGACGGCGGCCGCAGAGGCCGTCGGGAAATTGACGAACTCCATCGTCGAAAATCCCAGGCCATTGATTTCATGAGATAAAAAAATCGGCATACCGATTGCTCCCCCTATTGTGTCGGCCGAAAGCGCGGCCGGCGTCGAAGGAGCAGACGGATATGACGCAAAGCCAGACTTCATTGACGATCACACCCAGCCCGATGCCGGGTGTGATGCCGCGTGCCGTGAGCCTGCTTCGTCGCCATGCCGACGGCCGTCCCCCGCAGTTGACCGAGGCCGCGCGGCGCCAGCTCGAGGCCCATGCCTGGACCAGTGATGCGGCGCTTGAGCGTTGCCTGCAGCGTGCGCTGGTGCTCTGCGACGGCCGCGCGATCGAACCCCGTCATCTGGGCTTGTCCGGCTCGGCCGGCGACCATCTGCGTCAGGAGCAGCGGCGCATTCTCAACAGCCTGCGTGCCGCCCGTGGCCTGCGCCGCGACGCTGCCGCGCGTCTGGGCATCGCGCCGCGTGTGCTGCGCCTGAAGCTGGCCGAACTCAAGGCCCGGGGCATCCCCCTGCCGGCGTTCGCGCCGGACGAGGCCGAGCTGCGTCATGAATAGCGCGCAGACGACCGCCAATCCGGAACCGGTCCAGGTGATCGCGGTGGCCGGCGCCGGCAATGGATCGGGCCGGACCAGCGTGGCGGTGAACCTGGCGGCGGCCCTGGCCAATCGCGGCCACCGCACCATGCTGCTGGACGGTGATCCGGCGCTGGCCGACGTGGCTGCCGCGCTTGACCTGCATCCGCGTTACGGGCTGGCCGACGTGATCGCCGGTCGCTGCGATCTGGCCAGCATCCTGCTCGACGGCCCCTCCGGTCTGCGGGTTGTGCCTGCGGGCGCGAACCAGAGCCGCCTGACCGCGTTGAGCGCCGCGCAGAGCCGCGGCCTGATTGCCGCCTTCAGCGATCTCGACGAAACCCCGGATGTGCTGGTGGTGGATACCGCTGCCGGCGCCGGGTCCGCCACCCGCCAGTTCATCCAGGCCGCCGGCGAAGTGCTGGTGGTGGTTGGCGGCGAATCGCCCGCGCTCCACCAGAACCGCGACCTGATCCGCGCGCTGGGTGGCCGCGCCGGCCATACCCGCTTTCGTGTGCTGGTCAACCGCTCGGACGACAGCTGCGGTGCCGAAGTGGCCGAGCGCCTGGCACGCCTGACCGAAGCCGAGGTCGAGGTAGCGCTGCATTACGTGGGGGCGATTCCCGACGACCCGCAGATCGAACGCGCCCGGGCTCTGGGCCTGCCGGTGGTCAACGCGTTCGCCCACAGCCCGGCCGGCCGGGCCTACAAGCGCCTGGCCCGGCGCATCGAATCCTGGGCGCCGCCCCCGCGACACCGCGGCGGCGCCGCTTTCTTCATTGAGCGGGTGATCCGCTCCCACCAGCCCATGCAATGCCAGGCCTCGACCTGAACCAATCCGACGAGGGACTCATGAAAACAGCCAATGCCATGTACGCGCCTGCGCAACAGTCCAATCCGCTGGTCGCCGAACATGTCGATCTGGTCAAGCGGATCGCCTATCGGCTGGTCAGCCGGCTGCCCGACTCGGTGCAGGTGGAAGACCTGATCCAGGCTGGCATGCTCGGTCTGCTGGAGGCTCACGAGCGCTACCGCGAGGGTGAGGGCGCCAGCTTCTCCACCTTCGCGGGCATCCGCATCCGTGGTGCCATGCTCGACGAGATTCGTCGTGGCGACTGGACCCCGCGGTCGGTACACCGCGCCGCCCGTGCCGTGGCCGATGCGCAGAGCACGGTGGAATCCCGCTGCGGCCGCGCTGCCGGCGAATGGGAAATTGCCGCCGAGATGGGCGTGAGCATGGCCGATCTGCGGCGCACGGTCAGCGATGCCTCGAGCGCCTATCTGACCAGCCTGGACGACGCCGGTCCCGACGATGCCACCACCGAGGTGCCCGCCGGGGACGCGACCAGCCCGCAGCAGCGGTTCGAGCGCGAAAGCCTGTTCCGGGCGGTGGTTGACGCCAGTGACACCCTGCCCGAGCGGGAGCGCCTGCTGATGACGCTCTACTACGACCAGGACCTCAATCTGCGCCAGATCGCCGAGCGGCTGGGTGTGTCCGAATCCCGGGCTTGCCAGCTGCATGGCCGCGCCATTGCCCGGGTGCGTGAGCGGCTGTTGGCCTGGGCGGCCTGAATTTCCAAGTTGTTTTTTCTCGTTCGATCTTCTCCTCCCTCCTCCTCGGGCCGCGCAAGCGGCCCTTTTTTTGCGCCTCGGCCGGCCCGGGGGTGCTATGGTTAGGGTTGACCGTTTTCCAGGGGGAACAACAGGCGCGCGAGTCCCGCACCAGCACGCGTCGCCGCGGCCGGGCCACGCCGACCGGCTCGGGGACTCGCAGGGCGACTGTGCCAGTCTTGATGCACTACTTTGCCTATGGTTCCAACATGCTCACCGCGCGGCTGCGCCGGCGGGTGCGCGGTGCCCGCCCGCTGGGGCCGGCGCGTCTCAAGGGCCACGCGTTGCGTTTTCACATGAATGGGGGGGACGGCTCCGGCAAGTGCAACGCGTTTGCCACCGGCCGGCCGTCGGACATGGTCCACGGCGTCATCTTCGAGATCGACGACCGCCGCCTGCGCAAGCTGCATGCAGCTGAGGGCCCGGGCTATGAGTTCATCCAGGTGCAGGTGGAAACCGACAACGGCAGCCTGCCGGCCGGCACCTACCGGGCCCGCAACGCCTGGCTGGACGATGCCATGGCCCCCTATACCTGGTATCAGGCATTCGTGGTCGCGGGTGCTCGCGAGCACGGCCTGCCCGGGGAATACATCGCCCAGATCGAGAACATGTTCGCCCGCCGCGACGCCAACCTCTGGCGCAGCTTTCGCAACCGCATGGTCCTTCGCCGCGCTTAGCCCGAATAAATCACGAGGGCGACGGGTGCTACCTAGCCGCCGTTTTCCGCCCCGCGCTGATGCTCGCGCCGATTGATCGGGTAGCTGTGCACGGGCCCGACGAAGGGCTGGATCAGCATCCGGTCGAGTCGCTCCCACTTCGGATCGCGGAACAGATTGATGCCGATGGTCATGCCATCGTGTCCGTCGCGCGGTTGCGGCTGATAGGTGCCCAGCAGCCGATCCCACCAGGGCAGATTGAAGCCGAAGTTGGAATTGGTCTCGTCCGGATGCCAGGAGTGGTGCACCCGGTGCATGTCCGGTGTGACCACCACCCAGCGCAGCAGGCGGTCGAGGCGTGGGGGCAGCGACACGTTGCCGTGGTTGAACAGCGACGTCGCGTTGAGCAGCACCTCGAAGATCAGCACTGCTACCGGCGGGGCGCCGAGAGCTGCCACCATCGCCATCTTCAGCGCCATCGACAGGATGATCTCGATCGGATGAAAGCGCAGGCCGGTGGTGGTGTCGAAGGCCAGGTCCGCATGATGCATCCGGTGCAGCCGCCACAACCCGGGTACGGCATGAAACAGGACGTGCTGCAGGTAGATCACGAAATCCAGCATCACCACGGCAGCGAGAATTGCCAGCCAGCCGGGGACGGGGAACATGTTGAACAGGCCCCAGCCGCCATCCCGAGCCAGCAGCGCCACCCCGACCGCCGCCGCCGGAAACAGCAGCCGGACGATGATCGTGTCGATGGCCACTATCCCGAGATTGCCGGGCCAGCGCAGGAGGCGCGGAATATCGTCGCGGCGTCGCGGTGACGCGAATTCCCAGGCCACCATGGCCACCAGCACGCCGCCGAATACGCTCAGGCGAATCCAGGGCTCGAACTGCATCATTGCGTCGATCATCGGTACGTCCCGGTCGAATCTGATCGGCCCATTCTAGCCGTCGGAGGTGGATACGGTCCGGGGTAAGTGGCCGATGCGTGCCGGCATGCATATCCTTACCCCGGTTGCCGTCGTATATTCGCGCCGCCTGGTTTCCAATGGAGCACCCGACGTCATGTTGATTGCTGCGCTGGCCGTTCTGGCCGGATTGATATTGCTGGTATGGAGTGCCGACCGGTTCGTCACCGGGGCCGCGGCGGCGGCCGGCCATTTCGGGGTGCCGCCGTTGCTGATCGGCATGGTGATCGTGGGTTTCGGCACCTCGGCTCCGGAAATGGTGGTGTCGGCCCTGGCCAGCGCCCAGGGCAATCCGGGCATTGCACTGGGCAATGCCTATGGCTCGAACATCACCAACATTGCGCTCATTCTGGGCCTGACCGCCGTGATCGCGCCGATTGCCGTGCATTCCCGGGTACTCCGCCGCGAGCTGCCGCTGCTGGGTGCGGTGACGCTGCTGGCGGCCTGGCAGTTATCGGATGGCGCGCTGTCCTGGCTCGATGCCGTGGCCCTGCTCTCGGTATTCGCCCTGCTGATGGCCTGGATGATCGTCCAGGGACTGCGTGGCCGTGACGACGCCCTGGCTGCCGACATGGCGCAGGAGCTGAATGCCAACACCATGCCGCTGGGCCGGGCGCTGTTCTGGCTGAGTCTGGGATTGCTGCTGCTGGTGGCCGCATCCCGGCTGCTGGTGTGGGGTGCGGTCACCATCGCTCAGGGCTTCGGGGTGAGCGACCTGATCATCGGGTTGACGATCGTGGCCGTGGGCACCTCGCTGCCGGAACTGGCCTCGTCGCTGATTGCCGCCCGCAAGGGCGAGCACGACATCGCCCTGGGCAACATCGTGGGGTCCAACCTGTTCAACACCCTGGCGGTGGTGGGCATTGCCGGCGCCATCCATCCGATGGCGGTGGAACCGGGCGTACTCGGCCGCGATGTGCTGGTGATGGCGGCACTGACCGCCGCGCTATTCATTTTCTGCCTCGGCCGACGCGGTGCCGGGCGCATCAACCGCTGGGAGGGGGCCGCGTTGCTGGCGGCTTATGCGGGCTATCTGGGATGGCTGCTCAGCGGGCTTGCCTGAAGGCGCCGGCCCGCGTCGTCGGCGCTGCCTATCAATACGCTCCCGTCACCCGCGACAGCAGGGTGGGCTGCGGGCGGCCGGCGCGCAGGGCGCGAATGAAGCGGGCCAGAGCCGCCTCGGCTTCCGGCAGCCCGTCACGGCGGTGGGGGGCGGTGTTGGCGGCGTAGGTGTCGAGCCGTTCCAGGAATCGGCCGATGTCGTTGAGGGCGGGGCCGGTCAGACTGGTCTGGGCTCCCACGCCCATGTTCACTACCGCCCGGGCGTTCAGGCGCTGTTCCACCACGTCCTCGGGCATGGTCAGGACCGGCTTGCCCAGGAACACGGCTTCACTGAGCAACTGGTTGCCGGCGGTGCTGATCACCCCCTTGCAGCCGGCAAGGTCCGCCACAAAGCCCTCGTTCGCAGGCAGCTTGAAGTGCAGGTTGCCTTCCTGCCCGTGGCGCGGCACACCGTATACGATGACCTTCTCGCCGCAGGCGCGCAGCGCGGTGTCCAGGGCGGTGGTGTACTGATGTTCGCCCTTGTTGAGATAGGCCAACAGGTAGTTGCCGCGTTCGGGACGGGCGTTGCGCACCGCATCGCGCAGGATCGGCCCTACCACCTCGACGCCCGGCATCCGGGGTCTGGCGGGGTAGAAGCTCGACACCAGCACCCGATCCGGGTCGCCCATGAACAGCCGGTAGCCCAGGGCGTCACGCATGCCGCGCCAGCGGTCCTCGGGGGCGAAATCGCAATGGCAGAAGGCCATGATGCCCACGTGATCGAAGCTGATCCGCGGAATGCCGTGATGACGCGCGAAACGATGGGTCCAGGTTTCGGAGTCGGAGATCACCAGGTCCGGCGCGAAGGCCGCCAGCCGTCGCCACACCGCCCGGGTCTGCGGCCCCGCCGCCAGCAGGTCCGCCGTCAGCCCGGCGTTGCGGGCCATGGTCAGCGGCGCGGACAATCGGCCCTGGTCGTCGTACTGGTAGCCGATCACCGGGAGGGTTTCGCAGGGAAAGCGCTCGTGCAGCGCCTGGTAGGCATCCCGGCCGGCGAACACCTTCACGTTGTGCCGTTGCATCAGCGCCGGCAGCACCGCCGAGGTCCGCATGGCGTGGCCGCGACCGTAACCCATCACCCCGTAGGCAATCCGCATGGTCATCTCCGGTTCATGTACGCTGGGCCAGCGTAGTTGGCGCATGTGACGCTGCGGTGACGGCGGTTTGAGCTACGCCGTGGCCAGTGCTTCTACCTCGACCAGCAGGTCCCGCCGGCACAGCTCCGCCTGGCGGCAGGTCCAGGCCAGCCCGGGGGGCAGCCGGTCGGCGAGAACCGTTTCCACGGTGTCGATATCGCCCGGATCACGCAGGTACACGATCAGGTGCTCCAGCGTTGTCAGGCCGCGACCGGCAAACGGTTCTCCGGCGGTTTCCAGCAGTGTGGCCACATTCGCCAGCGATTCCGACAGTTGTGCGGCCACGTCGCCCGGATGCCGCGTTTCATGGCCGAGGATGCTGGCAGTGCCGGAGATGAACAGCTGGTCCGCCGCACCCGGCCAGGCCATGCGCGCGGCCCGGGCAAAGGCGGGCCGGCTGGGCCCGTAGCGCCGAGGATACTCATAGGCTCGCACCTGCCGCGGGTTCTCCAGGGGCTGCGGGGGTGTCCGGGTGAGCAGGCATTGCAGGTGCAGCCCCGGCAGCTGGCTGCCGACCACGGTGGCCGCGGGCATGCGGTCGAGCAGCGAGGGATGATCCTGCAGCACTTCGAGCCGCCCCTGGCAGAAGCGCTTGTAGCGTTCCGCGTCGCCCTCGCCGGCGTTGATGTCGGACAGGTAGTGCCAAACCCGCAGCAGATGGGGAAATCCCAGTGCCTCGCGCAGGTCCAGCAATTGCCGGTAGACGTGACGGGCCAGATCGGCCGCATTGGCGTCGGGGGTCGTGATCGACAGTGTGGCCAGGCAGACGGACTCGTTGGCGGCGTAGGACCAGCCAGCGGTCTCACCCTTTATATGCGGGTCCGCGATGCGCCAGTCGATCACCGGGTGGCCGGCCAGACGGGGGGCGATGCGCTCCTCCGGCAGCGGTCGGTGGGGCACCGGCTCGCTGTCGCCGCCAGCCGGAACCGACCACACGGGCGGTGGCGGAGCCGGGTTGCCCGATGAGTGATCCTGATTCACGAGTATGCGTTTTGCCTGACGGGGGAGCGGCGGCTGGCCACCAGCTGTGCGGCCGCAATTCTAACCACCCGTTGGATTCCCTGCCATCCCGGGCGGTGACAATCGGTAGCGGCTGGCGCAACATGGTTTGCCGGGAAACGGAAGGAACGCTCCGATTCATTCGGTCAAGGGGGAAGGATGATGAAGTGGCTCGGACGAGGCCTGGTGCTGCTGGTCGGCGCCCTGATCGTGGCGCTGGTGTTTCTGTACGTCGTATCGCCGCAAACTGCCTACCGGCTGGCGCTGACGCTGGAGCGCAGCAACGCGGGACTGGAAGTCGGCGAGGTGTCGCTGGGGGACCTGACGCTGCCGGTACTGCAAGGCGGCGATGGCCCACCATTGCTGCTGATCCACGGTTTCGGTGGCGACAAGGACAACTGGACCCGGCTGGCCGGCGAACTGACCGATTCGTATCGTGTTATCGCCCCGGATCTGCCGCCGTTCGGGGAGGCGCCGGTCGACCCCGACCGCGGCTATACGTATGCCGCGCAGGTGGATCGCATCCACCAGCTGGTGCAGGTCATGGAGCTGTCGCTGGTGCATATCGGCGGCAACTCGATGGGCGGCGCGATCGCCGGGGCCTATGCAGCCGCGCATCCGGAAACGGTGCGGTCGCTGTGGTTGCTGGCCCCCGCGGCAGTGGCCGACGCGCCGCCGAGCGAGCTGGCCGCACACGTGGAGGCGGGCGGATCTAACCCGTTGATGCCGGCCACGCGAGCCGATTATTTCGACCTCATGGACTGGGTCTTCCACGACCCACCCTATGTGCCTGCGCCCATCCAGTGGGTACTGGCCCAGCGTGCGGTCGAGCACCGTGACCGCCGGCTGACAGTGCTGGAGCAGATCCGGGCCGATCCGCTGGATCTGGCCGCGGCGCTGGATGGTGTGGGCGTTCCCACGCTGATCACCTGGGGCGAAAAGGACCGCCTGCTGGCCGTGGACGGCGCACGGATCCTGGATCAGGCCCTGCCGGACAGCCAGTTGCACCTGATGCCCGCGACCGGGCATGTACCCATGATCGAGCGACCGGCGGCCACCGCTGCCGCATTCCGCGAGTTCGCGGCGGGTCTGGAAACGCGCTAACCCTGCCGTCGCAGCAATTCGTCCGTCTGCTTGCGTAACGCCAGCAGCATTCGAGCGGCGGCTGCGGGCTCGACCGGTGTGGTGATGGCGCAACACAGTTCGCCCAGCGGCGCGAACCGCTCGGGCGGGGTGGCCTGGAACAGCCCGAGTACCGGCACGCCGGTGGCGCTGGCCAGATGCATCGGCCCGGAATCCGCCGCGATGAAGCCGTCCATCTGCTCGATGATGGCGGCCAGTTCGCCCAGATCCGATGTGCCCACCGGGGTTGCGGTCGGGGCCAGGGCCGGCCCGCCGGGCCGAACGATCTGCACCAGCGTGGCGTCCGGCGCCTGCTCTTGCACCGCGGTGCACCAGGCCTGCCACCAGTCGCCGGGCAACTGCTTGCCGCCGGTGGCCTCGGCGAAGAACCCGATCAGCGGTCCGTCCGCAGCGGCACCAAGCGAGGCCTGCAACCGATTGTGGGCACGGCTTCGCTGGTGGTCGGTCAGCCCCACGGCGGTCGTCTTGATGCGGTGGACTGGTGTGCCCGTGATCGCTGCCAGCAGATACAGGGGTTGCAGCCCGGTGTGCGGCTCGTGATCGGGGAACGCCGCGGCATGGGTCAGTTTCAGCCACTGGTCCGCCGCGGCGAAACCCAGCCGATACCGGGCCCCGCTGACGGCCATGGCAAGGCGATTGCTCGAGGAATGGTTGTTGGGGTCGATGGCCAGGTCGTAGCGCTGCCGTCGCAGGTGCCGGATCAGCGGCACGAGGCGCCGCAGCAGCGGCCAGGGCTCGGTCGGTACCTCGTGGACCCGATTCACGCCCGGCAGATTCTCCAGCAGTACGCCGTTGTAGCGACCCTGAACCAGGACATCGATCCGCGCCTGCGGGAAGGTCGCGGCCAGGGATTGCAGCAGCGGGGTCAGCAGGACGGTGTTGCCCAGCCGCTTGTTGACCCGGCAGACCAGGATGCGTGTCGGGCACGGTAGCGGTGCATGGCACGGCGTCGGTGTCGCCGCCAGCCGGGCCAGCCAACGGCTCGTCCGGTCGCGCAGTGCGCGGCGCGCGCGCCGTATCAGGCGGCGCAGCCCGTGCTCGTGATCCATGCGACGGTAATGTCCCAAAACCCGTCCTGCCCCTGTTCGTGACGATGCCCGACCCTTGCTGGGCGCGCGCTCAAGAATAACCCGGATATCATTGTGTTGCCTGCCGAAACAGGGCATAACCGCAGCCATAGGCCCGTGCCCGGATGACGACCCGCATGACCCCCGGCCCGCCAGTGGCAGTGATCTACACCGACCTGGACGGTACGCTGCTGTCGCATGACGGCTACGATTGGCGCTCTGCCACCGCCGCCCTCTCCGCCGCGGCCGATCGGGGTGTGCCGGTAGTGCCGATTACTAGCAAGACCCGGGCCGAAATGGGGCCTGTGCGTGCCGAACTGGGCCTGGTGACACCCTACGCGGTGGAAAACGGGGGCGCGATCGTGCTTGCCGGGCCGGCGCCCGAGGAAACGGTGCTCACACTCGGACCCGCCTATGCCGAGATCTGCAGGCTGCTGGTCCGGCTGCGCGCCCGCGGCTGGCGTTTCAGCGGGTTTGCCGACCTGGGGCCGATCGCCGTGGCCGAGGCCACCGGGCTGGACCCGGCCGCGGCCGAACGCGCCTGCGACCGGCTGTGTTCCGAACCGCTGATCTGGCAGGACACCGATGCCGCCCTGCACGATTTCCGGGCGGTGCTGGCCGGGCACGGTCTGACCACCCGCCGCGGCGGTCGCTTCCTGCACGTGATGGGCCGATGCGACAAGGGTGCCGCCCTCCGGCGCCTGCAGGCCCATATCGGGGCCGGGACGACGCCGGCCTCGCTGGCCCTGGGCGACAGCCCCAACGATTTCGACATGCTTGCCGCCGCCGACCGCGGGGTGCTGGTGGCCCGGCCGGACGGCAGCTACGCCGCACCGCCCGACCCGCCCGGTTTGATCCATGCGCCGGGCATCGGCCCCGCCGGCTGGAACGCCGCGGTGCTAGATTGGCTGGCAGACAACGTGAACGGCGAGTGCTGACCCATGGCGGATTTTCATCAGAACGGCATCATCACCACCCTGCACCGGCTGGGCGATCGCTCGCTGGAGTCGCTGGAAAACGAACTGGTGACCTTCGGCCGCCGCCGGCCGATGACCCTGGTGCTGCCCTGCCTCTACTCCGAGCTGGAGGGCACGGCCCTGCCCCGGATTGTCGAGGCATTGCGGCAGGTGCCGTATCTGGCGGAAATCGTCATAGGCCTGGACGCCGCGGACGAGCAGCAGTTTGCCCATGCCCGCGAGTTCTTCGCCTGCCTGCCCCAGCGTCACCGCATTCTCTGGAACGATGGTCCGCGCATGCAGGAAATCCTGCAGCAGCTCACCGACGAGGATCTGGCCCCGGCGCGGCCGGGCAAGGGCGCCAACGTCTGGCTGTGCCTGGGTTACTTCCTGGCCTCCGATCGCGGCCGCGCGCTGGCGCTGCATGACTGCGACATCGAAAGCTATACCCGCGATCTGCCTGCTCGGCTGTTCTACCCCATCGTCCACCCCAACTTCGTGTTCAAGTTCGCCAAGGGCTACTACGCCCGGGTGGCGGACGGGCGCATGCACGGCCGGGTGGCGCGGCTGTTCGTGACCCCGATGCTGCGCGCGCTGATGGGCGTGGCGGGGCCGCTGGATTTCCTCAGCTTCATGGACAGTTTTCGCTATCCGCTGGCCGGCGAGTTCGCGATGAGCGCGGGGGTGGCGGAAACCATCCGCATTCCCGCCGACTGGGGGCTGGAAGTGGGCATTCTCGCCGAGGTTCACCGCCACTACACCGCCAACGCCGTGTGCCAGGTGGATATCGCCGAAACCTACGAACACAAGCACCAGGAACTGTCCGCCGAGGACGCCAGCAAGGGGCTGGCCCGCATGAGCAGCGACATCGCCAAGGCGCTCTACCGCAAGCTGGCCACCCACGGCGTGGTACTCACCCCCGAAACCATCCGCACCGTGAAGGCCATGTACCTGCGCAATGCGCTGGATTTCGTGGAGCGCTTCTACTTCGATGCTCAGATCAACGGCCTGACGCTTGACCGGCACGCCGAGGAAAAGACCGTGGAAGTGTTCGTGGAAAGCATCATCAACGCGGGCGATCAGTTCCTGGCCAATCCGATGGAAGTGCCCTTCATCCCCACCTGGAACCGGGTGCGGGCCGCGATTCCCGGCCTGCCCGCGGCGATGTACGAGGCGGTGGAGGCGGACAACGCGTGACCATGCTCCGTCTTTGACACCCATCGCGGGACGTGATTAATTGCCGAGTGGGGGTGTCGACATCGTTGTTGTAAATCTGCCAGAGGCTGCGTCATGACCGATGCCCACCCGGCCGTTCGGCCCCCCACCGCCGCGGCGATCGAGGATATCGCCCGCCGCTATCGACTCGATCTGTCGGCCGAGGATGTGGCCGGCTTTCTGGGCCTGATGGCCGGCCCCCTGGCCTCGTTCGACCGCATCGACCAGCTCACGGCGCCGGCCGCGATCAATCGCTATCCGCGCACGCCGGGCTACCGGCCGCAGCCGGAGGACAATCCCCTCAACGCCTGGTACTGGAAGAGCGAGATTCCCGGCGCCGAATCCGGGCCGCTGGCCGGCCGCACGCTGGCGGTCAAGGACAACGTCTGCGTGGCCGGCGTGCCGATGATGAACGGCACCCGTGCCCTCGAGGGTTATGTGCCGGATGCCGACGCCACCGTGGTCACCCGGGTGCTCGACGCCGGGGCCACCATTCTCGGCAAGTCGGTGTGTGAAAGCCTGTGCTTTTCCGGCGGCAGCCACACCAACGACACCGGCCCGGTGCGCAACCCGCATGACCCCACCCGCACCAGCGGCGGTTCCTCGGCAGGTAGTGGCGCGCTGGTGGCCGCCGGCGAGGTGGACATGGCCATAGGCGGCGATCAGGGCGGCTCGGTGCGCATGCCGGCCAGCTGGTGCGGTATCTACGGCCTCAAGCCGACCTGGGGACTGGTGCCGTACACCGGCGCGTTTCCGATCGAGATCACTCTCGACCATCTGGGACCGATGGCTGCCACGACCGCCGACGTGGCATTACTGCTTGAGGTTCTCGCCGGGCCGGACGGGCTGGATCCGCGCCAGTCGGCGCAGCTTGCCCCGGCCGGCTACCGCAAGGCGCTGACCGGCGATGCCGAGGGCCTGCGTATCGGCATCGTCAGCGAGGGATTCGGCTGGGCAGGCGCCTCGGAAGACGACGTGGACGAGGCCGTGCGCGTTGCCGCCGGTCGCTTCGCCGATCTTGGCGCCAGCGTCACCGAGGTCTCCGTGCCCTGGCACCGGGACGGCATCCACCTGTTCAACGGCATCGCCTTTGAGGGGGCCACCAAGCTGATGGTGGAAGGCAACAGCATGGGCACCAACTGGAAGGGTGAGTACAACGTCGGCCTGCTGGACGCCTTTGCCCGCGGCCGCCTGACCCGGGCTGACGACCTGTCCGAAACCGTCAAGCTGGTGACGCTGCTGGGTCAGTACCTGCAGGATCGCTACCACGGCCGCTACTATGCCAAGAGCCGCAATCTGGCGCGCTCGCTGGAGGCGGCCTACGACGCGGCACTGGTGGACTGCGATCTGCTGGTCATGCCTACCCTGCCGATGAAGGCCACGCTGATCCCGCCCGGTGATGCACCACGCGAGGAGGTCATCGGCCGGGCGCTGGAAATGGTGCCCAACACCGCCCCCTTCGACGTCACCGGCCATCCGGCGATGAGTCTGCCCTGTGCGGTGGCCGACGGGCTGCCCGTTGGCATGATGCTGATCGGCCGCAAGGGCGAGGAGGCCACCATCCTGCGGGCCTCCGACGCTTTCGAGCGGGGCGTGTTCGCCCGCCCGGTGCCGGCATGAACGGCGTCCACGACATGGGTGGCCTGCACGGTTTCGGGCCGATCCGGCCGGAGACCGGCGAACCGGTCTTCCACCAGGCCTGGGAGCAGGACGTGTTCGCCTCCGTGATCGCCCTGATGGCCCAGGGCGTCTACAACCTGGATGAATTCCGGCACGCCGTGGAACGCATCGGCGCGGCCCATTACCTGGACAGTTCCTACTACGATCACTGGCTGTCCGCCGCCGAACTCGTGCTGTGCGAGAAGGGCGTGATCGACCAGACCGAACTCGACCGGCGCATCGCCGAGATCAAGGCCGACCCGGATGCCCATGCCCGGCCGCCCGCGGGCGGCGAGGACCCACTGGCCGAGGCTCTGACGCAGGGGCTGCAGGCAGGCCTGCCGGCCCATCGGGAAGTCGCGGCCGGGCCCCGCTTCGCCGTGGGCGACCGGGTGGTTACCAACAACCTGCAGCCGGCCGGGCATATCCGCCTGCCGGCCTACGTGCGCGACAAGCCGGGGGTGGTGGTCATGACCCACGGCGCCCACGTCCTGCCGGACACCCACGCTCACGACGGCGACGAGTCGCCCGCGCATCTCTACACCGTGCGCTTCGATGGCGAACGGGTGTGGGGCGAGGCTGGCGCCGACCGACCGGCCGCGAACCACGTCGATCTGTGGGAACCCTATCTGTCACCCGCCTGAAGGCAAGCCTCGATGAGCGATCACCATCACGACCACGGCCATCATCCGCATCCGATCAGCGACGTTCAGGCCCGCGCCCGGGCGCTGGAATCCCTGCTGCGGGACAAGGGTCTGCTGACCCCGGGCGCCGTCGACACCTTGGTGTCGGCCTACGAACAGGACATCGGCCCGCTCAACGGCGCGAAGGTGGTGGCTCGGGCCTGGACCGACCCCGATTACAAGCAGCGGTTGCTGGCCGACGGGCCGGATGCAATCCGTGAGCTGGGATTCGGCGGCCTGCAGGGCGAGCACATGGTGGTGGTCGAGAACACGCCCGAGGTGCACAACGTGGTGGTGTGCACCCTGTGCTCCTGCTATCCGTGGCCGGTGCTGGGCCTGCCGCCGGTCTGGTACAAGTCGGCGCCCTACCGTTCCCGCGTGGTGCGCGAGCCGCGGGCGGTGCTGGCCGAATTCGGCACCGAGTTGGACGCGGATGTGGCCATCCGGGTCTGGGACTCCAGTGCCGAGATCCGTTATCTGGTGTTGCCGGAGCGGCCGGCCGGGACCGAGCATTTGAGCGAGGACGAACTGGCCGGGCTTGTCACTCGCGACGCCATGATCGGTGTTCAGAAGGTCGAGGCGCCGGCATGACGCCGAATCAGCAGATGAAGTCGGTCTTTCGGTGGCATGGCGCGATCATGGCGGCGCCGACTCGCGACGCTAGGATCCCCACGCTTCGCGCGGGGCCCCTCCACGCTGCTCGCGGCGCCATGATCGGTGTGCGAAAGGTCGAGGCGCCGGTGTGACTCAGGCATCGTCGATCGACGACAGCATCGCGCAAATGCGAGGCGAGGCAGCCCTGCCGCGCGCCAACGGCGAGCTGGTGTTCGAGGATCCCTGGCAGGGGCGGGTGTTCGGTATCGCGGTGCAGCTGCACCAGGAAGGGCGTTACGACTGGGCGGCCTTCCAGCAGCGGCTGATCGACGAGATCGCCGCCAGCGGGGACCAGGATCGCAGTGCCAGCGATTACTACGGCCACTGGCTGGCCGCGCTCGAACGACTGGCGATCGAGCAGGGATTGGTCGATGCCGATGAACTCGCGCAACGGGTGGATGACTACCGCCACGGGCGCCGGGACGAGGTCTTCTAGGGAGCACCTGATGGGAATGTCGAGAATCGCTGCGGCCACTTTACCGGCCCTCTGCCTGCTGGCGTCGCCGGCGTTCGCGCATCACATGGAGTCGGGCCAGACGCCCACCGGGGCGCTGGCAGGTCTGCTGTCCGGTCTCGGCCATCCGCTGATCGGCTGGGACCATGCGCTGCTCCTGCTGGCGGTCGGACTGCTGGCGGCGGTCACCGGGGCGGTTCGCGCAATGCCTGCGGCGTTCGTGCTGACGGTGACGGTGGGTGTGGCGGTTCAGTACACGCTCCCGGGCCTGCCGGTGCTGCCCTGGCTGGCGCCCGCGACGGTGCTGGCGGTGGCGGCGGGCATGCTCGCGCGGCCGGGTACGCCGCCGTCGCTCTGGATTGCAGTGATCACGGTCGCCGGGCTGATTCACGGCCAGGCCTACGCCCAGGCCATCGTCGGCGCCGAGCCCACCCCGCTGGCCGCCTATCTGCTCGGGCTGGCGCTGGTCCAGACGGCTCTGACCGTTGCCCTGGCGCTGCTCCTGCGGCGCGTGCCGGGGCTGGTAGCACGGGCCGGTGGCCTGCTGCGCGCGGCCGGGGCCGGCATGCTCGGGCTCGCTGCCGTCCTGCTGGCGACGAGCTAGAAACTGGCGATGGCCGGCCCGCTGGCGGGCGTTCGCGTTGTTGATCTGACGGCCATGGTGTCGGGCCCGCTCGGCACCATGTGGCTGGCCGACCAGGGCGCGGACGTGATCAAGATCGAGCGCCCGGACACCGGCGACTACACCCGGCTGGCGCCCAACCAGCGCCACGGCTTCTCCGCGGGCTTTCTGAACAACAACCGCAACAAGCGCTCGCTGGCGCTGGATCTGAGCCAGCCGGCCGGGCGCGAGGTGCTCCTGCGGCTGGTTCGCGAGGCCGATGTATTCGTGCAGAACTTCCGCCCCGGCGTGATCGAGCGCATGGGCCTGGGTGAGGATGTCATCCGCCAGCACGCGCCGGACATTATTTATACCTCGGTCAGCGGCTTCGGCTTCACCGGCCCGTATGCCGCCAAGCCGGTCTACGATCCGCTGATCCAGGCCCTGTCCGGCCTGGCCACGGTGCAGGCCGGATCGGACCAGGCCCGGCCGCGCCTGGTGCGCACTATTCTTCCCGACAAACTGACCGGCGTGGTCATGGCCCAGGCGGTGAGCGCCGCACTGTTCGCCCGCGAACGCGGGGCACCGGGCCAGCATGTGCGGGTGTCGATGCTCGACGCGGTGATCGCGTTCCTGTGGAGCTCGGACATGGCCAGCCAGACATTTGCCGAGGGCGATATCCCGCAGGCCGAGGCCGCCAGCTTCATCGACCTGATCTACGAAACCGCGGACGGCGGGCACATCAGCGTGGCGGTACAGACCGATCGGGAATGGGAAGCTCTCACCCGGGCCCTGGGGACGCCCGAGTGGCTGGATGATCCCCGCTTTGCCACGCCGGCGCTGCGCCACGAGAACATCGACGAGCGTCTGGCGATGACACAGGAAGAACTGCGCAAACGCGGGGCGGACGACTGGCTCGAACGCCTGGCGGCCGAGGGCGTTCCCTGCGCCCCGGTGCTGACCCGCAGCCAGCTGCTGGACCATCCGCAGATCGCGGCCAATGCGATCGTCGTCGAAAGCGACCATCCCCACGCGGGCCCGTTGCGCCAGGCACGGACCCCGGCTGGCTTTTCGGCCACGCCGGCGGAATGTTTCAAAGGGGCGCCGTCACTGGGTGCGGATACCCGGACGGTGCTGGCAGAACTGGGTTACGGCGACGACGCAATCGAGTCGCTGGTATCGGCCGGTACGGTCGGGGTGCCGCAGCGTTAGTTATTACTGGCGCACTCTTTTGTCAGGCGGCCCTACGCGAGGTCGCCTTTGTTTGTAGGCGGGCTTCAGGCCACCGCCGCCGCAAGTATCCCCTCTTCCCGATGATTGCGCGGGCGTCAGAGCCTGACGTCGATCTTCTCGGTCACGCCCCGCGCCGCGGCCCGCGCCGCCTCCAGGCTGTCGCCCCGTGCCAGCCCCACCCCCATGCGGCGCTCGCCGGCCACCGCGGGCTTGCCGAACAGCCGCAGTTCCGTGTCCGGTTGCGCCAGGGCCGCGTCGAGATTGGCGAAGGCCGTGCGCGTGGAATGGCCTTCGACCACCAGTGCCGCGGAAGCCGCCGGCCCGCGCGACCGGATCACCGGTACCGGCAGGCCCAGAATGGCCCGGGCGTGTAGGGCGAATTCCGACAGATCCTGCGAGATCAGCGTGACCAGCCCGGTGTCGTGCGGCCGCGGTGACACTTCCGAGAACCATACCCGGTCGCCGGCGACGAACAGCTCCACCCCGAACAGGCCGCGTCCGCCCAGGCCGTCGGTGATCACGCGGGCCATGCGCTGCGATTCGGCCAGTGCGGCGTCGCTCATCGGCTGGGGCTGCCAGGATTCGCGGTAGTCGCCGTTGACCTGGCGATGGCCGATGGGGTCGCAGAAGCTGGTGCCGGCGCTGTGGCGCACGGTCAGCAGGGTGATTTCGTAGTCGAATTCGACGAACCCTTCCACGATCACCCGCCCGGCGCCGGCGCGTCCGCCGCCCTGGGCGCAGGCCCAGGCCGCGTCGATGTCGGCGTCGGTGCGGATGGTGCTCTGGCCCTTGCCCGAAGACGACATCACCGGCTTGACCACGCAGGGCAGTCCCACGGTGGCCACCGCGTCGCGGTACTCGGTTTCGGTTGCCGCGAACCGGTAGGGCGAGGTCGCCAGGCCCAGTCCCTCGGCCGCCAGGCGGCGGATGCCCTCGCGGTTCATCGTCAGCGATACGGCCCGCGCGGTGGGAATGACCTGCCAGCCTTCTTTCTCCATGGCCAGCAGCGTATCGGTGGCGATGGCCTCGATTTCCGGCACGATCAGGTGCGGGCGCTCCCGCTCGATCAGATCGCGCACGGCGCTACCGTCGAGCATGTCCAGCACTTGCGACCGGTGGGCCACCTGCATCGCCGGGGCGTCGGCATAACGGTCCGCCGCGATCACCTCGCAGCCGTAGCGCATCAGCTCGATCACCACTTCCCGGCCGAGCTCGCCGCTGCCCAGTAGCAGCACGCGGGTGGCGGTATCGGTCAGCGGGGTGCCGATAGTGGTCATGGCGATCGTCCTCGACAGCGGGCAGGGCCCGGTTGCAGGCGGCCCGTGGGCCGTGGCGTCAGCCGGCGATTTCGCCGTTTTCCTGTTCCTCGGGGGTGGCCTCACGCACTTCGGCCACGGCCACGCTGAAATCCAGCGGCTGGCCGGCCAGGGCGTGATTGCCGTCCACGGTGACTTCGTCGCCCTCGATTTCCTTGACCGTCACGATCATCGGGCCGGCGCTGGACTGGGCCTGGAAACTCATGCCGGGCTCGAGGTTGTCCACCCCCTGGAAGGCGTCCCGCGGCACGTTCTGCACCAGTTCCTCGCGGTAGGGGCCGTAGCCCTCTTCCGGGTCCACGGTGACCTGGAATTCATCGCCGGCGCTGTGGCCGGCCATGGCCTTTTCCAGACCTGGCACGATGTTGCCGTGTCCGTGCAGATAGGCCAGCGGTTCCCGGCCTTCCGAACTGTCGAGCACGGTGCCTTCCTCGTCACGAAGGGTGTAGTCGAAGGAAACGACGGTATTTTCGGCGACTTGCATGCGGCCCTCGGTTTCGGGCAAATGGTCGCATAGGGTAATGGCTGACGGCGCTGGGGAACAGGGCCGGGCTGGTCAGGCCGCCGGCATTCGGGTAAAAAAAGGCCGCAGGGTTGCTGCGGCCAAGGGCAGTGTGATCCCGGGTCAGGTAAGAAGGGAACAAACCCCCGGGATCACGGGCGGGACTGGATGACCGGTTCGCGCTAAAGGGCTTCCGGATCGATACCGTCATGTCGGAGCACGCGCATCAGCGCCTGCTCCATGGCCACCCGGGCGCGCCCGGTGGCGGCACGCAGGAATGCATGGGTATCGGCGTCTTCGGGTGAGCGGTCCTCGCACTGCTGCGAGTAGTCCTCGAAGGCCAGCAGCGACGTTAGCAGTTCGGCCAGATGTCTGGGGCATTCACAGACGAGTGTTGGCTGCATCGCAGCCAGGCGGCGCAGCGTTTCGCGGCTGAATCGCGGGGGCGGCGCGTCGTCTTCGGCGCGGACTTCGGCCATATCGGCCACTTCGGAAGCTTCCGCACCGCGCAGGTGCCGCGCGGCCAGAATTTGACGCAAATCGCTGGCTGGCAGCGGCGAGCGCAGCAGCGATACGCCATGCCGGGTCAGCCGCTCACGCAGATGGCGCGGCAGGAAGCGGTGCATCAGCAGCGTGTGGCTGGGCTGCAGGGTGTCGATCAGGCGGAGCAGGTGGGCGAAGTCGATCTCGTCCAGGCTTTCGCATTCCGCCACCAGCATCGGCATGCCGCCATCCCGGTCCGGCCGGAAACGGCTGGCCGCGTCGGCCAGCGACGCCGCCTCCCCGGTCAGTCGGAAATCGCTGGTGGGCAGCTGCGGTTTGAGCTTGTCGACGGCCAGCGTGCCGGCCACGTACAGCGCAACCGAGCGACGGGCCGGGCGCCCGTTCTCCGCCGCCGCCAGCCGCTGTTCCAGTGCCTGCATGTCGAGACCCGAGATGGCCCCGATTGCTTCGCCGGCATCAACCAGCCGGCGCAGCAGCGACAGCTTGCGGATATCGGCCTCGGAGTAGACGCGTTGGCCGCCGCCGCCCCGCTGTGGGTGCACGACAGCATGACGCCGTTCCCACGCGCGTAAACAATCAGCCGTCAGCCCGGTGCGTGCTGTCACCGCACCGATGCGGTAGCCATTCGGCTCATCCATCCAGTTGTCAGCAGAGGCTTCCATTGGCAGCGGCAATCCTGATCGCCAATTTGTTGCAATCTAGTATCATGCAGGGCGCTGGAGTTGTCAATGTTATGTCCAGTTAAATAATTTATCGTCCATATATTGTCTAGATATTAGTCGCCGTCATCCTTCGAAGAATCCGTATCGCCGGGCCGCCGGCGCAGCTCGTCGGCCACCTCGCGCGGAAAGCTCCAGTCCTCGTGGTTGTAGCCCAGGTTCTGCATGGCGCGCGCCAGGGCCAGCAGTTGCGCGCGGTTGCCGCGGGAGGCCAGGCCGCTGCCATAGCGGGCAACGAAGCATTCCAGCCGGGCCAGCAACTGCTGGAAGTCGCGGGCATCGTTGCCGCTGGCCGATTTCTGCTGCGCCCACTTGCGGGCACTCTGGAAGTCCATCGAGGCGACCATCATCGAGCCGCCGCGAGTGCCGAAGGTGACCATGGTGAGATCACCCATGCGTCGCATCATGGCGCCCTTCATGACCTTGTCGAACAGATTCATCCAGGCGTCGTTATGGTTGCGCTCGCGGGTTCCGCCAGCATACCGCGCCGGCTGCGTATTGCTATGCTTGCCCCACTTCAAACGGGGGAGATCATCCATGGTCTGGCTCAAGTCCTTCATTGCCGGGTTCATCGCCACGCTGGTCTGCCACCAGGGGCTCTACACGCTGTTCTGGCTTGGCGGGGCGGTGCCCAATCCGCCATTCGCCATGGTCCCGACCTGGCCGTTCGGGGTGCCCGCGGTGATTTCGCTGGCGTTCTGGGGCGGCCTGTGGGGCCTGCCGGTCTGGTGGTTCATCCGCGATGCGGTGGGGCGCCTGTTCTGGTTGCGGGCCCTGGTGCTGGGGGCCCTCGGGCCAAGTGCCGTGGCGCTGTTCATCGTCTTTCCGCTCAAGGGCATGGGCGTGGCCGGCGGCTGGGATCCCACCATCATCATGGGTGCGCTGATGCTCAATGGCGCCTGGGGCCTGGGCGTGGCCTGGGGCATGCGCTGGGCCGGGGAAGCGCGGACGATCTGACCACCCTCTGACGCGAAAAAGGGTGCAATTGCATGGATGACCGTTGCCGGGCGCTGCTGGAAGCGCACGTCGCCTTCGAGCTGCGCCAGTGGCAGGGCAAGGCCCTGGACAAGCACGTGGCCGCCGAGGTGCAACATCTCTGGGACTGGCTGTCCGCCACCCCGCTCGAGGCGTTGATCGATGCCGCGACGGTGGGCGAGCTGGTCCGCGAGTCGGTGCTGGCGCGGGAGCCGGGGCCGGGCCTGGCGACGGGGATCGGGGCGGTGGCCAGGCACGTGCTGGACGATCCGCTGCATGCCGATACCCGGGTGGCGGAAGTGCTCGACCAGTCGGTATTCGAAACCGGCGTGGCGCTGGCCGCGGACATGAAGGACGCCCGCCATGCGCTGATCCGCAGCGTGGCCCGCAGTCCGATCTATGCCGCGGTGGCTTCCGAGATGCTCTACCACGGCATCCGCGACTACCTGTTTTCCGACCGGGCGCTGCTGCGGCGGATTCCGGGCGTGTCGTCGCTGCTTAGTGCCGGGGCCGGGGCGGTGAGCAAGCGTCTGCCGCAACTCGAAGCGCAGGTGGAGAAACAGGTGCGCGCCTATCTCGAGGCCAATCTGTCGCGCACCCTGGCCCAGAGCGAGGCGTTTCTCGCCGAGGCGCTCACCGCCGAGCGCATCCGCGCCCTGGGCGATCAGGTGTGGGAAGCGCTGGCCGATCGTCCGCTGTTGGCGGCGCGGGTGCTGACCGATGACGATGTCGACGCGCTGGCCGAGTTCGGCGTGCTGGTCTGGAATCAACTGCGCGATACGGTGTACGTGGACGAACTGGTCGCGCGGGTTATCGATGCCGTCTATGCCGAGCATGGGCCGCGGCCGGTGACCGATCTGCTGGGCGATCTCGGCGTGGATGCGGCGGGTCTGACCCGCGACGCCCGGCGCCTGATCAAGCCGCTGGTGGCCCGCGCCCGGGCCGACGGGGCGCTGGAAATCCTGCTCCGCCGGCGGCTGGAGCCATTCTATGCGTCTGCGGCCGCGAGCAAGGCCCTGGGTTAGTCCTCCGTCATTTCAACGCCCTGCGCCTGCGCCGCAGCGCACGTCGCCTTCGTGATTTATTCGGGCTAGCTGCCGGTCAGCACCCGCCGGGCCGCATCCGCAGCGCCGTCGCAACTGTGGCGCAGCAGGCTGTCCAGCAGCTTGGCGCGGGCCAGTTCGCAGGTCGGCAGCTCAACCTCGGCGCGCAGCAGGCCGGCAGTTTCGGTCACGAACGTGCCGCCCGCCTCGGCGAACAGGTTGTACATGGGCTTGTTGTCGCGCATCAGCGTGGCGCGAAAACGCTTCACACCGTTGGCCACGGCGCTGGCCGTGAGCAACCGCAGCAGCAGGCTGCCGAGCCCGCGGCCCTGGTAGTCGTCGATCACCGCCACGGCCGGTTCGGCAGTGTCGCTTCCCGGCTGATCGCGGACATAGCGGGCCACGGCGATGCCGGGCTCGCCCGGTTCGTCCAGGCTCAGGGCGGCCCAGGCGAAATGGTCGTCATAATCGATCTCGGTGAAGTAGCGCAGCATGCGCTCGGTCAGCACCCCGGTGGGTGCCAGGAACCGCCGGTAGCGCGAGTCAGGCGACAGCCGTTCGAAACCGGCCTGCAAGCGTCCCTTGTCATCGGCCGCCACCGGCCGTAGCCGGATGCGGGTGCCGTCCCGCAGGGAACAGTCGCGGGTGTGCCGCGCGATGAATTCGTCGTCGACTGCGGGTTGCGGGGAGGCCATGGGTTGCCACTCACTCCGGGCCGGCGGCCCGTTCGTTTGCCAGTCGGTTGATGCCGGCCGCCCCGTCGGCCAGCTGTTGCGACAGGGCGCGGCGCACGGCCGCGGTGCCCAGCAGCGGCGGCACCCAGAATCCGGGCACGAACTGGGTCGTCCACTCCAGCCGGGTCGCATCGCGCTCCCGGCTCAGGTGCCAGCGGGTCTGGCCGCTGGCGAGATCGCTGCGCTCCGGCACGATCTCCGCCCGGATGGTATTCGGGGGTTGCTCCCGGAGCCGCTCCACCGTGGTGACGTCGCGGCAGAAAAACGCCAGACAGCTGCGTGTGACCACCCGGACCAGCGTCTCGGATCCGTCGCCTGCCAGGCGGCGGCTTTCCAGGATATGCGGGGAAATGCGATCCAGCGCCCCGAAGTCAGTGATCACGGCGTACACGGCGGCCACCGGAGCATCGAGCCGGAACACGGCCTTGGCGCGGAACGTGTCGCCCTCGCGCGTCACGTCCATGGTTTGCGTGTCCACCCCCTGTGCGCTGGTGGTGGCCAGCAGGCAGGCGGCCAGCCCGATTGCGCGGGGTCGTGACATCGGCGATTCAGCCCGAATGCATGTGCTTCAGCATAACGCGCCTGAGCCGCTCCGGGTTAACCAAAAAAACCCCGGCCGAAGCCGGGGTTCTCGGTGATCCTTTCGAGATCGCCGGGATCAGGCGGGACGAATGTCCGAAGCCTGCGGGCCCTTCTGGCCCTGGGTGATCGTGAACTCCACGGTCTGGCCTTCGGCCAGCGACTTGAAGCCGTCACCGACGATCTGCTTGGCGTGCGCGAACACGTCCTTGCCGCCGCCGTTCGGGGTGATGAAACCATAACCCTTGGCGTCGTTGAACCACTTCACGGTACCGGTAATCACGTCAGACATGACGTTTCCTCTTGGCTAATCAAATTAAAAGTGCGGACGCGTGGTCCGCGTTATACAAGCGATCAAGAAACGTGGTCTGCGTCACCGGGTAAACACCGCCAATGGCGGGTAAACTGAAAACCGCAGTGGGCACGGCTCGAACGAATGCAATATCAACTATACGCCTAACTGGTTCGCGCGTCGATAGTCTCTTGTAAGCCGCCTGATCCGGGCCCACGATTCGCGATGCAGGTCCCACATGAACGCATGGAGATGCCGATGTCTTCTGTCAGGATCATGATCGGAATGCTCCTGCTGCTCTCGGTCGACATAGCCGCCGCCGAGGGCAACGTCCGCGCGAAGCAGGTCGAGCCACCGGTGCCTGTCGCGACCGTGCCGGAAAGCGCCGAGGTCCGGGGCAGCGAGTCATCGACAGTCCCGCCTGCCGGCGCGGAGGATCCGGCAGCCTTGCCGCAAAACCGATTGCCGCCCGGTGACGGGCCACGGATCGGGGACGCCGTCGAACCACCTGACCGACCGCCGGAGTAAGGCCAGCCCCTCAACCTCACAGCCCTACCGCCGATACTGGATTAGGGATTGTGTTCCCAAACCCGGGCCGGTAGTCTGCAAGCAACGAGTGGTGGAACCGGGAGGATACGCAACGATAGAACAGGTGGAGTTATGAGTAACGGATTCAGACTATTGACGCTCGCAGTGGCCGGCATGGCGCTGGCGGGCTGTGGTGGTAGCGGCAGCGGTGGTGGAAGTGCGGGCGCCGATGGCACCGGCACGGTATCGCTGGCGGCCACGGACGCGCCGGTGGACGACGCGATGGAGGTCAACGTCACGTTCGACGCGGTGGTCCTCAAGCCCGCGGGCGGGCCGATGGAAACCTTCGAGTTCGACGAGCCGAAAACCATCAACCTGCTGGACTTCACCGGTGAGGATTCGTCGCTGATTCTCGATGACACCACCGTGCCGGCCGGTGAATACGAATTCCTGCGGCTGTTCGTGGCGCCGGGCGCCGACAACGGATCCTCGGTTGTCACGAGTGAGGGCACCTTCGATCTTTTCATCCCCGGCCAGCAGAACCGGCCGGATCAAAGCCAGGGTGCGCCGCGCTTCCTCCAACTCAATACCGGTGAGGATGAATTGGTCGTGCCCAATGGTGGCGATGCCAACTTCACCATCGACTTCGATCTGCGCAAAGGCCTGACCGACCCACAGAACTCGGACTACTACCTGCTGCGCCCGGCCCTGCGCCTGGTTAACAACGTCAATGTGGGTACCATCCAGGGCAACGTGGCGACGGAGTTGACGATGCGCGAGGGCTGCGGCGACGCGCAGATCGGCAACCAGGTGTATCTCTACGAGAGCGCCGACGCCGTGGCCGGCGACGTGAATGTGACCGAGTCTTCCGGCATGGAGGATGATCCGCCCGAGCCAGACCACGCCACCGACGACACCGACGGCAATACCGACGAGGTTAACCCGATCACCACCGCCACCGTATCCGAGCAGGATGACGGCGACGGCATGCTGGATTTCACCATCGGGTTCGTGGCCGAGGGCGAGTACACCATCGCGTTCACCTGCATGGCGAATGACGACATGCCGGAAACCGACGAGCCCATCGTCTTTGATCCGGTCGCCAACGTGACCGTTACTGCCGACGGCAATCCGGAAGAGGTGAACTTCGAGTCGGACGGTGGTGTGAGCGTCAATGGCGAGATTGTTGTTGACGGTGGTGGATCCGGTTCAGCCGAGACCACGACGGAAAACTGAGCGTTCAACCCTGATGGAAGTGTAACGGGACATCCCGGCTCGCGCCGGGGTGAGTGGAGGCCGGGGCCGATCAGGCCCCGGTAGCTCCCGCCAGTTCCGCGTGCCGGAAGCAGTCGGTGACGTGATCCATGACCACCCCCACCGCCTGCAGGTAGGCATAACAGATGGTGCTGCCCACGAACTTGAAGCCGCGGCGCTTGAGGTCCGTCGATAGCGCATCGGATAGTGGCGTAGTCGCCGGTACCTGATCCAGCCGCTGCCAGTGGTTGATCACCGGCTGTCCGTTCACGAAACCCCACAGGTAATCGCTGAAGCGGCCGTACTCGGCCTGCACGTCAAGGAACGCCCGGGCGTTGCTGCGGGCTGACGCGATCTTGGCCCGGTTGCGCACGATGCCGGCATCGTTGCGCAGGGCGGCCAGTTGCTCGTCCGTGAAGGTGGCCACGGCGGCCGGATCGAAGCCGGCGAACGCCCGACGGTAGCCTTCGCGCTTCTGCAGCACCGTCCACCAGGACAACCCGGCCTGGGCGCCTTCCAGAATCAGGAACTCGAACAGCGTGCGGTCGTCACGGACCGGCACGCCCCATTCCCGGTCATGGTAGTCGATGTAGAGCGGTTCCTCGCCGCACCAGCCGCAGCGCGTCGCCATTGTCAGGCGTCGGTGCTGGGACGCTGGCTGACGGCGTCGAACCAGCGCTGCAGATGCTCAGCGTCCTTCGGAATCGGCAGCCGGAACTTGCGCCAGAAATCGATGGTGCAGAAAGCGGTGATATCGGCCACGGTGAAGATATTGCCGGCGAGGAACTCGCAATCTGCCAGTTGTTGATCGATGCGCTTGAGGAAATCCAGGTAGCGCATACGGCCGCGTTCCGCCAGTTCCGCGATCTGCGGGGTGGGCTCGGCATAGCCGGGCAGGGCCCGGTCCTTGAATGCGGGATGGGCGTTGCGCACGTGCTCGCCGCCTGCCTGCAGCCCGCTACTGTCGGCCTCACGCTCCCACATTTCCACCAGTCCGGTCTCGCGCGCATCGCGGCCGAACAGGTCGGAGGCCGGCTGCGCGGCCTCGAAATAACGGCAGATGGCCATGGCCTCCCCGATGTGGGTGCCGTCGTCGAGTTCCAGCAGCGGCACCCGGCGGCGTGGGTTCAGCTTCAGGAACCAGTCGTGCAGGTCCAGTTGATCAGGTGCGCCGGCCTGGATGATCTCGATATCGATATCCCGCTCGGCCAGATACATGCGCACACGGCGCGGGTTGGGGGCGATCGACCAGTCGTACAGCTTCATGCGCGCGGTTCTCCCTGTTGCAGCATGGCGCCCATTTGCTCGTGGATCAGATGGATCGCCTTGAGCGGGCGGAGCATGACCTTGAAATCGACGATGCGCCCGTCTTCGTTCCACCGGATGATATCAACCCCGTTTACCTCGATATCGTCGATGGTGACGCTGAACTCCAGCATGGCATCGCGCTCGCCGCGAATTTCCCGCACATAGCGAAAGCTGTCATTGAAGAACACGTGGAATGCGGCGGCCAGGTAGGGAAGCGTCCGCGCCCGCCCGGCCTGGGTCGTGTGCACGACTGGCGAGTGGAAGACCACGTCGTCGGCCAGCAGGGCGTCGAGCCCGGAGGCGTCGCGCGCGGCCACCAACTGATGCCAGTGCGCCAGGGTGTCGATACCCGCCAAGCCCGTCTCCCGTGGGAATGCTTGCAGCAGTATGGCGATTGCACCGGCATGGGGGAACCACCCGACGGTTCCGGCGCCCTCATTGCGCGACTTGGCCATTCAGCCGAGGATGCAGCCGAGGTGACCGCAATAGTTCGGAGGCAGCATGGATTACTGGCAGATCAAACAGGCCGATGGCGTGGTGGTGGCGGCTTACCAAAACCCGCCGATGAACTACTTCTGCGCCGAGGGTGCCCAGGCGCTGGCCGGGCTGATCGAGGGCTGGCGGGACGACCCGGCCGTGCGTGTGGTGATTATCACCGGCGGGGTTCCCGGCAAGCTGATCACTCATTACAGCGTGGAGGAACTGGAAGCCCTGGCTGCCGATCGCGAGGGCATGCGTGCCATGGGTACGGCTCTGAATGACGGTTACCACGCCATGCTCTCCGCCCTGGAGAATCTACCCAAGCCGGTGATTGCGGCGATGAACGGCGACGCCATGGGCGGCGGATTCGAACTCTGCCTGGCCTGCGATATCCGCGTCGCCCAGCTCGGCGATCACCGCTTCGGTCTGCCCGAGGTCAAGCTCGGCATCCTGCCCGGCGGCAGCGGCACCCAGCGGTTGAGTCGTCTGATTGGCGCCGGCCGCGCCATCGAGTTCATCCTGCGCGGCCGTGTCGTGCCGCCGGACACCGCGCGGGACCTCGGGCTGGTGCACGAATGCGCCGAGGACGCGCTGGTTCGGGCTCGGGCGATCGGCGCCGAAATGGCGGCCCTGCCGCCAAAGGCGGTGGCCCGCATCAAGCACGCGGTTTATGCCGGCAGCGATACCCATCTGGGCGTCGGGCTGTCGATCGAGGCCGCCGATTTCCTGGAAACCATGCTGTCGGATGACGGCGTGACGGCCATGCGGGCCTACCTGGACCAGCCACTGGACAAGCGGCGTGACTGGCTGGAGAACCCGGACGCGCCGGATTACACGGGGCGCTAACACGGCGCCGGTGGCCCGGGTTACCGGCGGACTGAGTTCCGCCTTACACCGGCATCGACACTGGCCGTCCCGGACGATGCCTTGGGGTAGACGGCTACAAAAAAGAAGCCGGCCCGCGGGCAGCGGGCCGGCTGAATTGCCGGGACATCGGCGAAGATAAATCGGGGGTCAGGCGACCTTGTCGCGCAGGCTGCGGGCGGCGTCGACCATGTTCTGCAGCGCCGGGGATACCTCGGCCCACTGGCGTGTCTTGAGCCCGCAGTCCGGGTTGATCCACAGTCGCTCGCGCGGAATCCGCTCCGCTGCCTTGCGCATCAGTTCGATCACCTGATCCTGCACCGGGATGTTGGGCGAGTGGATGTCGTAGACACCCGGCCCGATCTCGTTGGGATAGGCGAAGTCGTCGAACACGTCCAGCAGCTCCATGTTGGAGCGCGAGGTCTCGATGGTGATCACGTCGGCGTCCATGTGCGCGATCGACTCGATGATGTCGTTGAACTCCGAGTAGCACATGTGGGTGTGGATCTGGGTCTCGTCGCGCACGCCGTTGGCCGTGATGCGGAAGGACTCGACCGCCCAGTCCAGGTAGGCCTGCCACTGCGAGCGCCGTAGCGGCAGACCCTCGCGCAGGGCAGCCTCGTCGATCTGGATGACGTTGACGCCCGCGGCCTCCAGGTCCAGCACCTCCTGTCGGATGGCCAGGGCCAGCTGCTTGCAGGATTCGGCCCTGGGCTGGTCGTCGCGCACGAACGACCAGTTGAGCATGGTGACGGGTCCGGTGAGCATGCCCTTGACCGGTTTGTCGGTCAGCGACTGGGCGTACTTGATCCAGTCCACGGTCATCGGCTCGGGGCGCTTGATGTCGCCGTACAGGATCGGCGGCTTCACGCAGCGCGAACCGAACGACTGCACCCAGCCGTGCTGGGAAAAGACATAGCCTTCGAGCTGTTCGCCGAAGTACTCGACCATGTCGTTGCGCTCGGGCTCGCCGTGCACCAGCACGTCCAGGCCGAGCTTTTCCTGTTCGCGGATGGAGCGCTCGATCTCGGCCTTCATCTGGGCGACGTAATCCTCGCGGGAGAGATTGCCCTTGCGATGCTTGAGCCGCGCCTGGCGAATCTCCTTGGTCTGCGGGAACGAGCCGATGGTGGTGGTCGGGTAGGCCGGCAGGTTCAGGTGCTGGCGCTGGGCCTTGGTGCGCTCGGCGTACGGGCTCTTGCGCTTGCCCATCTCCGGGGTGATCGCGCGCACCGCCTTCTTCACCTCCGGATCGTCCACGCGGTCGGAGCCCCGACGGCTGGCGATCGCCTCGGCGTTGCGGGCCAGCGGCTGGGCGACCGCGTCGCGGCCCCCGTTGAGGGCACGGGCCAGCACCTCCAGTTCACCCAGCTTCTGCAGGGCGAAGGCCAGCCAGCTCTTGATCTCGGGGTCCATCTTCGTCTCGCTGTTCAGGTCCACCGGCACGTGGAGCAGCGAGCAGCTTGGCGCCAGCCACAGGCGGTCGCCGAGCTGGTCCGCGATCGGCTCCAGCCAGTCCAGCAGCCCGGCGAGGTCGGCCTTCCAGATGTTGCGGCCGTCGATCACGCCCAGCGATAGCACCTTGTCCCCGGGCAGCGCCTTGACGATGGCATCGACCTCGTCGCGGCCCTTGATGGCGTCCACGTGCAGGCCGGCCACCGGCAGGTTGCAGGCCAGGTCGATGTTGTCGCGAAGCTTGCCGAAGTAGGTGGCGACCAGCAGCTTCGGCGCCGCGTCGGCCAGCGCCGCGAACGCGGTCTGCACCGCCTGCTTCCAGGCATCGTCCAGATCAAACACCAGTACCGGCTCGTCCAGCTGCACCCACTCGACACCCTGCTGGCCGAGCTGGTCGAGCAGCTCGCGGTAGACCGGCAGCAGGCGATCCAGCAGCGCCAGCCGGTCGCTGTCGTCGGTGGCCTTGGCCAGCCAGAGGTAGGTGACCGGGCCGACCAGCACCGGCTTGGGCGTCACGCCCGCGGCCTTCGCTTCGGCCACCTGGTCCAGCAGGTCATCGGCATCCAGCGTGAATACGGTGTCGGCCGCGACCTCCGGGACAATGTAGTGGTAGTTGGTGTCGAACCACTTGGTCATCTCGCCGGCGCGCACCGCATTGGCGTCGTCGTCGCCGGCCGACCGGCCGCGGGCCACGCGGAACATGTTGTCCAGCCGGCTGCCGTCCAGCCTGCTGACCCGCGCCGGCACGTTGCCCAGCCGGAAGCTGGTGTCCAGCAAGTGGTCGTAGAACGAGAAGTCGCCCACCGGCACCAGGTCCAGGCCCGACTGATGCTGCCAGTTCTGCCGGCGCAGTTCGGCGCCCCTGGCCAGAAGCTCATCGGCGCTGGATTCGCCCTTCCAGTAGGCCTCTTCGGCGAACTTCAGCTCGCGCTTGCCGCCGATACGCGGGAATCCGAGGTTGTGGGTCGTCGCCATGGTTGTCCTTCAGCGTTCAAGTGGGGAACGCAGGAATCGTAGGCGCACCGGCCGATGAGTAAAAATGGTATTTTTTCATTAAACCATTATTTATTCTCATGGATAAGGATGATCGAACGCACCCACCTCCGCATCCTCCGCGGTATCGAGCGCGAGGGCTCGCTGACCGCGGCAGCCGCCTCGCTGCACTTGACGCAGTCCGCACTCAGCCACGCCATCAAGAAGCTGGAGCAACAATCCGGCGCGACGATCTGGGAGCGCGACGGCCGCCGTGTGCGCCTGACCCCCGCCGGCGACTATCTGCTGAACGCCGCCAATCGGCTGCTGCCGCAACTTGAGCGCGCGGACGAGGTGCTAACCGAATATGGCGAGGGCGAGCAGGGCAGCCTGCGTATCGGCATGGAATGCCACCCCTGCTACCAGTGGCTGCTGAAGGTGGTCGAGCCCTACCTGCAGGCCTGGCCGGGTGTGGATATCGACGTGATGCAGCAGTTCCAGTTCGGCGGCATGGCGGCACTTTTCAGCCACGACATCGACATCCTGGTCACGCCCGACCCGCTCGACCGCCCCGGCGTGCTGTTCGAGCCGGTATTCGACTATGAACAGATCCTGGCGGTAGCCGCCGACCATCGCCTGGCTGGCCGCGACCACATCAAGCCGTCCGACCTGAACAACGAAGTGCTGTTTTCCTACCCGGTCGATGCCGACCGGCTGGATATCTACACGCGGTTTCTCACCCCGGCACGCTGCGCGCCGCGCAAGCACAAGAGCGTGGAATCCACCGACATCATGCTGCAGCTGGTCGCCGCCGGCCGCGGCGTCGCGGCCCTGCCCCGCTGGCTAATCGGCGAATACGCCGACAAGCTGTCCCTCGAAGCCGTCCGGCTGGGTAGGAAGGGCATCCCCAAACAGATCCATCTGGGCGTGCGGAAGGTTGACCGCCACAACCAGCACATCGAGGCGTTGCTGGAGTTGGCGCAGACGGTTGGGGAATTGGGCGAACGCTGATTAATGATATCGAACATGCTTGATCAGATCTCGCACGCCGCCAAACGCTGAAAAAAGCGCGCAGGATTGCTGAAGCCGGTCCGAACAGTGACTCGGAAATGCCGTTATGGTGATCCTCATCGCGCCGCAAACCGCTCGACACCGAGCCCGTTATATCGATCGGCCGTCAAGGGACGCAGTAGTTCGGCCAGCCGACCGCTGGCGCGCCGCGTAGGCAGCCCCAGATCGCGCAGTAGCTCGTCCGCATAGTGGGCGATGTAGCCGCCGATGAAGTGGCCAGCCGGCTGCTCCGGAAAGACGCGCGCGCTCCAGGCCAGCACGCGGTCGATCTCGCGCTCCATGGCCACGCGCTCGGGTAGCCGCAGGCCGCCCAGGAAGTATTCCGAGAGCCAGTGCGCTGCGAGTTCCGAGGACAGCGGCGTATTGCCCGAGGACGCGTAGCCGACGAAGCCCAGTCGAGGCTCGGCCGGCGGCAGGATGTGCCGGTAGAGCCGGAAGCGCCCGTCGGGAAGGACGGCCTCCTGCAGTGGCGCGTCGAGAAAGTCGAGGCGTTGCTG
This sequence comes from Spectribacter hydrogenoxidans, assembly GCF_031846275.1. Taxonomy (NCBI): domain Bacteria; kingdom Pseudomonadati; phylum Pseudomonadota; class Gammaproteobacteria; order Salinisphaerales; family Salinisphaeraceae; genus Spectribacter; species Spectribacter hydrogenoxidans. The sequence continues at coordinate 320,309 of NZ_JAVRIB010000001.1, forward strand.
CCAGCCGGTGGCGCAGACCACGATATCGGTTTCCAGCGTTTCGCCGCTGTCGAGCTGCAGCGTGTGCTTGTCGCGGAAGCTGGCGATACCGTCGCGTCTTGTCGTGACGCGGCCCTCGCGCAGCGCCTGGTAGATGTCGGCGCCAATGCCCTGGTGATAGATGCCGGCGTGGATGGGGAATTCGGGCACCATGTCACCCGGCATACCCGCCGCGCGTGCGACGACTCGGCACTGCAGCCTGCGGAAGGCCCGCAGCAGTGGCGCACCGATGCAGCGCAGCGCGACCTCGCCGCGCGAGGCCCGGTGATAGGCGGGGAAGGTCAGCGTCTCGGTCAGCCGGTTGAAAACCTGCGCATCCACCCGCCGGCGGCCGAAGTAGCGCGGCAGCATCCAGTAGGGCCGGCGGAAGACCAGCGTGCAGGCGGCGGCCTCCCGGCCCGCCAGGCAGGCCATGTCCATCGCCGACTTGCCGGCGCCGACGACGACCACGCGCCGGCCGCGCAGCGCGCTCCCGTCGGTGATCTCGCTGGAATGGCGGATGGTGCCGGCGAAGTGTTCAGCGCCCGGCAGCCCCGGCATGTTCGGTACCGACAGCACGCCGTTGGCGACGACGACGCGATCGAAGCGCTCGCTCGTGCCGTCGCGCAGCGTGACGCGCAGGCCGAACGTGCCTTCTTCGCGCGCCACCGAGACGACCTCGGTGCCGAGCCGCAGATGTGGGCCCAGCCCGAAGCGCTCGATATAGGTCGCGAAATAGGCCCGCAACTGAGCAGCCGTGGGGAACTCATCAGTGTCGTCGAAGTGCGGGAAGTCGGAGAAGGCATAGGTCGGCGCTGGATTGTTGGTGCGCAGACCCGGATAGGCGCGCGAGGCCGCCCAGACGCCGCCGACGCCTTCGTCCTTATCGAAGACGGTGACCGCAAAGCCGTCCTGCTGTAGCACCTTGGCGCTGACCAGGCCGGATACGCCGGCGCCGATGATCGCGACCCGTCCCATGGCTATCGCAGCAGCCCGGCGGTCAGCACCGCCGCGCGACGACTTCGAGGTATTCCGCCTCCACGCGGGTGCCGCCGTCGTTGGCCTGGTTGTGTTGCTGCCAGTGAAGAGTCAGCTCTTCCTGCAGCGCCGCCTGGCCGGCATGATCCAGCGCGGCGAGGGCCTTCTGCGCAGGGCCGTAATAGTCCCGGAAGAGGTCGACCACCGCCTCTGGACCGAAGGGGTACTCGAACGGATAGTAGCGGCGGGTTACGGTCACTTCGGCGCCGGTGGCAAGGCGCTGCCGCACGGTGGCCTCGTCACCCCACTGCACCGGCGGCGCCATCAGCGGCGGGGGCGGTGCGTGTTTGCCGATGATCTTGAACATGCCGCCGACGAAACCTTCGGGCGTCCAGTTGCCCATGACGATGCGCCCGCCGGGCCGGCAGACGCGCAGCAGTTCGCTAGCTACCCGGTCGGGCTGCGGTGCGAACATCGCGCCGAGCAGGCTCGTCACCAGATCGAAGCTGGCGTCGTCGTAGGGCAGGGCTTCGGCGTCGCCCTCGTCGAAGCGGGCGTCGACGCCTTCCTCGCGCGCCCAGCTCCGCGCCTGCTCGACGAGATTCGCGGCGATGTCGACACCCGTGACCTGCGCGCCGGCACGTGCCGCCGGGACGCTGATCTGGCCGGCGCCGCATGCGACGTCGAGCATGTGCGTGCCGGGCTGGATATCGAGACGTTCCAGAAAATCCGCCGCGCCGCGCTGCAGGTAGACCGCAAAGGCGCCGTAGTCGCCCGATTCCCAGGTTGTCTTCAGGCGCTGCTTGAGCGCCTGCATTTCCGGATCAGTAGCTGCCGTAGCCTCGATGCTGCTCATGGCTGTCTCCTTTGCTTGCTGCGTTGGGCCGCCGTCTTCGTATGCGACCATTCCGGAAACGATCGCTCGCTGTTAGGCTCGATATCCAGTTCAAAAGCTGAACCGGCCAACGGCCGGCAAGCTGTGCTTGCACTGGGACCGTGTCGGTGCGGGAGGGCTGCGGATGGCGTCACAGCAGGGTTATGGCCAGTTCTGCCCGGTGGCGATGGCCACCGAGGTGCTGGGCACGCGGTGGACGATTCTCGTACTGCGCGAGCTTCTCTGCGGCAGCACGCGCTTCAATGAGTTGCGGCGCGGCGTGCCGCGCATGTCGCCGGCGCTGCTGTCCAAGCGACTTGGAGAGCTGGAAACGCACGGCCTGATTACGCGCCGGGTGGATGCTGACAGCGGCGCGCCCGCCTACCGGCTGACCGAGGCGGGCGAGGAATTGCGGCCAACCGTCATGTCGCTGGGAAGCTGGGGCCAGCGCTGGCTGGAGTCGCAGCTGTCGCTGCGCAATCTGGACCCGTCGCTGCTGATGTGGGACATGCGCCGGAACCTGAAGCCGGAGGCGCTGCCGGAGCGCCGCATCACGATTCAGTTTCTGTACCCGCAGCTAGAGCGCGGACAGCGGAAGTGGTGGCTCATCATCGACCGGGCCGCGGAGACGGATGCGGTCGACCTGTGCATGATCGATCCCGGCCAGGAGGTGGACCTTTACGTGGTCACCGATCTGCGCACCATGACGGCCATCTGGATGGGCATCGTGTCGATCCAGCAGGCCATGCGGGACAATAATCTTCAGCTTACCGGCGACCGGGAACTGACGTCGCGCATCGGCGACTGGCTCGGGCTTAGCCCCTTCGCCGGTGAGCAGAAGCGGGTGTCTCCCTGAATTTCGTCGACTCTTCGGAATCGGAACGCGCTTAATCCTGACGCTGGCGACGAAATTCGCTTTCCGCATTGACGTTACTCGGCACCAGCCCGGTAATGGCATCCAGCACTGGTGGCGACGCTTGCTGGTCCGGGCCCCCCATGCGGCGCAGCTGACGGTTGATCGTGTCGGTCACGCTCGCAGGTCTCACGGGCGCATGTGCAACGCCTGACGCGTTTGTCGCCTGTTCCCGTTCGGTTACAGTGCGGAATCACGCATTAGTTGCCCCGAGGGGCAACACGCCGCTAGGCGTTTCGGGGGAGCATTGCAAAAGCGCGACCTGAGCGAACGCGACATCTGCAGCAAGTACATCACCCCGGCGCTGGAAACGGCAGGCTGGGACCGAATGCTGCAGATCCGCGAGGAGGTGTCCTTCACCCGGGGCCGCATCATCGTACGCGGCAAGCTGGTGACACGCGGCAGGGCCAGGCGCGCGGACTACGTCCTGCAGGTCAAGCCCAATATTCCCATCGCGGTCATCGAAGCCAAGGACAACAACCACAGTCTCGGCGACGGCATGCAGCAGGCGCTGGATTACGCCGAGACGCTGGACGTGCCCTTCGTGTTCACCTCCAATGGTGACGGCTTCGTCTTCCACGACCGCACCGGCGCCAGCCCGCAGCGCGAGACGACCCTCAGCCTCGACCAGTTTCCGTCCCCGGACGACCTCTGGGCGCGCTACCGCGCCTGGAAGGGTTTCAGCCCGGCGGCCGAGGCCACCGTGTTGCAGGAGTATCACGACGACGGCAGCGGCAAGACGCCGCGTTACTACCAGATCAACGCCGTCAACAAGGCCATCGAGGCCATCGCCCAGGGGCGCGACCGTCTGCTGCTGGTCATGGCCACCGGCACGGGCAAGACCTACACCGCCTTCCAGATTATCTGGCGGTTGTGGAAGGCCGGCCGCGCCCGGCGCGTGCTGTTCCTGGCCGACCGCAACGTGCTGGTCGACCAGACCATGGTCAACGACTTCCGCCCCTTCGGCGGGGCCATGGCCAAGCTTTCCACCAACGCGAAAACGATTGAACGCGACGACGGCCGCCACGAAGAGCTGACCCTCGCGGTGGACCGGCAGCGGCGCATCGACAGCGCCTACGAGGTCTACCTTGGCCTGTACCAGGCCATCACCGGTCCGGAGGAACGCAACAAGCTGTTCCGCGAATTCTCGCGTGACTTCTTCGACCTCATCGTCATCGATGAATGCCACCGCGGCAGCGCGGCCGAGGACTCCGCCTGGCGCGAGATCCTCCAGTACTTCTCCGGCGCCACCCAGATCGGGATGACGGCCACCCCCAAGGAAACAAAGTACGTTTCCAACATCGCCTACTTCGGCGACCCGATCTACACCTATTCGCTGAAACAGGGCATCAGCGACGGCTTCCTGGCCCCCTACAAGGTGGTCAAGGTGCACATCGATCACGACGTCCAGGGCTACCGGCCGCAGAAGGGCCAGCGTGACCGCGACGGCAACGAAATCGACGATCGCCTCTACAACCGCAAGGACTTCGACCGCGAGCTGGTCATCGACGACCGCACCGCCCTGGTCGCGCAGAAGGTCACTGCCTTCCTGCGGGAAAGCGGCGACCGTTTCCAGAAGACCATCGTCTTCTGCGTGGACCAGGAACACGCCGCCCGCATGCGCCAGGCGCTGATCAACCAAAACCAGGATCTGGTAGCCCAGAACTCGCGCTACGTGATGCGCATCACCGGCGGGGACGCCGAAGGCAAGGAACAGCTCGACAACTTCATCGATCCCGAATCCACCTGGCCGGTTATCGTCACCACCTCGCGCCTGCTGTCCACGGGGGTCGACGCGCAAACCTGTCGCCTGATCGCGCTGGACCGCGAGGTGGGCTCCATGACCGAGTTCAAGCAGATCGTCGGCCGCGGCACCCGCGTTCACGAGGACACGCGCAAGTACTACTTCACCCTCATCGACTTCCGCGGCGCCACCAGCCACTTCGCCGACCCCGATTTCGATGGCGACCCGGTGCAGATCTACGCCCCTGACGAAGGCGACCCGGTTGCGCCGCCGGACGATGCGCCCACCCCCGCGATCGGCGAGGATTCGCCGGCCTATGCACCCGGCGAGGACGAAACCGTGATCGACGGTGCGACCGGTGATGGCGGCAAGCCCGACAAGCAGCGCAAGATCTACGTCGACGGCGTCGGTGCCAGCATCATCGCCGAACGGGTTGAATACCTCGACGAGCAGGGCAGGCTGGTCACCGAATCGCTACGCGACTTCACCAAGCGCTCGCTGCGCAAGCGCTTTGCCAGCCTGGACGATTTCCTGCGCCGCTGGAGCGCCGCCGAACGCAAGCAGGCCGTGCTCAATGAGCTGGCCGCCGAAGGCCTGCCGCTGGACCCGATCGTCGAGGAGCTGGGCAGCGAGCTGGACCCCTTCGACCTGATCTGCCACATCGCCTTCGACGCCAAACCGCTGACACGCCGCGAGCGCGCCGAGCAGGTGAAGAAGCGTGACATCTTCAACCGCCATGGCGATACCGCCCGCAAGGTGCTCGAAGCACTGCTCGCCAAGTACGCCGACGAAGGTGTGCTCAATCTCGACGACCCGCGCGTGCTGAGTATCCCGCCCCTCAACCAACTCGGTACCACCGTGCAGCTGGTCAACGCCTTCGGCGGCAAGGCCAAGTTCGAACAAGCCGTCCACGAGATGCAGGCGGCGCTGTATGACGAAGTGGCCTGAGCCATTTATCGCTCACGAACCGCAATCGGGGCCGGATTGCCGTGGTCATACCTTGGTGATACTATTTGCGCATGAAAGTAGCAGTCTCGGTACCAGAACCCATTTTTGAAGCTGCGGAACGTCTGGCCAAACAGCGCCGCGTTCCCCGCAGCCGGTTGTTTGCCGACGCCTTGAGCGAATACTTGGCCCGGCACGGCGCCGAAGGGATAACGGACAAGCTCAACGAGGTCTATGCCGAGCAAGATTCGGCGCTGGACCCGGCCTTGGCACGCGCGCAAAATGCATTAATCGACGATGAAGCGTGGTGAGCTCTGGTGGGCGTCGCTGCCGGATCCCGTGGGCTCCGGCCCTGGGTTTCGTCGCCCCGTGCTCATTGTTCAGGCCAACGCTTTCAACGACAGCCGCATTTCGACAGTCATCGTAGCCGTCGTGACCTCCAATCTTGCCTTGGAAAACGCACCAGGCAACGTGCGTCTCTCCAAGGCCGATTCCAGCCTGCCCAAAGCTTCGATAGTGAACATATCGCAACTCCTCACCCTGGATCGCTCACTGCTGACGGACCGCCTCAAGGCGATTCCCGGCAAGACGATGCAAAAAGTCGATGCAGGGCTCCAACTGGCCTTGGGACTATGACCGCTATGCCCGCCGTAAAGCCGGGCGAACTGCTCCTGGAAGAGTTCCTGAAACCCAATGGCCTGACGCAGTACCGACTGGCCAAGGAAATCGGCGTGCCAGCCCAGCGTATTGGGGACATTGTGCACGGCAAGCGCGCTATCACCGCAGATACCGACCTGCGGTTGTGTCGCTTCTTCAGCCTCAGCAAGGGCTACTGGCTGCGTGCTCAGGCGGCGCATGACATGGAAGTGACCGAGCAACGGATCGGCCGTGAGCTGGCCGCCATCACGCCATTGGCCAACCAAAAGCTGATCCACCTCGGAGGCACCCAGCCGGGCGCAAAAGCTGGTCCGCGTCGCCGTCCAAATCAATAACGCAAACTGCTGCCCCATGTCCGTCCGCACCCTAGTCAAATCCATCCAGGACATCATGCGCCAGGACACCGGCGTGGACGGCGATGCCCAGCGCATCAGCCAGCTCTGCTGGCTGTTCTTCCTCAAGATCATCGACGACCAGGACAAGGAACTGGAACTGCTGCGCGACGACTACCGCGCGCCCATTCCGGCCAAACTGCAATGGCGCAACTGGGCGGCGGACCCGGAAGGCATCACCGGCGACGAACTGCAGGCCTTCATCAACAACGAGCTGTTCCCCACGCTCAAGAACCTGACCGCCTCCGGCCAGCCCGGTGACCGCCGTCGCGTGGTGCACGACGTGTTCGAGGACGCCTACCACTACATGAAGTCCGGCCACCTGGTGCGCCAGGTGATCAACAAGATCAACGGCATCGACTTCAACAACCTCAGCGAGCGCCAGCACTTCGGCGACATCTACGAGCAGATCCTGAACGACCTGCAGTCCGCCGGCAACGCCGGCGAGTACTACACCCCACGCGCCGTCACCGCCTTCATGGCGCAACAGATCGACCCGCACCCCGGCGAGACCCTGTGCGACCCGGCCTGCGGCACCGGCGGCTTCCTCTCCTGCGCCATCCGCCACATGCGCGATCACTACGTGAAGCGGCCGGAGGACGAGGCCACCATGCAGAACGCGCTGCGCGCGGTGGAGAAGAAGCCGCTGCCGCACATGCTCTGCGTCACCAACATGCTGCTGCACGGCATCGAGGACCCCAGCTTCGTGCGCCACGACAACACCCTGGCGCGGCCCTACATCTCCTGGACCAAATCCGAGTACGTGGACATCGTGCTCACCAATCCGCCCTTCGGCGGGCGCGAGGAAGACGGCATCGAGTCCAACTTCCCACAGCACTATCGGACGCGAGAAACCGCCGACCTCTTCCTGGCCCTGATCATCCGCCTGCTCAAGCCCGGCGGCCGCGCCGCCGTCGTGCTGCCGGACGGCTCGCTCTTCGGCGAAGGCGTCAAGACGCGGCTGAAGGGACACCTGATGGAAGAGTGCAACTTGCACACCATCGTCCGCCTGCCCAACTCCGTGTTTCGCCCCTACGCCAGCATCGGCACCAACCTGCTGTTCTTCGAGAAGGGCCAGCCAACCACGCAAGTCTGGTACTGGGAGCACCAGGTGCCCGAAGGCCAGAAGGCTTACTCCATGACCAAACCCATCCGGCTGGAGCATCTGGCCGACTGCGCCGAGTGGTGGGGCGGCGCAAGTCCCAAAGAGCGCGAAGGCCGCCAGGAAGGCCCACGCGCCTGGAAGGTCAGCGCCGAGGAGATCAAGGCCCGTAACTACAACCTCGACATCAAGAACCCCCACACCGTCGAGGAAGACCACGGCGACCCGGAAGAGCTGCTGGAAGACCTGAACAACGCCGAGGCCGAAATCCAGGCCTTGCGCGACCAGCTTAAATCCATACTCAGCGAAGCTTTGATTCGATGAACGCCGAGCGCCTGCTGGAACTGTACGACCGCATCAGCGAAGCGCCGGATGCCGTCAGCCGGCTGCGGCGGTTCGTGCTCGATCTGGCGGTGCGGGGCAAGTTGGTGGAGCAGGATCCCGAGGATGAGCCAGCCTCAGAACTGTTGGAGAGGATCGCGGCGGAAAAGAAACGGCTGGTCAACGCGGGACAAATCCGCAAGGTCAAGCCATCGCCCGCGCTTAATGAAGACGACATCCCGTTCGACCTTCCCCATGGTTGGGCATGGACTCAAATCGCTGATCTCGGTCTAGTCAGTCCGCGCAACGAAGCTCCTGACGACCAACCGGCATCGTTTGTCCCTATGCCCATGATCGCGAGCCAGTATGGCGTAACGAATCGGCACGAGCCGCGTGCCTGGAAAGAGATCAAGAAAGGTTATACCCACTTCGCCGAAGGCGATGTCGCCCTCGCCAAGATCACGCCTTGCTTCGAGAACGGCAAATCGACCGTTTTCCGGAATCTAGCCGGTGGGATTGGGGCCGGCACGACAGAATTGCACGTCATTCGGCCGTTGATCGTCAGTGCGGATTACATACTGCTGTTCGTGAAAACGCCGCACTTCATCGAAACCGGCATCAGCAAGATGACCGGCACCGCCGGGCAAAAGCGTGTGCCGAAAGCCTACTTTACGCACTCGCCTTTCCCGCTACCGCCGCTGGCCGAACAACACCGCATCGTCGCCAAGGTCGACGAACTAATGGCCCTCTGCGACCGGCTGGAAGAAACTCACAACACCCGCGAGGCCACGCGCTACCGGCTGACCAACGCCAGCCTCACCCGCCTGACCGCACCCGACACCGACGAGCCTACCTTCCAGTCACATGCCCGCTTCGCCCTCGACACGCTCCCGGCCCTCACCACGCGCCCGGACCAAATCAAGACCCTGCGCCGAACCATTCTCGATCTTGCCGTGCGTGGAAAGCTTGTAGAGCAGAATCCGCGTGATACGCCAGCCTCTGCATTGCTTAGCAAGATCAGGGAGCAGCGTAATGAACTGCTGGCAGGCGAGTACCCAAACACAGCAGAGGCGAGAACTCAGATAAAGAAGCTGGCGAAACAGCAACTGTCGAGCCAACTGCCGACGCTACCCAGCGGCTGGGAATGGGCAACCTTGCAACAATGTTCGCTACTCGTCGTCGACTGCAAGAATAAGACAGCGCCGTATTCGAGTTCCGGTATCAACCTGGTTCGGACGACAAACGTCCGAAACGGCCGTCTCAATAATACCGACCAAAAGTACGTGACTGAGGCGACCTATAAAGCATGGAGCGTGCGTTGCTTGCCTGAACCCGGCGACATACTCATAACTCGTGAAGCGCCAATGGGCGAAGTTTGCCTGGTGCCTGCCGGAGAAACCGTGTGCCTCGGACAGCGCATGATGCTTGCCCGTCTCGTTCCGGAAACCATAGATCCAAACTTTATGCTGTACTCGCTGCGCGATCCACGCCTAATGGAGCGAGTACAAGATAAGCCGCTTGGTATGACAGTCCAGCACCTTCGCGTCGGCGGTGTTGAGTCACTACTAGTGCCAGTTCCGCCTCTCGCTGAACAACACCGCATCGTTGCCAAGGTTGATGAGTTTATGGTCCTTTGTGATCGCCTGGAGTCCAACCTTGAGACAATCGACGATAAACGTGGCCGCCTGCTCGATTGTTTGATTACCGAAATGTCAACGTCCGCAGCGGAGGAACCTGAGTTGGTCTGATAACGTTGTGCAACGCCATTTGGACAGCAAGTGCCAAATCACGCTCATCTACCAAAGGCCAATTTCGTAAGAAGCGAATGTTGGAAGCAATGATCTGAGGCTAGTTGAGCTTTTCATGCGACGCGTATCGTGGTGTGCATAGGGAAGATAAATGGCGAAGTTTGAAGTACGCGCAAGAGCGGTGGACATGCTGGGACGTCAGCAAATCGCTGGCATCCCCACGGCAATCCATGAACTCTTCAAGAATGCCCACGACGCCTACGCCACAAGGGTGGAGGCTGATTTTGTCCGTTCACGCAAACTGCTCGTAGTTCGGGACAACGGATTGGGCATGACGCTGAAGGACTTCGAGACCAAATGGCTTGCATTGGGAACCGAAAGCAAGCTGAGTGCGAACCGGGACAACGCCACAACTTGGACCGGTCCGGAGAAATTGCCTCCGCGACCCGTGCTGGGTGAGAAAGGTATCGGCCGTTTGGCGATCGCGACTATCGCACCGATCACGTTCGCAATGTCGCGGGCAGTGCGCCCGGACGGGGTAAAGGAAATAGTCGCCTCGCTCGTGGACTGGGAGTTATTCGAGGTGCCGGGATTAAATATCGCCGATATCGACCTTCCGGTCCAGACGTTTTCCAACCCGCCAGATGCTCACGACATTCGGGGAATGCGCGAGCATCTGCTAGAGAATGCGCGTGCAGTGTTGCCTCCTGACGAAGAACGCCGCGACGAAATTCTGGCCAAGCTCGACGATTACGAGTTGAATCCCGCGGCATACGATCAGTGGTTCTCGGAGATATCTGAAGAGGACCATCGCAACCTTTCGGTGTCCGGCAATGATTACGGCACCCATTTCTATCTGCAACCTGTTGACTCAATTCTCGCAGCAGATATCGACGAGGGAGGGCGTGGCAAAGAGGCGTCGCCGCTCACTCGTATGTTGCTGGGCTTCGGTAATCCTATGCGACCGGATACTACGCCGCCGATCACTGCAGAATTCCGGGACCACAAACCGGCCGGGACCGTCAACGAATTAATAGGGAGCCAGAATTTTCTATCAGCCGAGGATTTAAGCAATGCCGATCACTTGTTCGAAGGTGACTTCGACGATTTTGGTCAATTCGTCGGCGAACTCTCTATTTATCAGGGCGAACCCGAACGCTATGTGCTCAGTTGGCCCGAAAACGGTGGTCAACCCACTGAGTGTGGGCCGTTTTCCGTCCGATTGGCAGTTGTACACGGCTTAGCCGATGAAACGCTTCTGGACATGGAAACGCACCGGGAAATGACCGAGAAGCTGTATCGCTACGGTGGGTTCTACGTTTATCGGGATGGTATTCGTATTCTGCCGTATGGCCAATCCGATTATGATTGGTTGAAGATCGAGAACCGGCGGACTCTGTCCGCCACGGACTGGTTCTTTTCCCACCGTCGCATGATTGGCTATGTCGCGATCGATTCCACTACGAACGCGAAACTCATCGAGAAAGCCGGTCGGGAAGGATTTCGTGAGAACAAGGCTTATCGTCAGTTCAAGGCGATTTTGGAAAACTGGTTGCAGCAACTAGCCAAGGACTACTTCCGAAAGGAATCCGAGCACGGCGAAAGCTTCCGCGATAAGAGAGGCGAACTGCAGACACAGGCAGCGCTTCTAAAACGTCGTAAACAGCAGGTGACCCGGAGGCGCAATGAATTCAAAGTGGATTTGCAGAGCGTATTGGATCGGATAGAGGCGGGGGAGCCGGAGACCAAGCTGGATGATGTCATCGCACGGCTCGAATCGGGAATCTCCCAGGTAGCTGAGTTGGAGCCCGAAGCCCGGCGATCCGAGTCTCTGAACCTGGAAACCGATGCCTACCGTGATATCGACGAACTAGAAAGCTCGCTGACAATCTCGAAACCGCGCAGTTTCAGTCCGAGTAAGCGAGATCAACAGGCATTCGACAACTATCTCGACTGGTTCTCCACCTTCAGGTTCAATCAACTGGAACCCGCTCGCAGTCGTGTCGCTGAAATCCTGGCCGAATCCCGCGAGGCGTGGGATATCGAGGTTAAGCGTAGTGAAATCGCCACTAATGCACTGGAAAAGGAGCGCGACGAGGCGCTCAGGCGGATCCGTAAGCTGACCAACGAGGGACGGCAAGAACTCGAACGCGTCAACGACGACATCAGGAAAATGCTCACCGAGAGCACACATACCTTCAAGAACGCGGTCGAAGAGGTGATGACCGAGCTGCAGAAGACCGACTTTGACAAGCTGGCGAGCGGTGAGGCCTTCGGGCGGCAACGTTCGCTCGAGATCCGGATCGATGAACAATTGGAGTCACAATGCACCCTGCTGCAAAGTCTTCTGGAGCAGCTACGAGGGTTGCGCACTGATATCGAGGATCAAACGACCCCGGAAGAAACCACGGCGGCACTCGAAGCCCAGGTAGCAGAGTTGGAGGAGCGATTGGCGCTGTACAACGACCTGGCGCAAGCCGGTAGTGCGGTGGGGATAGTCGGCCACGAAATGGAGAACATGATCGGCGGTATAAGAGAAGCACTGCGGGAAATCAAGCCTTGGGCCGACGGCACGCCCGGACTCGACCGGGCCTATAACAAGCTTAGAAACAATTTCGATCACGTGGACGGCTATCTGGCGCTTCTCGCACCGCTGAGTCGTCGGGTTCGGCGTAAGCGAACCGACATCTCCGGAACGATGGTGCTCCGCTACGTACGTGATGCGTTCGCCGATAGGCTCGACAAGGCGGAGGTCGAATTGATCGCGACCGATGAATTCGAGCGCCGTGAGATGAAGGCATACGTGTCGACGGTGATGGCGACCTTCGTGAACTTGATCGACAATGCCGTGTACTGGATCACCTCGGACCGTCATTCCGAACGCTGGATCAAACTCGACGCGGACTCGAACGGTTTTATTATTTCAAACGGTGGTCCGGGTGTGCCGATAAGGATCGCGAGGCAAATTTTCGATTTCGGCATATCGATGAAGCCCGGCGGTCGCGGGATGGGACTCGCCGTGTCGCGGGATGCACTCGCTTCCATCGGACTTCGACTGACGCTGGAAACACGGGGCACCAATACACATCCGGTATTTCGCATACAACTCGACGAATCGCGTGAAGAGGAGGCACGAGATGCCGCAAGCGGCTGAGGACTTCGACGTGCACTGCCGGCAAGCGGCGATGGACTTTCTTCAAACCGTCGTTGTCGCCGATAACCAACCAATCTTGACGACAGGGTATCAAGCGCCCAAGCGAGCAACTCGTCGGACGGCACAGCCTCCTGGCTCCATCGATGAAGATGACATGCCGGGGAGCGCTATCGCGTCGAATGATGCCCGGAATGATCCGGAACCGGGTGATTCGCACAACTTGGACCTACGGCAAATAGTAAATACCTTCGCGCAGCAGGGAATCACTTGCGGTTCCTACCTTCCACGCGAGGAGACGCCCGACGACGACGTAGTCAAATACACTTTTAACTGTGCGTTTCCCGCGGACATAGCGATCATCGATTGGCAACTCAAGGAGAATAATCCAGAGCCAGCAATCGAAGTAATTAGTCGACTGTTGGAGGCGGACGAGGCGGAGGGTGGTCGCCTGCGCCTAATAATCGTTTATACGGGTGAACGCGACCTCGGCTACGCCGCCGGCAGGCTTGCATCGACCCTGAAGCGCAACGGGCATGTGATTCCACAAGATGCCAACCACCCGGAAATTCTGGAAGAGGGAAGCGTAAGGATCAGATTTCTTAACAAGCCGATGCGCGGCTACGAGGGTGCTTCCGACATCGTGAATCCAGAAGACCTCCCCGATCGAGCCATTAACGAATTCGTAGCGCTCTCTCGAGGCTTGCTGCGTGCATTCGCTCTCGCCAGTGTGTCAGCTATTCGTCGCGATGTGCATCGTATGCTCGCGCAGTTTCCGCCGCAACTGGATGGAGCATTTGCCGGCCAACGGGCTACGATTGACGATCCGGATGACGCCGGTCGATTGATGATTGAAGTTCTACAATCGGAGTTTGCCGTAACCCTCAATAAAGCGGATCTCGCAACCGAAATGCTCGGAGCGGCCGCGTCCAATAAATGGTTGGCTCTCCAAGACAATCTTCCGGAGCCTGACGTCGACCTCAAATTCAAAGAAGATCCGGATCGCGAGAAGCTCAAGAAGCTGGATAGCTCGCGAAAGCATGAATTGGTCGAAAAAGGATTGGGCGGTGCCTCAGACAATACCGAAAAGCGGCTAAAAATAATCAGTGCGTTTTTAGGGTGCGATGATGATGCAGTAAATCGGCGAAGGCAGTTTGCAATACTGTCAACGTTAGCGTGGCATGGTGGTACCGATGCGAACAGAAGTCTCCGGCAACCCCCTGCCTTATCCCTTGGTTCCGTAATCAAGCAGCCGAGCGACGATGTAGAGGCGCCTACGGTACTTTGGCTATGCTTGCAGCCAAAGTGTGATTGTGTGCGCTTGCACATGCGTACAGAGCCGAGGGGGTTCACCCTCGTCATGCTCAAGGAAAATAACGAGCGCTTCGACTTGATTATACCTGTCGGCGAGCGGAACAAGGCGTTTCGAATGGATCATAAGGAACCGGTGATACGCACCGTACCTTTCGAGGTAGCCACCGGGCACACGATGGTCGTCGCGCGAGAAAAAGAGGACGGCTGGTCGTTTACCGATTACGAGGGTTATGAATGGGAATGGGTGGCCGAGGTAAGGGAGTCTCGAATGCTGGAGCTGGTAAATAGGTTAGCCGCCCAGCTAACCCGAATCGGCTTGAATCAGGACGAGTGGGTTCGTCTCCAGTCCAGACCAGCTGGGTAATCACAATGACACTGAACTCACGCTTCGGCGAGCGTAACGCAACGCCAGTAGCCGTTGACCTTTTCAGCGGTTCGGGATCGGTCACGGCCGCTTTGAAGCGAGCGGGGTACTGGGTCGCTGCCGGGCTCGACGTAGACGAACATGCGGCCGCGACTTACCGTGCAAATCACCCGGAAGTCCATTTGTTTCGGGACGACATCCATGATGTGGAGCCGGACGACTTGGCAGCGCTGCTTCCGAAAGAGGGACTCGATCTTCTGACGATCTGCGCGCCGTGCCAGCCATTCAGTTCGCAGAATCGCAAGCGAAGAAAAGATGATGATCGCGCATCGCTAATTCTGCAGGCCCTGCCATTTATCGAAGCACTTCGTCCGCGTACCATTTGGGTGGAGAACGTGCCCGGACTCGGCTCCTCGAAGATCATCCGACGGTTGAAGACGAATTTGGCATCGCTCGGCTACCATTTCGAAGAACCGATGCGGCTGGATGCTGCGGACTTCTGCGTGCCTCAGAGACGTATCCGCTTTGTTTTCACGGCTTCCATAGATAGAAGAGTCTGCTCCACTCTCGCCGGACTGTCGAAGATATCTAAAGCACAGCCGACTGTGCGTATGGCATTTGAGGGACTCAAGTCGCTTGGCCCGTTCGAGTTCGATGAACACGATCGGTTGCACGCTTCGCGTCGGCACGGCGAAATGACTCTGAAACGGCTAAAGCACATTCCCGGCGACGGGGGCAGCCGTACTTCGTTACCTCCCGAGTTGCAGCTCGTATGTCACAGAAGCCTGCCATCGGGGTCGTTTCCGGATGTTTACGGCCGGATGAGTTGGGACGCGCCAGCACCAACACTTACCACGGGATGTACTGATGTTACTCGCGGCCGATTCGCGCATCCCGAGGAAAACCGGGCCATTACGCTTCGAGAGGCAGCGCGACTACAGACGTTTCCCGATGACTATGAGTTTTGTGGTACTCGCTCCGATATTGCAGCCCAAATCGGGAATGCAGTGCCCATGGCAATGGCATATGCGATGTTTGAACAAATCCATGGGTGCACACGATCTTGGACCAGTGATTAGCAGCGCGTAATCGCCTAACCGTTCTGCAGACGGTTTTCATGTGACTTCGTGAACGATATTGTCAATAAACCTACACGCTCGCGCATGATGGCGCGAGTGGGCAGCAAGAACACCAAGCCCGAGCTCGCTCTAAGGCGCCTACTGCACAAGCGCGGATTCCGTTACCGCCTACATGGTAGCGAATTGCCGGGACGGCCGGACCTCGTATTCGTCAAGTACGGTGCGGTAGTTTTTGTGCATGGATGCTTCTGGCATCGTCATCCTGGATGTAAGCATGCTTCATCGCCGTCAACGCGTTCCGAATTCTGGCAATCAAAGTTTCGCGAAAATATCGAACGCGATGCTCGCAATTTGAGCAAGCTTCGTCGTGCGGGCTGGCGAATAGCAGTCGTTTGGGCATGCGCGCTCGAGAATCCACGCTTGGAGAGGTCAGCAGAGAAGTTGGCGATATGGCTCGAATCCTCGGAACCAGAACTGCAGGTGGGTTGAGCCGAAGCTGCCGAGAGCGGCCTCAAACTTCTCGATCATACGCTCGACGAGACAGAACGTGCCATGAAAATTACGGAATTACGGTGACACCTTACTATTTACATTAACTCAAGGCGCCGATCCGGTATGAGGACACGAGAGAAAATGGGCAGATACCCTGATTGTTCCCCTGACCACCCTCGAAGATTGCCCACCCTCGTCAGATACGAGCCTGCGCCATCAATGGTTCAAAGCGATATACAGCGGAGCAGCGCCCGGAGGCCTCGCGCACTGTTTGCAACAGGCCTTCCTTGAGCAGCGCGCGGGTGAACCGTCCTGCAGTGGCCGAAGGAATCCCGGCTTCACGGGTAAATCGGCTATTGCTGAACACCGGCCAGGTAAATCAGGTAGTCCAGGGCCGCCACGGAGTGCTTTGATTCGAGTACGTCGGTAAAACGAAGCTTCATAGCTTCGTAGAAGTCGCGAATGACCTCAGCCACTTCCAGATTGCAGGTGGCTTGTATCTCAACCGCCGCTTTGTCTCGCAATTGTGAGTCACAAACCTTTTTGTTGATCAAAATGAACGTGTTTTGATCGACAAAAAAGCTTGCCACTCAAAAGCAAACAACAACCCCGTTTGTCATGCACAGCATGGGCTTCCTGAGCGACAACCCGATTTTGTAGACGCGGCCCTTGCGGCTGTTGATCGGTGGGTCGTTGCTCAGGGGGGCGTACCTGGCGATGACGCGGTCGCACGGGGCATGACGGATGGCCTCTGGGATCTCGTTGATAGTTCCTGGGGCGGTGTATAGATCGCCTGTCAGTCGATGACCCGCTCAATCACGCCGATACGACCACGGAACCCGCCGACAATCGATTGGGCCAACGTCTCCGGGATGTCCTTCGGTAAGGACGCAAGCACTTGCTCGATCGCCGGTTCGGCCGCTTCCGCCAGTTCGGCGCAGATCTCGTCCACGGTTGCGCCCGGTATGCCGTTTCTTTTCGCGGTCTGGGCGAAATGGTGTGGCCGGATTTCGTCGATGACGTAGTGGCGGTTGTTGCCAATGGCCAGGGCGGTCCTGAACTGGCGCCGGCGTACCTGGCCCGCGTCCGCCGCGGGCTGTAACGACATCACGTCGTACAACGGCGCGAGGTTGAAGCGGGCACCGGGCCGCAGCGCAATGCTGAAGTTTTTGGCGTGGCCGTCCGTGGCGCCCAGCAGCCAGAATACGATCAGCGCCTTGAGCAAGCTGCGCTGATCTTTGCCGGGCATATCGCTGCCCTTGAGCACACCGAGGATGTCTGATGCCCCGGGGCCGCCATCCGCGTCGTATTTCAGCGTTGGCGGCACGGACAGGGCCTGGCAGAAATCCTCCTGGGGCAGGCGCAGAAGGCGGCCATCCTGGGTCCAGCAGCGGTCGAAACGCTCGACCGACAGCACGCGTTCTCCATCGAAATCGATGATCTCGGTGTTGGCGCTGGGCAGGCCGAGTGCGGCGGTCAGCTTGAGGCAGAGGTGTTCGTTCTCGACGCTGCGGCGCATGTCCAGGCCATTGGGTAGCGCACCCATCTGCGGTTTGAGGATGTGCGTTGTCGCGGTGCTGCCACGTGGAATGCACCACTGCCCATCCCGGTACAACAGGGCCGTCTTCTCCTGCGCGCCCGCGATGGAGATGCGGAAGGCGTCGTCATCGCTAACGCCCAGCGGCGTGTTCGTGAGCCCGCGTAGCCGGTCCGCGATATCGGCATCGCTGAGCGGGTGTCCCGCGACCTCGCCTGCCGGGCCGGGCGCCTCATCCTGTGGCAGGAACTGGAGCGCGCCCACGCAGTCCCGCCCGACGGCAGACAGCAGGCTGAAGGCGTCGTGGCCTTCAGCCCTGGCGCTTTCGGCCAGTCGCCGGCGTATCGGGTCGCCATCCGGCAACAGGTTGTCGAATACGGCGATCACCGGGTCGCCGGTATAACGGTCCTCGCGTAAGGGCAGCGAGACCGAAACCGGCAGGGCGTGTTCCCAGTTCAACCAGGCTTCCGCGTACTGGAAATCGATGGCGCTGCTGGCCAGACGCCGCAGATGGCCGACCAGGCGGCCATTTAGATGCACGGCCAGCGGGGAGCGCGAATGACGACGTGCCATCAAAAGACGTCTTCGATATCGGCGGCCCGGGAGCGCTCGCGGATGACCAGTTCCAGGTCCAGGGTGGCCATGACATCGACCAGCGTGCGCAGCTGCATGCCGGGTTCGCCGTTTTCAAGCGCGGAGATGGTGGCTTGCCGCAGATTGGTTTTGTCCCCGACATCAGCTTGACGCAGACCCAGGGCGCGGCGCCGGCGACGGATGCTGGCGCCGATTTGTTTGGTGGTCCGGGCGATCTGGTCCATGGCAGGCTCCTGCTGCTTTATACGCTATTTCGTATAAAGCATGATATACGGTTTAGCGCATAATTCAACTTATACGCTGTTGCGTATATCGAAGAACATCAGCAGGCAGCGGGCGTTGGCAGGATCAGAACTCCCGGTGTTCTGTTACCCGCCATCGCGTGAGGATTCGGAAATTGCCGGCCTGGGCAAGACAGCATGCTGCTGGCGAGGCCCCGGCCGACGCTCGTGGCCGGCCGGGCCCGCAGTCCGTTGTCGACAGGCCCTGCCGCCGGGCTTCAGGATATTTCGGGCGAGCCGGCGGTTTATCCGACTCTCAGCTTCGCCTTCAGCTCCAGCCGCCGCGCATGCAGCACCGGCTCGGTGTAGCCGCTGGGCTGTTCGGCGCCCTTGAACACCAGGTCGGCCGCAGCCTTGAAGGCGACGGAGTTGTCGAAGTCCGCCGACATGCACGAAGTCGATACGATCGACGAGGGTTGCGGCATCAGGCCCGCAGCGCCTTCTCAATCGCCTCCTGGGCTTCGGCAGTGGCTTCGATCATGGGGTAATGCCCGACGGAGGGCAGCTTGACCAGCCGGCCGTCTGGCAGGTGATCGAGCGTGGGCTTGAGATAATCCGCCGTGATGAAGGGATCGGTCTCACCATAGAGGATTGCGACGGGCGACTGGATCCTGGAGAGGTCGCCCATGAAGTCGGCCGACGTCCAGTTCTTCAAATAGGCCTCCCAGGTGGGACGATCCATCGTGGCGCGGTTACGGGCGACCAAACGGTCCAGGTCGTCCGCCTCAATGCCGGGCGCCAGGTTGGAGCGGATTGCCGCACCCGGATCGTCCCACGCGTTCGCGAACGCGGCGTATGTGGCTTCGTCCAGGGGCGTGCCACCGGGCGACACTGGCGTGAGTGCGACCACCCGGGAAACGGCTTCGGGGCGCAGGGTCGCCACTCTCAAGGCCGTGACACCGCCCATCGAGTGCCCGACCACGGAGAACGAGGTCCACCCCAGCTCATCGACAGCCGACAGGGCCGACGCCGCCATACCGTCGACGCCCTCGGCCGGCTGGGAAGGCCGGCTGGCGCCATAGCCGGGAAAGTCCAGGTACGCCCACGTGAAGTCCGTCACGTTGCTCTTTGCGCGGGTGCCGAGCCACACTCCGCTGTCCAATGCCCATCCGTGAAGAACCAGCACGTGATGCGGGCCGTTTCCCTCGATGGCAGCGAAGTGTGCGTCGATCGTCATGAGTGCCTCCTCCGAAAGTATGTCAAATCCGGGGACAGTATATTTATCTTGCGAGCCGTTCGATCAGTGAGCGGTTGGGAAATAAGTGCCGGAGAGGATTTCGTCGCGCTACGGGGATGATGAGCTACTTCCCACTTATTGTTCCTGCGTTTTCGCCAACCGACGCAATTGCCGACGTACCTCGGGCCACGGCAGGCGACTGCCGTCTTCTTCCATCAGGCGGTAGGCCCTTTCGACAGTGTCGAGGGCGAGATCAAGCTCCTGGACCATGCGCTCGACGAGCCACAACGTCCCATGGACCTCGGCCTCCTCCTGCTCTGCAGCGAGTCGCAAATCGCGATCTCCCGTGAGCAAAGGACATTGCTGCGAACGCGCCAGCGCCAGTGCAAACAGGTCGTTCTGGCCTGGCTTGCGATACCGTGTACGCAGCACCTCCGCGTCCGCTACCACGGTTTCCGACATCGGCCATACCCGCAGGCCAAGGCCGGGTAGCGTGGCGTAGTTCTCGTGCAGTTCCTCAAGATAGAGGATATCCGGCACGGCAAACTCGATGCGGAGAGCGAACATGCTTTCCAGCAGTTCCCCTGCCGCCATGTCGATGAAGATATTGGCGTCAGTGACGATCAGCCTCATCGCCAGACTCCATTCGGCGACGGGCTCGCAGCTCGGCTATCTTGAGTCCGAGGAGCTCGGCGGCCTTGGCTTCACCGATGAGGTCCTCGGCCAACGCGCGGTAGACGAGCTGGTCGAATCGTTCGGTTCTCTCGTTCGGATAAGCATCGCCGGGTTCGTTTTTTCGCCAGCCGTGCGCGGCGAAGAACCTCCACAGTCTGCCGGCGGTCGCGCCGTTGACGATCCCAAGGTCCTTGGCCCGGTACAACCAGGCATTCATGCTCAAGCCCCATTCGTGCTTGAGTAGATAGAGCTCCCTCGGTTCGAGCCACTTTCTGCGTTCGCCGAGCGCTCGGAATACCTCTTCCCTGGGTACGAGGAAGGCACCGGCGAACCGATCGCATGCTTTTTCCTCGCCCTTCTTCGCGGCGTCGCCGGCGAGACGGCCACGTAGCACGAGATGACCGAGCTCGTGCGCCAGGGTGAAGCGCTGGCGATCCCCCGGCCATTCGCGTCCCACCACGATGACCGGTGCGCCACGCACGCGCGAGGACAGGCCATCGAAGCGCTTCTCCGCATCGTAGTCGATCAGAACGACGTTGATACCCTCCTCTTCCATCTCCTCAATCAGATCGCCGATCGGGTCGAGGCCCAGGTTCCAGGCTTCACGGACCTGCTTTGCACAGGCTTCGATCGCGTCCATGGTCTCGATCTTTTCGGGCAGTCTGGCCGGCACCTCGAAGGCCTTGGGCCAGGACGATGGGATGATGGATTCGAGTTCCACCCAGCGCTCGAGCTGCTCGACCACATCGGCAAGCACCCGCTGCTCGTCCCGCTTGGGAAGCTGCGGATGCTTGCGGTACTCGATCCCCTCCAGCTCGACCTCGACCTGCCGGAAGAAATACTCGACCCGCACCCCCAGGGCTTTGGACAGACGCAACAGGACCTCCGAGGAGGGCTTGGTCTCCTCGCGCTCGTACTTGGAGATCGCCATCGCGGACAGACCCACTCCATCGGCGAGGCCGCGCAGAGATAGCCCGGCCGCCACGCGCGCCTGCTTGATGCGTGCTCCGATCATAGGGGTTTCTCGCCGAGAATGGTTTACACTTTATATACTAAATTTGACTATTTGTACACTCTGAACTAGATTTACAGATATCTGTCATTGAGCTATATGAGGTAAACCATGGCAACCAATCCTCCCACCGGCGATAACCGCCGTCGCGGCATGGTCCGAGACCGGTCGCAGACCTACAATCCCGGAAATCAACGCTGGACCAAACGGGATAGCGACACCGGCCGGTTCATGGATCAGAAGGCCGACGACAAGCCGTTCAAGGGCGTGCGCAAGGAGCGATAGGCGCCGTTCCGGGGGAGCGCGTTCCCGCGTTCCGGGAAAGTATAGGTATCTCGCAGGCTACTCGATGCGTCGTCAGGTGCCCCGTTACGAGGACTTGTAGCCCGCCGTCGCGCCTGGATCGAGAAACTGCTGGCCCCAGAACAGCACCGCGTGAGCGCGCGCAAACGGTCGGGGCTTGCAATCACACTTCGATCCCGCTGCTCAATACTCTCCTGTTTGAATTGGCGGAGTTGACATGACCTTGGCAGCGGTTATTCTATATTCTGGATTCTAGAATATGGAATATCGTGGTGCTCAAGTCGCAAGACGTGCTGGTCATGCTCAAGCTGGTTGCTCTCGGTGACTGGCGCTGGACGTATTCGTCTCTTGCCACCGATCTGCACTTAAGCCCCTCGCAGCTCCATTCCGCCGTACGGCGTGCCGTGCAGGCTCAGCTCGCGATCAAGGACGGCAATGGCGCCCGGCCTCATTTCCGTAACCTGGAGGAGTTCCTGGTGCATGGCGTGCGTTATGTGTTCGTCCCCGAGCGCGGCGAGCCGACTCGCGGGCTGCCGACCGGTTATGCCGGGCCGCCGCTGAGCGAGGCTTTCGATGCTTCCAACGAATTGCCGCCCGTCTGGCCCGATCCGGAGGGCGAAGTCCGCGGCATGGCGTTCTCGCCGCTATACAAGAACGCCGTCGCGGCGGCCCGACGAGACGGGCAGTTGTATGAGTTGTTGGCGCTGGTCGACGCGATTCGCGGCGGCCGAGCACGAGAGCGGGACATGGCGGTCAAGGTGCTACGGAATCGTCTGGCGCAGCATGCCTAGATCCGCGAATCCCAACCTGACAATCATGGAGACAGCAGCCGAAAGGCTTGGCCCGCTTGCGGACGAGATCGTATTCCTCGGCGGTTGTGCTACAGGACTGCTGCTCACCGATCCCGGCGCACCAGTCGTTCGCGCCACACAGGACGTTGATGTGATCAGCGAATTGACGACGATGATCGAATATCACCGCTTCGCGGAGAAGCTAAGACAGCGAGGCTTCCAGGAGGATCAAGGCGAGGACGCCGTGATTTGCCGGTGGCGTGCTGACAAGGTGATCCTGGATGTGATGCCCACCAGTCCGAAGGTTTTCGGCTTCGGCAACGAATGGTACAAGCCCGCGCTCGATGCCGCCGAGTCTGTGAGTCTGCCTTCCGGGGCACGCATACGCATGGTGACTACGCCCTACTTCCTCGCCACCAAGCTTGCCGCGTTCGAGGGCCGTGGTCACGGCGATTACATGGCCAGCCACGACATGGAGGATATCCTGGCCGTTCTGGACGGGCGCGCAGAGGTGACGGGCGAGGTTCAGCAAAGCAGCGAGCCGTTGAAACAACATCTCGCCCAACGGTTTCGAGCATTGCTGACCGAACGTGACTTCATGGATGCACTGCCCGGCCACTTGCCCGGCGATGACGCGAGCCAAGCCAGGCTGCCCATCCTCATAAGACGTCTTGAGACATTGGCAGAACTCGCCTAGGTTTTCCGGGAATTCCGGTGACACCTTATTGTTTGCGCTATTTTCTGACGAGGAAATAGCGGCCGCAGACATAATCTCTCTGTTGCCGCAGGACATTCCCGCGACCGCCTGAGACCGGGGCGAGTGGCGCCGTCACAGGCTCGGGGCCCAAGCCGTGTCGGCCCAGGGCGATCCAACTCGCCGGCCGGAGCGCCTTCCTCTATATTCCGGTTGATACGCGCGAGCGAGCGGATGCACTTGCCATGCGGAAGGCCGGAAGCGGTAGGAAAGGAATGGTGAGGGCCGCATGACGCAGCCGGCCCTGACCCGGGCCAGCACCATGGGGCCGGTGGTGGAGTTCGTCGCGCGCGGCGGCGGCTGCGTCGCTCGTGTTTTCCGCAGTGCCGAGCTGCCCCTGCGCCTGGCCGAGCAGCCCGACTTGCTGGTGCCGCTCCGGGACCAGTTCCGGCTGATCGAATGCGCGGCCCGTGAGCTCGGCGATGATGCGTTACCGGCGCGGCTGGCGCGCGAGGCCGGCGTTGCCGGGCTGGGCCCCTGGGCACAGCGATTCTGCGCGGCGCCCTCGCTGCGACGGGCGATCGAGACCGGGATCGGTGATTGCGCGTTGCTGCTGCAATCCGCCACGCATATGGCCTTGACCGTCGACGGTCCGCTGGCGCGCTGGACCTATCGCATCACCGAGAGGACGCCGGTGGGTCGGCAGAAGAACGAGCTGTTGGCCATGGGCTACATGATCTCGGTGCTGCGCTGGTATGCGGGGGCAAGCTGGGCTCCGGATCGCCTGGACATGCCGGGCCCGCGATTGCCCGGCCGTGCGTCAGTGGAGAGCCTGAACGGCTGCGACGTCACCCATGGTGAGGTGGCCGCCGTGGTATTTCCCGCGCACCTGCTGGACGTGCCCAACCCGCGCACCGGCTGCTTCCGCTCGGAAGACGACCCGACGAGCTTGCCGGGGGCCGAGGATCTCGTGGGCTACGTCCGCGAGCTGGTGCGCCTGAGCCTGTTGGATGGCCGGCCCCACCGCGCCTGGGTGGCCCGGCGGCTTGGCCTGACGGTGCGCACGTTGCAGCGGCGGTTGCAGGCGCAGGGCACCAGCTTCGCGGATGTCGTTCGCGGGATCAGCCGGGCGCAGGCTGCGGTCTTGCTGCGCCGGCCCGAGGCCTCGGTGACGGAAGTGGCCTACGAGCTGGGTTACGCCGATCCGGCGCATTTCACCCGCGCCTTCGTCGACTGGTACGGACAGTCACCGCAGCGCTGGCGGCGCGAGCATTAGACAGCCCGGGAT
This sequence comes from Spectribacter hydrogenoxidans, assembly GCF_031846275.1. Taxonomy (NCBI): domain Bacteria; kingdom Pseudomonadati; phylum Pseudomonadota; class Gammaproteobacteria; order Salinisphaerales; family Salinisphaeraceae; genus Spectribacter; species Spectribacter hydrogenoxidans. The sequence goes on from NZ_JAVRIB010000001.1 coordinate 344,753, forward strand.
GTGCACCCCCGCGTCATGAAGCCGGCGCGGGCGCCGCGGTCGTCAGGATCTGCATCACGAAATCGGCCGCCCGCTGAAACGCGCGGTCATTGTCGCCGCGAAACGAAAAGGAACGGTCGAGCAGCAGGGCTTCATTATCCAGGTCGACGGCCTGCACCTTGCCCCACTGCACGAGCGTGCTGATCTTGTGGATGCCGCCGTAGACCAGCATCCGGGCGCCGGCCTCGCGGGCGGCCTTGATGAGCTCGTCTGGCGCCAGGTCCCCGGCCGTGCAGTCGGGTTTGCCGCAGCGCAGCTCCCGAACCGTGAACGCGCCATCTGCCGCCAGCCGCTCCCGCAGGATGGTGACGAAGCCGGCCATCCGTCGGGCGTGCTCGGCCTGCTGGTCGGTGGGTTCGCCGGAGGTGTCGTAGTAGTCGAAGTCGGCGACCGCCACCGGGATCGTGGATTCGGCCGCCATCGCGGCGCCGCCGGCCAGCCATACCCACAGCAGCATTCCGACTGTGAGCGCATTCGTCCGATTTTTCATCGTCTTCTCCTCCCGTGTGTCGGCCGGTCGGGCCGTCGCACCCAGAGGCTAGCCGCGCGCCTTCGACCCACGCTTGCCATTTCGTGCCACTGGCGCCCGCAACGGCCCATGTGCCCGGCGGGGCGCCAGTTGCACAAAAAGCGCCAGTGGTGAGCCCGGTCTGCTGTCAGTGATTGGCAGGCGATCATAGCCCGGCCGGAGCCGGGCGTTGTCCCGTCGCGGACCTATTGGCGGATCAACCGATCCCGAGCTTTTCCTTCAGTTCCAGCCGCCGGGTATGCAGCACCGGCTCGGTATAGCCGCTGGGCTGTTCCGCACTCTTGAATACCAGGTCGGCTGCGGCCTTGAAGGCGACGGCGTTGTCGAAGTCCGCCGACATGCACGAAGTCGATACGATCGACGAGGGTTGCGGCATCAGGCCCGCAGCGCCTTCTCAATCGCCTCCTGGGCTTCGGCAGTGGCTTCGATCATGGGGTAATGCCCGACGGAGGGCAGCTTGACCAGCCGGCCGTCTGGCAGGTGATCGAGCGTGGGCTTGAGATAATCCGCCGTGATGAAGGGATCGGTCTCACCATAGAGGATTGCGACGGGCGACTGGATCCGGGAGAGGTCGCCCATGAAGTCGGCCGACGTCCAGTTCTTCAAATAGGCCTCCCAGGTGGGGCGATCCATCGTGGCGCGGTTACGGGCGACCAAACGGTCCAGGTCGTCCGCCTCAATGCCGGGCGCCAGGTTGGAGCGGATTGCCGCACCCGGATCGTCCCACGCGTTCGCGAACGCGGCGTATGTGGCTTCGTCCAGGGGCGTGCCACCGGGCGACACTGGCGTGAGTGCGACCACCCGGGAAATGGCTTCGGGGCGCAGGGTCGCCACTCTCAAGGCCGTGACACCGCCCATCGAGTGCCCGACCACGGAGAACGAGGTCCACCCCAGCTCATCGACAGCCGACAGGGCCGACGCCGCCATACCGTCGACGCCATCGGCCGGCTGGGAAGGCCGGCTGGCGCCATAGCCGGGAAAGTCCAGGTACGCCCACGTGAAGTCCATCACGTTGCTCTTTGCGCGGGTGCCGAGCCACACGCCGCTGTCCAATGCCCATCCGTGAAGAACCAGCACGTGATGCGGGCCGTTTCCCTCGATGGCAGCGAAGTGTGCGTCGATCGTCATGAGTGCCTTCTCCGAAAGTATGCAGCGGGACCCGCGGCGCGGCTGCGGGCTTTTTTGTGCCACCAGGCCGCTGCCGGTCGCATCACCGGTTGGGCGTGATGGCGTCGCTGACAGCACCAGCGCCATTGTTCGTGCAGAGTTCAAGCCTTACGCCTGTGCCGGCGGAAGGTCAAGAAGCGCATCTCGGCATTTTCTCAATGGCCGGCCTCGCGCGCCTTGAATACGCTGACGGTCTGCCCTTCGGTGACGCGATTGCCGTCCCGGAAGGTGGCGTGGTTGCGGGCGTCAATTTCCCGGGCAGAGGTTTTGTCGCCTGGCATCGGCCAGCGACGGCCCGTTTGGTCGTACGGGTGCCTTCCAGGCCTCACGTGTCATGCGATAGGCGGTGCATGTCCTGCCTGCGTCTTCTTCATGTCCGGCTTGAAAAATCGGTAGCCATAGCGGTTGTCCGCCTTGGCGGCGTACATCGCGGCATCGGCGTTTTCGAGCAGGGTAATGGTATCCGTACCGTGATCCGGATAAAGACTGATCCCGATGCTGCAGGAAACGGCGACCTCCCCTTGCGGCAGGACGACAGGCTGCGCGATGGTATCGCGGATTTTTTCGCAGAGGGCTGCAGCGTCTCGTGGGTCGGCCAGCTCGCTGAGAATTACCACGAACTCGTCGCCGCCGACCCGGGCGACAGTGTCGGTACCGCGGACCGCGCCGACAAGACGGTCGGCGAGCACCGTGAGCATGAAGTCGCCGCTGCGGTGGCCGTAGGTGTCATTAACCGGTTTGAAACTGTCCAGATCGATGAACAGGACCGCGAATATACGGCCGCCGCGTTCGGCGTGGCGGATCTCTTGCGTCAGCCTGTCCTCGAGAAGGGCCCGGTTGGTAAGTCCGGTAAGTGAATCCCGGAAGGCAATCGACTGCAGGTGCTGGTTATCGGCGCGCAGAAGGTTGGCCATTCTTGTCTGCTTATCGGCCATGTGGGCGTCCAGGGCGGAGGCGATCAACGTTGCCAGCAGGAGGACGATGCTCGCGCCGCCGACGAGATGGGCAAGCGAGGCCGACGTCAGGTTGTGGCCCTCGGTGGCGGCCAGGCTGACGGTCTCCGGGGCAAACTGCGCCGCCGCCATGCCGACGTAGTGCATGCTGGAGATGGCACCGCCCAGGATAGCGGCGCCGCCGAGCTTGGCGAGCACGGCCACGGCTGAATATCGCTCGCGCAACTCGAAGGCAATCCACAATGCCAGGTACGATGCGGCCAGTGCGATGGCCACCGATGCCGCCAGCAGTACTGGATCGTAGGTGATGGCAGGCGCAATCCTCATGGCTGCCATGCCGATGTAGTGCATGCTGCTGATGCCGGTGGCGATCAGGATGCCGCCAATCAGGACATGCCTGTTTTGCAGGCGCTGACGGCTCACCAGCGTCAAGGCGAGGGCGGATGCGCCGATTGCGGGCGCCTGTGAGAGCAGGGTCAACACCGTGTCATAGCTCATCGGGCCGTCAAGCGGCAGCCGGAACGCCAACATGCCCACGAAATGCATGGACCAGATGCCGATGCCCATGGCGAATCCGCCCACGACGATCCAGATCCATCCGCCTGGCCCCGGGTGGGCGGTGACCCGGCCCGCAAGATACAAGGCGGCGTACGACGCGATCACTGCCACCGCGATCGACAAAGCCACCAAGCTGGGGTCGTGTGTTCCGTGCAAAGCGGGCCTGCAGATGGTTAAGAAGCCACCAGGACGGTCAGTATGTCTCGCCGAAAAGCCTAGCAGAGTCGGTGTATCGGCAGCCGCGTCAGCCGATTGCGGTACGCGCAATCCGGAGAGGGGCAAAGGGCCGGGTATTGAAAGTCATTCGTCGATTGCCGGGAACCGTCTATTTATTCCGAAAGCCGCTCGAAGCGAAACCGCCTGGCCCCGATCGTCACGCTATAGGTACCGTCAGTCCTTGCGCGGTCGGCATGCCGAGGACTCTTCAAGCGGTAATCTCTCACGGGCCATGGCTGTGCCGGTCGATCGAGGATTCGTCAGCGGACTCAGGCCAACGCCTCCGGCCAACCGCGCCCGTTCAGCAGCGTTTCCAGATTCTGCGGTCGGTACGCCCCGTCCGAGTCGTACCGCTGCTTGACGGAGCGGTGGATGCCGGTCCGAATGTTGTGGTCAAGCAGCGGTCGGCCATGGCTGGCTCGCACGCCCCGGCAACATCAACAACGCAAACCGCCGCCGCGGGGCCACCCCATCGACCGGACACGAAAACGCTCGGCCTGGAGCCGGGCTCTCCGTTTGCCGCGCGTGAGTGCCCTCAGCCGACGCCGAGCTTTTCCTTGAGTTCCAGCCGCCGGGCATGCAGCACCGGTTCGGTATAGCCGCTGGGCTGTTCGGCGCCCTTGAATACCAGGTCGGCTGCGGCCTTGAAGGCGACGGAGCTGTCGAAGTCTGCCGACATGGCCTTGTAGGTCGGGTCGCCTTCGTTCTGGCGGTCGACCACCTTCGCCATGCGCTTGAGCGTCTCGATCACCTGCTGGGTGTCGGTGACGCCGTGATGCAGCCAGTTGGCGATGTGCTGGGATGAAATCCTGCAGGTGGCGCGGTCTTCCATCAGGCCGACGTCGTTGACGTCCGGCACCTTGGAGCAGCCCACGCCCTGGTCGATCCACCGCACCACGTAACCAAGAATGCCCTGGGCGTTGTTGTCCAGTTCTTCCTGGATGGCGTCGGCGGACCAGCTAGTGTCGGCGGCCAGCGGAATCCTGAGCAGGTCATCCAGACTGGCGCGGCGGCCCTTGCTGGAGATCTCCTCCTGGCGGGCCAGCACGTCGCGGCGGTGGTAGTGGATGGCGTGCAGGGTGGCGGCAGTGGGCGATGGCACCCAGGCGCAGTTGGCGCCGGCATCCGGATGACCCTGCTTGGTGGCCATCATCTCGCTCATCACGTCGGGCTTGGGCCACATGCCCTTGCCGATCTGGGCGCGGCCGCGCAGGCCGCATTCCAGGCCGACGTCCACGTTCCAGTCCTCGTAGGCCTTGATCCAGGGTTCGGCCTTCATGTCGCCCTTACGTACCATGGCGCCGGCTTCCATGGAGGTGTGGATTTCGTCGCCGGTGCGGTCCAGAAAACCGGTGTTGATGAAGATGACGCGTTCGCGGGCCTCGTTGATGCAGGCCTTGAGGTTGAGCGTGGTGCGCCGCTCCTCGTCCATGATGCCCACCTTGAGGGTGTTGCGCGCGATGCCCAGCGCGTCCTCGACGCGGCCGAACAGTTCCACCGTGAACGCCACTTCCTCGGGGCCGTGCATCTTGGGCTTGACGATGTAGACGCTGCCGGTCCGGCTGTTGCGATGCGGGCCATTGCCCAGCAGGTCGTGCTTGGCGATCAGGCTGGTGCAGTAGGCGTCGAGAATGCCCTCGGGCACTTCGTTGCCATCGGCATCGAGCACCGCGGGTGTGGTCATCAGGTGGCCGACGTTGCGGATCAGCATCAGGCTGCGGCCGGGCAGGCGTAGTTCTGCACCGTCCGGCGCGGTGTATTCGCGGTCCGGGTGCAGACGGCGGGTGGTGGTCTTGCCGCCCTTGTCGAAGGACTCTTCCAGATCGCCCTTCATCAGGCCCAGCCAGTTGGCGTAGACCCCGGCCTTGTCGACGGCGTCCACCGCGGCCACCGAGTCCTCGCAATCCTGGATGGCGGTGACCGCCGATTCCATCAGCACGTCCTTGACCCCGGCGGCATGGTTGGCACCGACCGGGTGAGTCGGGTCGATCTGGATTTCCGCGTGCAGGCCGTTGTTGACCAACAGCACGCCGTCCGGGGCCTCGGCGCTGCCGCGAAAACCGGCGAACTGACCGGGATTCTTCAGGCCGAATTCGCCCTTGTCCGTGGTCACGGCAAGGGTGCCGTCGACGATGGCGTAGCGGCTGGCGGTGGCGTGGGAGGCACCATCCAGCGGGAAGATTTCGTCCATCAGCTTGTCGGCTTCGGTCACCACCACCGCCCCGCGCTCGGGGTTGTAGCTGGCGGTCTTTTCCTGACCCGGCTTGTCCTCGATCAGATCGGTGCCGTACAGGGCGTCGTACAGGCTGCCCCAGCGGGCATTGGCCGCGTTGAGCGAAAAGCGGGCATTGGAAATCGGCACCACCAGCTGCGGGCCGGGCACGCTGGCGATTTCGGCATCCACGTTGGACGTGGTGACCTGCACCGCGGCCGGTTCGGGCAACAGGTAGCCCAGCTCCTCCAGGAACGCCTTGTAGGCGGCGGCGTCATGGGGCTGGCCGGCGCGCTCGCGATGCCAGGCGTCGATCTGCTCCTGCAGCGTCTCCCGCTTTTTCAGGAGTTCGCGATTCTTCGGCGCCAGATCGTTAATGATCGACTCCAGGCCTGACCAGAACGCATCGGTGTCCACGCCCGTGCCCGGCAGCGCCGTGTGGATCAGATCATGCAGCGGCTTGCCTACCTGCAAACCGCCAACCTGCACGCGTTCCGTCATGTCGAATGCCCCGTTCATGGAGGTTGGGTCAGGCGCCGGTCGGCGCGCGTTTGTGACCCAATAGTTTAGCAAAGGCGGTTGTGGCGAGCCCCGGAGTTCGCCCTGGGCTGGTATCGGCAGGCCATGAATCCAGGTGCGAAATAGTTGACAACGCACTGGCAATAAAAGAAGTTCAGGCAACGGCAGGATCGCGATGGGCAGTCCCGCCATCGCGTCAGGGGGGAAGTTGGCAATGAATCAGGGGGGAAGTTGCGTCCATCGCCGGGAAGGTGATGGCAGGCAACTGCGGTTTGCCGCTGATCCGGCGGCGGCCGCCGTTCGTCGGCGCCCATGCAAATTCCGGTACGGCCGGCCGATAACCCGTGACGGCCCCTGCTGGTCATGGACGACAACGATGCGGCGACGGATGCCGACGGGATTCACTTTGATAGAGCTGCTGATCGTGATGACGATCGTGGCGATTCTGGTCACGGTGGCTTTCCCCAGCTACCGCGCTTTCGTCGTGCGCGGCCACCAGGCCGGGGCGCAGGAATTTCTGCTCGACGTGCTCGGTCGTGCCACCCAGTTCCGACTTGATGCCCGCGCGTACCCGACCGACCTTGGCGACGCGGCCGGCGAGCTGGACATGGCGATTCCCGAGGGGGTCAGCGATTACTACACCGTGACCGTGACTACCAATAACGCCGCTACCCCGCCAAGTTTTGTCGTGACCGCGACGCCGCGTGCCGGCACGGTACAGGCCGATGCGGCCACCCTGGCGCTGAGCGCGGATGGCAGGAAGTCGCCGGCCGAGGTCTGGAAATGAGACGTCGTGCCCGGGGTTTCACGCTGGTCGAGATGATGGTCGGCCTGGCGATCCTGATCATCCTGATAACGATTGCGGTGCCCGGCTTTCAGGGCTTTACGGCGGACCAGAGCACCAAGAATGCGGCGCAGACGCTTTACGCAACACTGCTGTATGCGCGTACCGAAGCCATCAAGCGCAATACCACCGTGCATGTGCTGCCGCTGGGCGGCACCGGCGCCGACTGGGCCGAGGGCTGGATGGTGTCGACCAATGCCGCCGCTGCCGACATCGATTGCGGCGATACCGCCAGCAATGCCGGGGTGCTGCAGGCCTATTGCGGTATCGGCTCGACCGGTGTCGCGGTGTCGCCGGCGCCCGATCAGGTCAGCTATGAAAGTTCCGGCCGGTCGGTGGCCACCCGCTTTCGTGTCTGTGCATCGGGCGCCACCCAGGGCCGTGATGTGCGGGTCGAACTGGGCGGTCTGTCGATGATTGCCGTCAATGGGGAATGCTCGTGAGGACAGCCGCCGGATTCACGTTGCTGGAGGTCCTGGTCGCGCTGGTCCTGGTGAGCATCGCGCTGCTGGGGTATGCGGGCCTGCAGGTGCGGGCGCAGCAGACCGAAATCGAAGCCTATCAGCGCGCCCAGGCATTGACCCTGGTGGCGGACATCACCGCCCGCATCAACCTGAACCGGGTGGCGCGTCGCTGCTACGTCACCACCGATGTGCTCGGCCAGCAATTCCATATCGGCGCGGGCACCGACAACTTTCCCGCCTGCGTCGGATTCGGCGACAACGAAACACGTGCGCTGGCCGATGCCGATCTCGCCCAGTGGGATGACCTGCTCGACGGCGCGAGCGAATCGCTGGGCGGTGCCGATGCCGGGGGCCTGCTGGGGGCCCGGGGTTGCATCACGTTCGACGCGGCAACCGATTCGCTGACCGTGACGCTGGCCTGGCAGGGCGAGACGCCGTCGGGCGCGCCTCCCGCCAACCCCTGCGGGGAAGGCGCATACGGCGATGAGCGTCTGCGCCGAACGCTGTCGGAAACACTACAGTTCGCGGCGCTCGGATGAACGGTCGCGCGCCAACGCAGACGGGGTTCACCCTGGTCGAGATCATGGTGTCGATGGTGATCGGCCTGTTGCTGGTGGCGGGGGTGGTCGCGCTGGCCGCCACCGGCAGCCAGGGCAATCGCCAGATCGAGCGCCAGGTGCGGCAGATCGAGAACGGCCGTTTCGCCATCGACGTTCTGTCGGACCATCTTCACCATGCCGGGTTCTATGGCGGTTTGTATCCTCCGGTGGCGCCGATGCCCGCGTTGCCTGCCGCACTCCCGGATCCCTGCGGCGCTGCGACGCCGACGTTTGCCGAAGACGGTATGCGGTTGTTCCTGCAGGGCCTGGATTCGCCGGCCGGCGATCCCGCCGGCAGTTGCCTGACCGACGCCGACCACGTGGATGGCACGGATGTCGTCACCATCCGCCGCGCCGGCACGCTGGCCAGAACGCCGGCATACGCTGCCGGCCGATCGGCGCTTTTCCTGCAGGCTGCGGCCGGGGACTACCGGCTGGATCTGGGCACTCAGTCCAATCCCGATGCCGACGGTTTCGGAATTACCCAGAGCAATGCCGCGGGTGTCCAGGTGGCGGCCCCGCTGCGGGACTGGCAGGTCGAGACCTTCTACATCGCGCCGCGCACCCGCCCGGTAGACGCCACGCCTTGTGACGGTGACCAGTCCGATGCCGGGCGGCCGATCCCCACCCTGATGCGGCTGCGCCTGGCGGGCAGCGCCTGGTGCGCCGAGCCCCTGGCGGCCGGCATCGAAATGCTGCAAGTCGAGTACGGCATCGATACCAGCGACAACGGCATCCCCAACCAATTCGAGGAACAGCCCGACAACCCGCAGGAATGGGCGGACGTGGTCGGGCTCAGGCTGTACCTGCTGGCCCGCACGCAGCAACCGCTGGGTGCTGCCACCGACCCCAAGACCTATCGGATGGGCGAGGGGGTGGCCGGCCCGGATGGCACCGACGATTTCACGCCGCCTGCCGGCGATGGCCACAAGCGGCATCTGTTCACCTCAACGGTCCGGCTGGCGAATCCGGCCGGACGGCGGGAGAAGCCGTGATGCGTGGCGCTCGGACACAGCGTGGTGTGGTGCTGGTGGTCAGCCTGTTGATGATTGCCGTGCTCGGCCTGCTGGCTACCGCCTCGATGAACTTCTCCGGCGGATCACTGCTGATCGTCGGTAACAGCCAGGAACAGGACAACGCCGAGAGCGTGGTGCAGCGGGTGGTCGAGAACACCATCAGCCGCCTGGACAACTTCACCGCGCCGGCGCCGCTGCCGGCCGGCACGCGTGAGGGCGGATTGAACGTGGCGCGTTCCGCGCCCGTGTGTGTGCGTTCCAGCACCATGCCGGGGTTCTCGCTGGTCAATCCGCTGTCGCTGCAGCACAACTACTACGAGTTCGATGCCGGCGCCGCGGATCCCGCCGGCGGTGCGAACAGCCGGGCCCGGGTGGGTGTCCGCATTCTGCTGAACGCCGGCACCTGTTCGCCGTAACCCGAAAGGACTTCATCAATGTTTTCATGCCGCTTGCACGTACTGGCTACCGCCTCGGCGGTGACCGTCGCGACTCTGGCGCTGCCCCTGCAGGCCGAGGACATCGATCTGTTCCGGATCACGCAGGCCGAGATGCGTAAGCCGCCCAACGTGCTGTTCATGATCGACAACACGGCCAACTGGAACTCGACCCTCGGTGATTTCACCAAGCGGTCGCTCGAGCATGAGGCATTCGCGCGCATATTTGCCCCGGATGAGGCCTGGGAGGACGACGCCGGCAACCCGTTCGTCAACCAGCTGAATATCGGCTTCATGGTGTTCTCGGAGGAACAGCCCGACGGCGGCAAGGTGATCAAGCACGTCCAGCTTCTCGATGAGACCTATCGCAGTGAGCTGTTCAACCTGTTTGCCAGCGGCGTGAATGACACCAAGTCCGGCATCCAGCAGGCCAACAACGCGGCCTATGCGCTGGGCATGCACGAGGCCTACCAGTACTTCGGCGGCCGCGCCCCGCGTGCGGGCGGGCTGGACCAGAAGGACACCAAGATTGTCCAGGACCCGCGCGCCCTGAACGGTGATCGCTATGTCAGCCCCGGCGCCGAGGCCTGCCACAATTACCTGATCCTGATCGGCAACGGTCAGCCGGACTCCGGCGAGAACAGCGGCGGTACGCCGGAGAATCTGCTGCGGCGCATCGGCGGTAACACCGCCACCATCCCGCTGGAACCCGATGACTACGAGGCGATTGTTGCCGACGAGTACTCGCGTTTCTTCAACGCCGCCGATGTGGTCCCCGACGACATCAAGGATGGTGTGCAGACGCTGCGCACGTATGTCATCGACGTCTACGACCCGAATTCGAACCAGGAGGGCAACCGCAAGAACCGGGCGGGCCATGCATTGCTGAAATCGATCGCGGTGCAGAACAACCAGGACGCCTATTACCCGGTGCAGGAGCCGGTGGAACTGCTACAGGCGCTGCAGGATGTGATCGATGACATTCTTGCCGTCAACAGCGTGTTCGCGGCGGTGGCGCTGCCGGTGTCGGTGAATGTCCGGGGCACCAATCTGAATCAGGTCTATATCGGTGTGTTCCGGCCCGACGCGGATGACCGCACCCGCTGGTTCGGTAATCTCAAGCTCTATCAACTGAATGCCGATCCGGCCACGGATAACGTGTTCCTGGCCGATGTCGACGGTGATGCGGCACAGAGCCCGGTGACCGGTTTCATCAACAACGGCGCGACCAGCTTCTGGACGCATGCCTCCAGCTACTGGGATTTCGCCCCGAGTGGCGAGCCGCCGTCCGGCTCGGATGCCCCGGACGGCGCCGTGGTGGAGAAAGGCGGGGCGGCTCAGCAGTTGCGCGATCTCGAGACGGCAGGCGCCTATGCGGGCGCGCGGAATATCTACACCTGCACCGATGGCTGCGACACCGGGGATCTGCTCAGCGCCACGCCGTTTTCCAGTGCCAACGCGGATGTCGGGCTGGATGCCGATCTGATCGACTGGATTCGCGGCGAGGACAATCACCAGGTACCGGTCGAGACCGGCGGCAGCGTCCCGGAGGATGAGGATGGCGACGGCCGTACCGACGATGTACGCGCCTCGGTTCACGGGGACGTCCTGCATTCCCAGCCCGGCATCGTGAACTACGGCACCGGTGGCGGCGATACCGACGTGGTGGTCTTCTACGGCGGCAATGACGGCATGATCCACGCCGTGCGCGGTGGTCGCGATGCCGCTGGCGGCGGCGAAGAGCTGTGGTCGTTCGTGCCGCCCGAATTCTTCGATGAGCTGGGCGCACTGCGTTCCAACGCCCAGGGCAAACGCTATTTCGCCGATGGCAATGTCGCCGCCTACGTCATGGACGTGGATGGCGACCGTGTGGTCGAACCGGCCGACGGCGACAAGGTCTACGTGTACGCCACCATGCGTCGTGGCGGGCGATTCCTCTATGCCTTCGATGTCACGGCACCGGCTTCGCCCCGGCTGCTCTGGAAAGTGGATCCCACCACGCCGGGTTTTGCGGAACTCGGCCAGACCTGGTCGGATGTGCGCATCGGCCGCCTGCGCGGCATGGCGGATCCGGTGGCCATTTTCGGCGCCGGCTATGATCCGGCGGCCGAAGACGCGGACCCGGTCACGGGCACGGATAACTCATCCGGCGCGAGCAGCGGCCGCGGCCTGTTCGTGGTCAACGCACGTATCGGGGAACTGCTGTGGCAGATCGGGCCGGCCCCGGACAGCAGCGCAGCCGGGGATATCACGGTCACGGAGTTGGCCATGCAGTACAGCATGCCGGCCGGCCCCACCCCGATCGACCGGGACCGTGACGGGTACCTCGACCGGATCTACATTCCGGATACCGGGGGGCAGGTCTGGCGGATCGATCTGGTGGACAGCACCGCCTCGGGTGGCCCCGACTTCGCGTTATGGGACCACTACAAGCTGGCCGATGTCGGCGCTGACCAGGAGTTCCAGTACCCGGTGGACGTGGTGGCGGCCCCGGCCACCGAGCTGGACGAGGCCTTCGACGCCGTGCTGGTGGGGTCGGGGGATCGCGAGCAGCCGTTCTCGCTGACCCCGACCAATCGCTTCTATATGTTCAAGGACAGCCAGACCGAAGGACCGCCACCGGCGGCGCCGATCGGGGTGGGTGACCTGTATGACGCCACCGACAATCTCATCCAGGTGGGCAGTGAGGGCCAGCAGGCGGCTGCGGCCACGGACCTGGCCGACCGCGACGGTTGGTTCGTGACCCTTGGCAACGCCGGGGAAAAGGTCGTGGGCGGCGCCACCACGCTGGCCGGCAGCACCTTCTTCAATACCAACCAGCCCCCGTCCGAGGCCACGCCCTGTGCGGCGGACCTCGGCATCGCCCGCAACTATGCGGTCGACTACCGCACCGCCAGCGCCACCATCGAGCAGGATGGTCGTGAGGGTCTGACCACACCGGATCGATTCAAGGTCACGCCCGGCGGGGGTTTCCCGCCCACGCCGGTGCCGGTGGTGGTGCCCATTGGCGACAAGCAGTATCTGGCGGTGATCTCGGGTACCACGGTAACGGGGGTGCCCAATATTCCGCTGGGCGTGCGAGAGCGCGTTTACTGGTACCGGGAGGGACTGGACGACTGAGCGCGCCGGCCGCTCAGCGTCCGGCGCGGTTCGGCCGCCCCCGGCTTTCCAGCCGCCGCAGGAACTCGGCCATGATCCGGCGGTAGAGCTCGTTGCCGAGCACCGCGTCTTCGACATCCCGGTCGATGCTCGGGTTGTCGTTGATCTCGATCACTCGCAGGCCCTGGGCGGTCTGCTTCAGATCCACGCCGTACAGGCCATCGCCGATCAGGTTGGCGGCCCTGACCGCGGTGCGCACCACGTCTGCCGGGGCCTCGTCCACTGCCAGGGTGCGGAAGCCGCCTTCCTGGAACTTGCCATCGCCGTCGTGCTTGACGATCTGCCAGTGCGCGGCGGCCATTTCGTACTGGCATACGTAAAGCGCCTGGCGATTGAGTACTCCGACCCGCCAGTCGAACTCCGTGGGCACGAATTCCTGCGCCAGGGCCAGTTCCGACTCGTCCAGCAGTTCGGCTGCGCGCTTGGCCAGCTCTTCGGTGGTTTCGACCTTGAACACGCCTTTCGAGAAGGCCCCCTCCGGCGTCTTGAGCACCATGGGAAAGCCCAGCATATCCGGCAGGCGGTCCACCTCGCGCTCGCCGAAGATCGCGGTACGCGGAGCCGGAATCCGGTTGGCGGCGAGCAACTCCGCCAGATACACCTTGTTGGTGCAGCGCAGGATGGAACGCGGGTCATCGATCACCACCAGGCCCAGCTGCTCGGCCCGGCGGGCGAAGCGGTAGGTATGGTGTCCCAGGCGGGTGGTTTCGCGGATGAACAGCGCATCGAATTCGGCCAGACGGCCGAAGTCGCGGGCGCGGATGAATTCCACGTCCAGCCCCAGTTCGCGGCCGGCGCTGGCGAATCGAGGCAGCGCGCCGCGGTCGGATGGCGGCTGGGACTCGGCCGGGTCAGCCAGGATGGCCATGTCGAAGCGGAAATCGCGGCGCCGCCGACGGCGCCGTCCCCGAGCCATGTAGCCGGACAGGGCGGCCGGCAGGGCCTGGTGTGCCTCCTCGCTCAGCGATCGCGGTGCGAGGGTGCGCAATGCGGTAACCGCCAGCCGCCGGTCACTGCTGATCTCGAGTTCCAGCAGCGGCGCCGGGAAGGCCCCGAAGGCCTGGCGGGCCAGGTCCTCGAAACCGGGCACCGTGCTCTGGCCGAACAGGATGTGCAGCTGCCGTGGAAGCACGGCGCGGCGCTCCGCTGGCAGCTTGTCGAGCAGGGCGGACAGTGCCGGCATTTCGTAGCCGTACAGGGCCTTGCGGGACAGGTCCTGGATGGTGGCCACCGAGGGAATCACACGATGGCCGCGGGCCTCGGCCAGCAGTGAACAGTAATAGCCGGTGCTCTGGTAGCGGACGCTGCGACACAGGTTGATGACGTGGAATGCCCCGGCCGCGTAGGCCGGGTCGGTCAGGTAATCGTCGGCGGCCACCACCCGCGCGGGGCTCTCCGCCGCCCGCCAGTCGCGCGGGCTTTCCACTACCAGAATCGCTTCCGCCATCAATCCAGTCGCTTTTCCAGACGAACGCCGTCCTCGCCGCCGGGATAATACGCTGGTAGATCGCGTTTGCGTTGATAACCGTGGCCGGCGAACAGCGCCAGCGAGGCCCGGTTGGACTCCCGCACCTCGCAGACCATGCGATTGCAGCCGAGCCGGGTGGCCCGGTCTTCCGCCGCGGCCAGCAGACCTGCCGCCAGCCCCTGCCCGCGTGCCGCGGCGTCCACCGCAATCGAGTAGACCCGCGCCGTGCGCGCGCCGCGCCGCAACAGCAGCGTGAGATAGCCGACCAGGCGGCCGGGCTGCTCGGCCGCGAGAGTGATCGCATTGGCCCGGGTCAGCAAGTAACGCAGGCTGCGCCGCGTCTGGGCATCCCGGTCGAAGCAGCGCTGCTCCAGCGCCACGATGGCGTCAAGGTCGGCGGGCTCGACCGGCCGGATGAAAGGGAGATCGGGATCGTGATGCGGCATGAGCGGACACGATAATGCCAAGCTGTCCGTAACGCACTGCTCACGGTCAGGCCGCCGTTGCGTTGGCCGGGATTCCGGGCGCCGTTTGCCAGCGCGGGTGCAGCGCGACGACTTCGCCGACGATGGTCAGGATGGCGCCGGCATTGGTCTGTTCCGGCGGTTCGGCGAGCAACCCGGCAAGCGTGGTCAAACGTACCGACTGGTTCGGGCCGGTGCCGTCCCGGATGATGGCCACCGGACAGTCCGCTCCGCGACCGCTGCGCAGCAGACGCCGGGCCAGCAGGCCCAGTCGCCGGCCGCCCATGTAGAACACCAGCGTGTGGCCCGGCCGGGCCAGGGCGGACCAGTCGGGTTCGTCGCCTGCGCGGCCGAAGCGGGCGGTGACGAACTGCACGCTGTGGGCGTAGTCACGGTGGGTGAGCGGAATGCCGGCATAGGCGGCGCAGCCGGTGGCGGCGGTGATGCCGGGAATCACCTGGCAGGCAATGCCGGCACTGGCCATCGCCTGCACTTCCTCGCCGCCGCGGCCGAACACGAACGGGTCGCCGCCCTTGAGTCGCACCACGCGATAGCCGGCTGCCGCATAACGCCGCATCAGGCGATGGATCACGGCCTGACGGGTGCGATGGTTGCCGCAGCGCTTGCCGACATGGATGCGCCGGGCACGGCGCGGGGCCAGTGCCAGGACCTCGGGGGCGATCAGGCTGTCATGCAGCACCACCTGGGCGCGTTTCAGCGCCCGCACGGCGTTGACCGTGAGCAGGCCGGGATCGCTGGGGCCGGCCCCGACCAGCCAGACTTCTCCGGCGCGCCGGCGGCGGGCGTGCCACCACCGTGTCAGCCGCTGGATGGCATCCTCGCCCGCCTGACGCGGCGCCTGAAACAGGTGCGCGGTGATCATGGTCATTGCCCCCGGCATGACGGCAGGCCGAGGGTTGGCGACAATGGCGATTCGCCCGACGCCTTCACCCGGATACTCTCGCCATGACCGATGCCGATCCCACCGACCTCGCCGACGCCCTGGCCGGCCGCCGCATCGCGGTGCCGGAATCGCGCGCGCTGGACCTGTTCGCCGACATGCTGGAACGCCGCGGCGCAACCGTGCTGCGGGCGCCGCTGGTGGCGATCCACGACGCGCCGGATCCCGCGCCGGTCGAAGCCTGGCTGCGCGAATTCGCCGAGGGCGGTTGCGACGACCTGATCCTGCTCACCGGCGAGGGGCTGCGGCGCCTGCTGGGTTTTGCCGAGCGCGCCGGCGGCGACCTGCGTGATCGTTTCGTGGCGCGGCTGGGTCAGGTGCGCACGCTCACCCGCGGTCCCAAGCCGGCGCGGGCCCTGCGCGATCTCGACCTGCGCCCGACCCTGACGGCCGCGACACCGACCACCGACGGGGTGATCGAGACCCTGATCGCCGAGGACCTCGCCGGTCGGCGCGTGGGCGTGCAGCTCTACGGCACCGATCCCAACGACAAGCTGGTCGGCTGGCTGCAAGAGGCCGGGGCCGAGGTCCGCCCGGTGGCGCCCTACATCTATGCCGACGACGCGGAAGACGAGCAGGTGGCTGCGCTGATCGACACGCTGGCGGATGGCGGGGTCGACGCCATTGCCTTCACCAGCTCGCCGCAGGTGCGCCGCCTGTTCCAGGTGGCCGGCCGGCGCGAGTGCGAGGATCGCCTGCGCGCCGGGCTGGCCGCGACTACGGTGGCGGCCGTGGGGCCGATCATCCGCGATGCGCTGACCGAGCGTGGGGTCCGCGTGGACCTGATGCCCGAATCCAGCTACTTCATGAAGCCGCTGGTCAATGCGCTTGCGCGGCAACTGGGTTCGTCTCGTTAGCATCATCGTCCGTTGTAGTGGCGTGGATGTCGATCAACCGGCGCAGGTCCGGCAGGCAGGAGCCGCAGTTGGTGCCCGCGCCCAGCGCGTCGCCGATGGCCGCCGGTGTGGTCAGTCCCTGATCCTGAATCGCCGTCTCGATCACCGCGCGGCTGACGCCGAAACAACTGCACACCGGCGGACCGGTATCGCCGCCGGATTCGACCGGGCCGCCCGCGAGCAGGGCCATGCGGTCCGCGTCGGATAATTCGTCCTGCGCGAACAGGCCACCCAGCCAGTGGCGCGCCGGCAGGCCAGGCGGTTCGGCAGCCACGAACAGGCAGGCTTCCAGTCGGTCGTCCACCAGTCGCGCGCCGCGGTAGGCGCCGGCCCGCTCGTCACGAAACTCGAGCCAGTCGGCATCGGGACTGGTAGCGCCCAGCAGTCGGCGGGCTCGCTTGCCCCAGTCGCCCACCGCCTCGCTGGCGGCCAGTTCGGCGCGCCAGAATTGTTCGCCGCGGACCAGCACCCAGTAGTCCAGATCCGTTTCCCCGGTCAGCGCGGGGCGCGTCCGGGTCAGCAGAAAGCCGTGCCAGCGGGCGGCGAATGCGCTGACGCGCAACGGTGTGTGCTTGAACTCGGGTTCGCCGGAAAGCGGATCCACCACCGGGTTGACCAGCGCACCCACGCGGCCGGCAGAGGCGGTCTGCCCGTTCCAGTGCATGGGCACGAAAACGCTGCCGCGAGCCTGGCCCGGGTCGATCCGGACACGGGCCAGCATGTGCCCCCAGCGGGTGTCGAGCCGGGCCAGCGCCCCGTCGCGCAGGCCGAAGACCTGCGCGTCCTGCGGGTGCAGCGTGGCGAAGGGCTCGTCGACATGCGCCGACAGGCGCGCCGAGCGGCCGGTACGGGTCATGGTGTGCCAGTGGTCGCGGACCCGGCCGGTATTCAGGACCAGCGGGTAGTCGGTATCGGGGGCATTGGCCGGGCCCCGTGGGGTCACGGCCACGAAGCGGGCACGGCCGGATTTGGTGGGGAAACGGCCGTCGGCGAATAAACGCTTTGCGGCTGTCCCGTGTCTCGAGTCCCGAGTTCTGCTGGCCGGAACCGGCCACTGCAGGGGCTCCAGCGCGTCGTATTCCGCCCGTGTCAGGTTCGCCAACCCGCCGATGTCGAAAACATGGCGCCCGTCGTTGTCATGGGCCGACAGCGCGGCATGCTCCCGGAAGATGTCATGCGGCGAGTCGTAATCGAAGGCTGCGCCGTGCCCCAGCCGGCGGGCGACTTCGGTGACGATCCACCAGTCCGGTTGCGCCGACCCGGGCACCGGCAGGAACGGCCGCTGGCGGGAGATGCAGCGTTCGGAGTTGGTGACGGTGCCGTCCTTTTCGCCCCAGGCGGCGGCGGGCAGCCTGATGTCGGCGCAGGCGAGGGTGTCGGTGGCGCCTTCGCAATCCGATACCACCACCAGATCGCAGGCCTCCAGCGCGGCCCGGGCGGCATCCGCGTCGGGCAGGGATACCAGCGGGTTGGTGGCCATGATCCAGACCGCCTTCACGCGGCCGTCGCCGATGGCCTGAAACAGGTCGACTGCCTTGAGGCCCGGTTCGCGGGCGATATACGGGGCACGCCAGAAGGTGGCCACCGAATCCGCCGCGTCGAAATCCCGGTGCGCGGCCAGGGTATTGGCCAGACCGCCCACCTCGCGCCCGCCCATGGCGTTGGGCTGGCCGGTGATCGAGAACGGCCCTGTGCCCGCCCGGCCGATGCGGCCGGTGAGCAGGTGGCAGTTGATGATGGCGTTGACCTTGTCGGTACCGGCGCTGGACTGGTTCACTCCCTGGGAGAACACCGTGACCGTCCGCTCCGTCGCGCCGAACCAGTCGAAGAAGCAATCCAGATCGGCCTCGGCGATGCCGGTGGTGCGGGCCAGCTCGGCGGTGTTGCCGCTGCGTCGCGCGGCCGCCAGGGCCGCGAAGGCACCCTCCGTATGGGCATCCACAAAGCTGCTGTCGATGTGGCCGCCGGCTTCCAGATGGGCCAGCAGGCCGTTGAACAGGGCGACATCCTGACCCGGCGCCACCGGCAGATGCAGGTCGGCGTCCTCGGCGGTGGTGGTGCACTGCGGATCGATGACCACCAGCTTCAGGTCCGGCCGCGCGGCGCGCGCGGCCTCGATGCGGCGGTAGACGATGGGATGACACCAGGCGGTGTTGGAGCCGACCAGCACGATCAGGTCCGCCGCCTCGAAATCCTCGTAACAGCCGGGTACCACGTCCTCGCCGAACGCGCGCATGTGGCCGGCCACCGCCGAGGACATGCACAGCCGCGAGTTGGTGTCGATGTTGCCGCTGCCGATGAAGCCCTTCATCAGCTTGTTGGCCACGTAGTAGTCCTCGGTCAGCAACTGGCCGGAGACGTAGAAGGCCACGGCCTCGGGACCGTGCTGTTCGATAACGTCCCGGAAGCCGTCGGCGACGGCGTCCAGCGCGGTGTCCCAGTCGGTGCGTTCGCCGCGCACTTCGGGGTGCAGCAGGCGGCCGTCCAGGCCCGTGGTGTCACCGAGCGCGGCGCCCTTGGAGCACAGGCGGCCGGCATTGGCCGGATGGCCCTCGTCGCCGGCGATGCTCACGGCGCCGTTGTCATCGACCGCCGCACGCACGCCGCAACCGACGCCGCAGTAGGGGCAGGTGGTTGTTACGTTAATGGACATGGTTCAGCCGGATTCCAACCGCAAAGACCGCCAAGAGACGCAAAGAAGACAAACGGAATACCTCATAAATCTTTGCGTTCCTTCGCGCCCTTCGCGGTTAGCGTTGTTCGGGTGACATGCACAGGAACAGCACGCCGTCGCGGTTCTCGACGGAATACCGGGCGGTGTGGCCCTCGTCCGGTTCGCAGGCGGCGCCGTCGGCCAGGCCGATGCACCAGTTGTGCAGCGGGCAGGTGACCTTGCGGCCGTGGACGATGCCCTGGGACAGCGGTCCGCCGCGATGCGGGCAGGCGTCCTTCAGGGCGAATACCTCGTCGGCGCTGGTCCGGAACACGGCGATGTCGCCCGCGGCGGTACCAACCGTGCGGGCACCCAGCCGGGGAATGTCTTCCAGCCGGCCGATCTCGATCCATTCGGCGTCCGTCATGACGGCGGCCATCAGCTCACCTCCTTGAGCGGGATGTAGTGCTCGCGATTGATGCCCTGCGCCGAGCGCTCCTCCCAGGGGTCGGTCTGGGCGAACTGCTGGGAATGGGTGAAACGCTCGGCCAGGGCCTTGCGGTTTTCCGCGTCATCGACCACGCGAGCCTTTACGTGGTCCAGACCCACCCGCTCGATGTAGGGGGCGGTGCGCTCGAAGTAGTGGCCTTCCTCGCGATACAGCTGGGTGAAGGCCAGGCAATATTCCCTGGCCTCGTCCGGGGTCTTGACCCGGCAGAGTACGTCGGCACCGCGCAGCCTGGTGCCGCCGTTGCCGCCCACCTGCAGCTCATAGCCGGATTCCAGGCAGACGATGCCGAAGTCCTTGATCGAGGCCTCGGCGCAGTTGCGGGGGCAGCCCGACACCGCCATCTTGAACTTGTGGGGCATGAACGAGCCCCAGGTCAGGTGCTCCAGTTCCACGCCCAGCGTCGTGGAGTCCTGCACCCCGAACCGGCACCATTCCTTGCCCACGCAGGTCTTCACCGTGCGCAGGGCCTTGGCGTAGGCGTGGCCCGAGACCAGTCCGCCCTGCTCGCGCAGGTCGCGCCAGATCGCCGGCAGGTCCTGCTTCTTCGCCCCCAGCATGTCGATGCGCTGGCCGCCGGTGACCTTCACCGTGGGGATGTCGTACTTTTCGGCCACGTCGGCAATCGCCCGTAGCTCGCGCGGGTTGGTCACCCCGCCGAACATGCGCGGGACCACCGAATAAGTGCCGTCCTTCTGGATGTTGGCGTGGGCCCGTTCGTTGATGAAGCGGGAGGCATCCTCGTGCTCGGCCTCGCCGGGCCAGCTGGCCACGCAGTAGTAGTTCAGCGCCGGCCGGCACTTGTGGCAACCGTCGGGTTCGCGCCAGTCCAGGGCCTCGCGCACCGCGGCGGTGTTGGTCAGGTGCCGGTCGACGATGGCGGCGCGCACCTCGTCGTGGGACAGATCGGTGCACTCGCAGACCGTGACCTTGTCCGGCGCGGCCTCGAGGTCGTCGCCGAGGGTGGCCTCCACCAGCTGCGCCACCAGGTCCTGGCAGGAGCCGCAGGAGGTGCCGGCCTTCGTGACCTTGCCCACGGCGGCCAGGGACTTCAGATCGTGCTCGCCGATGGCGGTCACGATGTCGCCCTTGCATACGCCGTTGCAGTCACAGATCTGGGCGTCGTCTGGCAGATCGGCCACGCCGGCGTCATTCGCCGGGTCGCCGCCTTCGGCGTAGGCCCGCCCGAACACCAGCCGGTCGCGGAATTCGGATACGTCGGTGCCGTCCTTCATCAGTTGGAAGTACCAGCCACCGTCGCCGGTGTCGCCATAGAGCACGGCTCCGGCGACCTTGTTGTCGCGTAGCACGATGCGCTTGTACACGCCGCGGCGAGGATCCTGGAACACCACGTCCTCGGTGGTCTCGTCGCCGACGAAATCCCCGGCCGAAAACAGGTCGATGCCGGTGACCTTGAGCTTGGTCGAGGTCACCGAGCCCTCGTAGCTGCCGCTGCCGACCTGGGCCAGATGTGTGGCGCAGACCTTGGCCTGCTCCCACAGCGGGGCGACCAGGCCGTAGGTGGCGTTGCGGTGCTGTACGCATTCGCCCACCGCGTACACGCGCGGGTCATAGGTCTGCATGGTGTCGTTGACGATCACGCCGCGTTCGCAGTGCAGGCCGGCGGACTGGGCCAGTTCGATGTTCGGCTTGATGCCCACCGCCATCACCACCAGGTCGGCCCGGATCTGATCGCCGCCGGCGAAGCGCACGCCTTCGACTCGCTTCCTGCCGAGGATGGCCTCGGTCCTGGCCTCCATGCGGAAGGTCAGCCCGCGCTCCTCCAGCGAGGACTGCAGCATCTTCGCCGCCGGGGCGTCGAGCTGGCGCTCCATCAATGCATCCATCAGATGCACGACGGTGACCTCCATGCCCTGTTTCATCAGGCCGTTGGCCGCCTCCAGTCCGAGCAGGCCGCCGCCGATCACCACCGCCTTGCGGTGGCTTTTCGAGGCATCCAGCATGCCGTTGACGTCGTCGACGTCGCGGAAGGTGATCACGCCTTCCAGGTCGTTCCCGGGGACCGGGATCACGAACGGATTGGAGCCGGTGGCAAGCAGCAGCCGGTCGTAGGGCACTTCCCTGCCGCTGCGGGAATGCACGATGCGCCGCTTGCGGTCGATCGATTCCACCGCATCGCCGCTGTGCAGGGTGATGCCGTTTTCGTCGTACCACTCGCGGGTGTTGATCATGATCTCGTCGAGCTGCTTTTCCCCCGCGAGCAGCGGCGAGAGCATGATGCGGTTGTAGTTGCCGTAGGGTTCGGCGCCGAACACCGTGATGTTGAAGTCGCCGGCGCGGATCTTGAGTAGGTCCTCGACGGTGCGCATGCCGGCCATGCCGTTGCCGATCACCACCAGGTCCTGTTTCTGTTCGGGCAGTTTGTCTGCCATGAGTTGTCTCCGAAGCTTCGTCGTTATCAATCGGGTGCATCCGTATCCCCTCTCCCCGCATTGAGGGAGAGGGTCAGGGTGAGGGGATGTCAGGCCGGACTGGGCTCGGCGTCCGACACCTCGTCATCGCGTTTACGCTCGGCCATGGCGGCGCGCAGGGCGCTGTCCTCCTCGGCCTGCACCGCGGGCGAGAAGCGCACGGCCAGGGCGAAGAAGGAACAGACCACCACGGCGCAGCCCAGGAACAGCAGGCCCTGGGCATAGCTCAGCGATTCGCTCTTGAACAGGAAGCCGGCCGCCACCGCGCCGGCGTTACCGCCGGCGCCGACGATGCCGGCCACCGCGCCCAGCGCCTTCTTGTGCATGAAGGGCACCAGGCCGAAAGTGGCGCCCTCGGACATCTGCACGAACAGGCTGAACAGGATCATCGAGGCGATGGCCAGCGCCAGCACGGTCATCTGCGAGAACAGGATCAGCGCGAAGCCCTCGACCAGTAGCGCCAGGAACAGGAACTGCACCCGGCCGCGCAGGCCGCGGTAGCGGGCGAACAGGTCCGAGAAGAAGCCGCCGAGCGTGCGGGCGAAGAGGTTCATCAGCCCGAACAGGCCGGCGATCAGCCCGGCGGTCTTCAGGTCCAGGTCGAATTCGTCGAAGAAATAGATGGCCGCGACGTTATTGATCGTCAGCTCCACCCCGAAGCAGGCGGCATAGACGATGAACAGCGCCCACACGCGGTAGTCGGCGGCGGCGGTCTTGAAGGTGCCCCAGCCGCCGCGCTCGGCCTTCGCCGGCGGAATCAGGCCCTGTTCGCGCAGTTCGCGGTAGTCGCCGTCCGGCGCGTCCCGGGTGACGAACCAGTAAGCGATGCCGGTGGCGAACAGCACCATGCCGGGCACCACCATGGCCAGCCGCCAGCCCAGCGTTTCCGACACGCCGAGGCTGACGATGGCGGTGAAGATCAGCGGCATCACGATCTGGGTGGTGCCGCCGCCGAGATTGCCCCAGCCGGCGGTGGTGGCATTGGCCGTGCCCACCACGTTGGGGCCGAACATCACCGACGTGTGGTACTGGGTGATCACGAACGAGGCGCCAATGGCGCCGATCGCCAGCCGCCCCATCAGGAAGGTCTCGAAGGAGTCGGCGAAACCGATCGCCATCACCGGCAGCGAGCCGAGCACCAGCAGCCACGTGTAGGTGCGGCGCGGGCCGAACTTGTCGCACAGCGGGCCGATGATCAGCCGCACCAGCACGGTAATGGCCACCGAGGCGATGATGGTCGAGCCCACCATCGATTTGTCCAGGTTCAGGTCTTCCCGGACCACCGCCATCAGCGGTGCGATGCCGAACCAGCCGAAGAAACACAGGTGAAAGGCCAGCCAGGTCATGTGGAAGGTACGCATCTGGATCGACTTGAAATCGAACAGGCGGATGCGCGTGGCTTTGTTGGCGAGTTCCATGGGTCGTCCTTGCAGGTCTTGCTTCAGGCGTGGGTTTCGGGGTTGAGCCGCCGCAGGTCGGCCAGCGCCGCGCTCAGAGCGTGGCGCTCGAAGGATTCCAGGTAGGCCACCGGCCGGTCGGGGTCGAACACGCGACCGTCGATGAAGCGGTCCGGCCCCATCGCCAGAGCGCCGTCGTTCGTGGTCAGCGTCCAGGACTGGGCGTGACC
Source organism: Spectribacter hydrogenoxidans (assembly GCF_031846275.1). Taxonomy (NCBI): domain Bacteria; kingdom Pseudomonadati; phylum Pseudomonadota; class Gammaproteobacteria; order Salinisphaerales; family Salinisphaeraceae; genus Spectribacter; species Spectribacter hydrogenoxidans. Next base: position 368,471 of record NZ_JAVRIB010000001.1, read on the forward strand.
GCCGGCAGGTCGATCATCCGCGGCCGGCGCGGGCATGTTCAGCTCGCCGGCCACGGCCCGGTAGATATCCGGCCGGTAGACCTCGGCCGCGGCCCGGCGGATATCCACGGCGTGCCGGATCTGGCCCCAGCGCAGCATCTGGGTGATGAACCAGGCTGCGTGGGAACGCCAGGGGAAGTTGGCCGCGTAACGGTGGAATACATTGAAGTCCGGCAGCGCCTCCGGCTGGGAGCCGGGGTGGTACTGAAAGCCGCCCGACAGGGCCCGGCGCAGCAGGGCCGGGTCCGCGTCCACGTACGCCGGTCCGGCCAGGATCTGGGCCGCCTCGGCCCGGTTGCCCGGCACGTCCAGCCAGGCGCAGGCGGTGATCAGGGCCCGCAGCAGTGCGCGGTGGGTGTCCGGGTTGGTGTCGGCCCAGTCGCGGGTGACGCCGAACACCTTTTCGGGCGCATTGTTCCAGAGCTCATAGCCGGTAATCACCGCGTGTCCGACGCCCCGCGCCACGGCCAACTGGTTCCAGGGTTCGCCCACGCAGTAGCCGGCGATGCGGCCGGCCGCGAGGTTGGCCACCATGCGCGGCGGATCGATCACGATCAGCCGTACGTCACGTTCCGGGTCGATGCCACCGGCAGCCAGCCAGTAGCGCAGCTGGTAATTGTGAGACGACACCGGGTAGACGCTGGCGAAGGTCAGCGGCGCCAGCCCTTCGGCCTGGTCGGCCTCGATCACCCGTTTGAGGGCACGGGCCGACACCGGGCGGCTGGCCATGGCCTCGGGGTCGGCGGCGAGCATCCGCTGGTACAACTCCGCGGATACCGTGATTGCGTTGCCGTTGAGGTTGAGCGACAGGGCCGTGATCATCGGCTGCGGTGTGCCGCTGGCCCCCAGGCTGGTCGCCAGCGGCATGCCTGCCAGCATGTGGGCGCCGTCGAGCGCGCCGATCGCCACCTTGTCGCGAATGGCCGCCCAGGAGGGCTCGCGGGACAGCCTGACTTCCAGTCCTTCGGCCGCGAAGAAGCCACGCTCGGCAGCGATCGCCAGCGGGGCGCAATCGGTGAGCGGGATGAAGCCGAGCGTTACCCGGCGCTTGCTGGAGGCGTTTCGTCCGTTGCCGCGACTGGCGCCGGCCAGGCCGGTGGCGGCTGCCATCGCCGCCCCGGCACCCCCGGCCAGCAGCCGTCGGCGGGAGTCCTGAAATGGGCGGCTCATGGCCGGCTCCGGCGTATTGTGAAAGTCATGGCATTCATGGCGTTTCCCCTGGCCCAAACAAAAAACGCCCGCGCCTCGACCGTGGTGGTCGAGACGCGGGCGTCTTTGCCCTGAGCGATCTGCTTGTGTCACCGCTGTCGGCATCCGGATCGCCATTGATCCGCCGGCATCGGCGCTTGTGAACATTCTTGCAGTGACCGTGCCAATCGGCTTTTTGTGTACTTTTATATTACGAATCAGATGGTTATCTGCTGGTGTGCAATTGACGGATGGCCGGCTCGCGATCCGCCCCGCACCATGGCGGCCCTTCTCGGATCGGATTTGCACCAATGCCGGGCACCAGGCCTGTTAATACTTCCCGCGCGCCGCGCCGGCTCAGTCGAACGCGAATGCGGCTTGCAACCACAGGCGGCGGGTATCGACCGCGAATGTCCTGGCCCGGTAGTCGGCGGCCTTGGCCAGCAGGCTCAACTGTTCGGTGACCGGTACGGCGACGGACAGGTCGATTTCGCGGCCGTAGTCGGCATCGCCCTGGTCGGCCCGTAGATCGTGATAGGCCGCCGTCAACCGGACCGGCCCCGCCTTGCCGGACAGCTTCAGGTAGCGGTCCACCACCCCGCCCGGCGGGGTGACGAGAAATACATCGGCCCAGCCCTGGAAGGCGTGGTTGGTCGCCAGCGGGAACCGGAAGCCATAGGTGCCGTCGCCGCCGAGTCGCTCGTAGCCGAGGGTGGGTGTGATCGGTAACCCGGCCAGCGATAGCTGCAGCCGCAGATAGTTGGCGTCCACGGTTGCCGGCGCGTCGGCGTGATCGGTCTGCTCGGCATAGGCCAGTTGATAGCGCAACTGGCGCAGGGTGCCGGTTGCCCGCAATCCCAGCACCCGATGGTCGGGGGCCCCCGGTGCCCGCGGGACG